>CALQGY020000097.1 GCA_943330235.2 Candidatus Kuenenia stuttgartensis
CTAAGCGCTAAGCGCCACACGACGCATCACGCTGGATTCGTCGTGCGGGCGATGAGTTCGGAAATCTCCGTCAACAGTTTGTCGCGATCAATCGCGCCTTTCGCGATCACCTGATCGACGCGACCGCTCAGCGCATCGCGATCGTCCCGCGTCAGATCCTTCGCCGTGACGACCACCACCGGGATGTCGCGGTACGCCGGGTCGCGACTGATCGCCGCGAGAAAGCCGAAGCCGTCCATCACCGGCATCATCAAGTCAAGCAGGATGAGCGACGGCGTATCGGCCGCCACCCGCTCCAGCGCCACGCTGCCGTTCTCCGCTTCCGACGTGCGGTAGTTCTCTTTCTCCAGCATGCGGATCAAGAGATGCCGACTGGTTTCATCGTCATCCACCACCAGTACATGCGAGGCGCGCGCACTCCGGAACTTGTCGAGAATCGCAACCAGGCGTTCGTGGTCGATGGGCTTCGTGAGATATTCCACGGCGCCCAGCGCATAGCCCATCTCGCTGTTCTGCAGCATCGAGACCATGATGATCGGAATCGACGACGTCAGCGGATCCGCTTTGAGTTCGCTCAGCACCGTCCAGCCGTCCTTGCCCGGCATCATCACGTCAAGCGTGATGGCATCCGGCGTTCGACTGCGTGCAAGCGCCATCCCCTCAATCCCGTCGGCGGCGCAGAGCACCTCGTAGCCGATTTTCTCGAGCTTGCGTTGCAGCAGCGTGCGCGCGTCGACGTCATCGTCGATGACCAGCACCAGGGCGCGCGCCGTGTCCTTCGTCTCTGACGAGACGGCAGACGTCGCGGGCGCGGTATCGGTCGCCGGCACGTCTTCCTTCGGCGCCTCGACCGGCAGCACGACGGTGAACGTGGACCCTTCCCCCGGCGTACTGACTACGGTGATGTCGCCGCCCAGCAACTGGCAGAACATGCGGCTGATGGCCAATCCGAGCCCGGTCCCACCGTACTTCTTGGTGGTGGAGTCATCGGCCTGCGAAAACGCTTGGAACAGGCGACCGACCTGCACGGGCGTCATACCGATACCATGATCCTGCACCGCAAACCGGATCCACTCGGTCCCCTGCTCGGTGTAGCGCTCTACCCGCAACTGGATCTGTGATTTCTCGGTGAACTTGCTGGCGTTGCTCAGCAGGTTGAACAGCGTCTGACGAATCTTGGTCAGATCGCTGTGCATCGTGCCGATGTCCGGCGACAGGATGATCTCCAACTGATTCTGATTCTTCTGCACGAGCGGGAACACGGTGGACTCGACTTCGCCGATCATCGCAGCAATGTCGATGCGTTCGCAGTAGCTCGTCATCTTGCCCGCTTCAATCTTCGACAAATCGAGAATGTCGTTGATCAACGAGAGCAGATGTTTGGCCGCGCTGCGGATTTTGTTGAGGTCGGGGATGATGGCGTCCTGCCCTTCTTCCTCCGCCTCCTCAAGCAGAATCTCGCTATACCCGATGATCGCGTTCATCGGCGTGCGCAACTCGTGGCTCATGTTGGCCAGGAACGCGCTCTTCGTGCGGCTGGCCTCTTCGGCCGCCACCTGCGCCTCCTGCAACCGTTCGTTCGAACTATTCAGTTCACTGGTGCGACTCCGAATCTTGTCTTCCATCGATTCGTACAGCCCGCCCAGCTCGTCCATCATCGTCTTGACCGCCGTCAGCAACGTGCTCGTCTCATCGCTGCCCGTAATCTCAAAGTCCGCACGGAGATCGCCGGCCGCCGCGCGCTGCGCCACCGCCACCGCCGTGTTGATCGGGTGGGTGATGGAGCGCGCCACGACGCGTGCAAGAATGACGATGGGAATGAGCAGCAGGGCCAGCAGCCAGAACGTCGCGGAGCGCAGCTGGTAAATCAGCGCAAAGGCTTCGCGCTCATCCTGCTTGACCACCAACCCCCAGCGGAACGACGGCACGTACGTCCACGCGATGACGGCGGGCACACCGCGGTAATCCAGGTACTGCCCCACGCCATGCATGCCCGTCACCGCACCCACCAAGGGCACGCGCGACGCGTCGGCATCCGCACGCGCCTCGGCTCGGCTCACCGCGCCTTTCGCGCGAGTGGACGGCAGTTGGAACGTGAAGGCCGCGTCCAGCGTATTCCGCTCCGGCGTGATCACCACGACCGAGTCGCCTGCGCGCGTCACCACCACCGTCTCGCCGGTCTCGCCCATGCCCGACCGGTCGTTGAGCGCGCTATACAACTCGCTATCGAGCAGCTTAAACACCACGATGCCGAGAACCTTCCCGTCCTTCACAATGGGACTCGCGACAAATGCCGCCGGATCGGCCATCCCGGGATACCGCTCGAAATCCGAGATTTCCGCTTGCAGCAAGGTGCGCGTGCGATCGAACACCTTCGCGACTTCCGTGTCCTTCAAGTCGCCGACGAGGATGTTGGCGCCGAAGTTCACACTGTTCCGCAGATTGATCAGCAGGTCGCCGTTGGGGGCGAACACCACGCAATCTTCGAACTCCAAGCCATCGGTGAGTCGACGCAGCGAACGACCATACTGGCTCAACACCTTCGCGTATTCCGCGCCGCCCAGGCCGCCCGTCGCGATCGCGGCCTGCAGCGCCGTCGTCGCATCCGACAAGAGCAGCGAGTTCGCCAACGCGTTCGCGCTATTGATCTTCCGGACCGCCAACTGCTCCAGCTGATTGGCCTTCCGCGTGGCACGCACCGACATCAATTGCTCGACACTCGTCTTGAGCGACGCCTGCGAGATCGTCACCGATGTCCAGGCCAGCAACGTGCAGGAGCTGACGGAAATCACCAGAAACCAGAACATGATCCGGTGACTGATGGACTGACTGATAAACCGCACGATGCGCTGATACATATGCGGTTAGTTCGCCTTGACAGGGTTCGCCCAGGCGTTCCCCCATCGTGTATAGAGATCGTTCAGGAAGGTGTCCCACGCGCGTCGGCCGCGCGTGAGCGGATAAGGCAAGGGTCGAATCGGCTTCGCACTCGTCCACACCACATCGATTTGTCCGTCCGCCCGAATCTTTCCCATCGCGAAGGAGCGCCAGGTGTGCCGGGTCGCCGCGTCAATGGATACCACGCCCTCGGGGGCGCTGAAGCTCTGTCCCAGCATCGCCGGCCGCACCTTGCTCAGTTGTGTGGAGCCCGCTTCAATAACCGCCTTCGACCAGAGCATCACACTGAAATATGACGTCTCGATGACATCACTCGTGACGCGGTTCGCGCCGTAGCGCGCGCGGAACGCGGCAACGAATGCGTCGTTCTCGGGTGTGCGCATACTCTGGAAGTAGTTCCACGCACTGTACTGGCCCACGAGGCTGGCCTTCGGTAACGCGCGCACTTCCTCTTCCCCGATGCTGAACGACACCACCGGCATTTTGTCGGGGGTCAGACCGGCCTCTTGCAACGCCTTGTAGAACGCGATGTTCGATTCGCCAACCACCGAGCTCAAAATCACATCGGGCTTCGTGGCCTTAATGGCCTCAATGGCGTGCGTGACGTCGGAGCTGCCGAAGAACACATAATCTTCGCCGACGATCGTCGCCCCCAGCGCCGGCAGCACGTCCGATATGATGGCGTTGATACTGTGCGGCCACACATAGTCGGAGCCGACGAGGAAAAACTTCGTGCCGAGGTTGTCGAAGCTCCACTTGAGCGCAGGAATGATCTGCTGGTTGGGCGCCGCGCCGGTGTAGATGATGTTGGGCGATTGCTCCAACCCTTCGTACGCCATCGGGTAGACAAGCAGGTGATTGTGCTTCTCGATGACGGGCTTCACCGTCTTGCGACACGCCGACGTCCAGCAGCCGACGAGGATATCGACTTTCTCTTGCGTGATGAGCCGCTCCGCTTCTCGCGCGAACGTCGGCGGGTTGGACGCGCCGTCGGCAATCACCGCCACGAGCTTGCGCCCCAGCAATCCGCCGGCGGCATTGATCTGCTCGATGGCCAGCAATTCGCCGTCCACCATGGAGTTCTCACTGATCGCCATCGGCCCGGTCCGCGAGTGCAGAATACCCACGCGAATGGGGGACGACGATGGCCGCAGCCACACATAGGCCGCGACCGCCACGGCAAGGACGGCACCGGCAATCAGGATCATCCGACGCGGGATACCGCGCTTCACGGGCAGGGCAGATTTAGCCACGACAAGGATTTGAGGGACGGAACGCGTTTAGCATGCCACGAAGTTGGCGCTCGACGGTGTGCCGCGCTACCTCGCGGCGAGTACCAACGGCGCGTCGACGGCCCGTCCGACGGCGCGGTACGCCGCCATTATTGCACGAGCACCCGCACCGCCACCGACGACCGCCGTGTCTCCTCGAAATGCGGTGGCTCCTCCGGCCTCGGCGAACACACCAACCGCCGATGCGCGATCAGCCCCCCGCCCCACGCATTCGCCAGCACCGCTGTATCTGTCGCCGCCAGATCGTTGCCATCCCCCCATACGGGTGTGCCGCAGTACCAGTTCGTACCCGAGTTGATCCACACGGCGGCCGGTTCCGCGGCCATTGTCCACACCAGCCAATACACCCCCGGCGTACTCGGTCCCTTGTACCGCACATCATGCTGCAGCCACGCCGCCCGCACCTGCGTCAACAGCGATGCCACCGAGACGGTATCCGTCCGCGGCTCACGCCACGTCGTGAATTGCGACAGCACTACCGTCAGCCCGGCGTACGGCGTGTTGTAGCGCACACGCAGCCAGCCAGTCACACTGTCGCCCGGCGCGATGTGAATGGTTGGTTTCGTGGCCGAGAGACGTTGGCCGGCCAGCACGCCCGCATCGAGCCACAAGCTGTCGGTGGTGAGCGGATGCAAGTTCACCACGACATCCGGCACGCCCGGCACCGACACGCGCACCAGCAAGGCCACCTGCCCGTGCGGCTTCGGTCCCGAATCCCACACGCGCAGCGAGTCCAGCGACAGCTGGCCATCGCGCACCATGCTGGTGCTACCGCCGGTTATCGAGTCGGCACCACTGACCAACGAGGCGGTGGCCGTCCGGCCATCGAGCCCGAAACTCACATCGCCGAGCGCGTTGCGCACTTCGAAGATGGGGGACACCGCCTGCAGGTCGGTGATGGAGTAGATCGGGCTGTTCACCAGCGCTAACTGCGACGGACGTCGGAGCAGGTAGGGCACCACGATCGCCATCACCGCCAGGACCAACGCCACAATAGCGATGGTGAGACGCGGCGAGTGGACCGCACGAGGGAAGCTGGCGGTCACGCGACGTCGCAGCGTGGGCGACGCATCTGGCCCCAAGAGCAGATCGGCCAATGCCTCCCCCGACGGGGCGTCCACCGTGCGGGCGCGCCATCGGCGCACGGCGTGCAGCATGGCGTCCATGCAATCGGCGTCGAGATACCAGCGCACCACACGCCGGATGTCCGCGAGCGTTTCGGCGCGCACCTCATTGGCCATCGCCAGATGTCGCATCACGTCTCGGCGTAACGCCAGCGGTGCCTGATGCAGCACCACGTCGGCGACCAGATCGTGCGCGATCGCCCAGCGCTCGTCCCCCTGCGCCACGACAAAATCCGCTTCATCCAACACTTTCAACTCGCGCGCCAGCGCGACCGCGTCGGGGTGCATGCGTAGCAGGTCGGCCATGCTGACGGGGCCGTCGGCGAGGCTCAGGTACGTGAGCAGCTGCATGGCGGGAACCGGTAGCATCCGGACACGGGAATCCAGCAGCAGCTGCGAGGACAGAGCGTCTGACGGAATGTGGAGCCCCGTCAGCTCCCACCGACCGTGCAACTGCTGCACCTGCCCGCGATCGGCCATGATGTGCATGGCCTGCTGTGCGTAGAGGGGAATGCCCCCCGTGACCCGATGCACCAGCTCCGCCACCGCCTCGTCCACCGGTGGCGTGCCGAGCGGCGCGAGCATGCGGCCCATGTCATCGGCCGTCAACGGACCGACGGTCACGGAGTCCCATCCGTCCAGATCGGACACGCTGCGCAGTCGCGACGATGCGATCACGAGCGCCTTGCTGGTCCCCAACCGCGCGGTGGCCCGATCGAGCACGCCCAGCGACGCGCCGTCGGACCAGTGCACGTCCTCCAGCACCAACAGCAACGGTTTCTCATCGGTGACCGCCGCCAGCAAATCGCCTAACGCCAGCATCAGCTGGCGATCGCGGTCGCCCGTGCGCTCGTGCCACGTTGCGCCGGGGTACAGACGCGCCAACGACGGAATCAGCTCCACCAATGCCGTCGCGGAGCCTTGGCTCACCCCCATGGAGCCCGGCAACGCCACCAACGCCTGCACCACATCACCCAGAAAGACATAGCGATCATCGCGTTCCACTCGACGCGCGCGCACCGCGACCATCGCCGGTCGCTCCGCTTTCGGCCGCCGACAGAACTCGTCAATCAATCGACTCTTGCCCACCCCGGCGGGTCCGCAGACCAATCGCCGCGTGCCGCCTCGCTGCGTGGTGACCATCCACGCGGTGTGAAGCTGCGCGAGCTCGGCGTCGCGCCCCACGAAACGGGTGCGCGACAACGCGGCGGCGCCCGTCAGCGGCGGCAGGTCGGCGGCGTTCAGCGAGGCGTCATAGCGTGCCAGCAAGGCCCGGGCGCTGTCGGCGTGTTCCAGACCACCGGTGCTCAACCGGGCGCGCAGCGCCTCGAGCTCCCGCTGCAGTGGGTGGGGATCGGACCCGCGCGCCAACAGCTCCAACAGCGGCTTCCACGACGCGACCTCGTCGGGGGTCGTGTCGCGGAGTTGCCGCGCGAACGGGAGGGCCACCTCCGGCTGCCCGCGCTCCAATTGACTGCGCACAACGCGCTGAACGGCGAGTCCCATGAGTTGACCCAGACGTCGCCGTTCGCGTTCAATCCACTCCTCGGCGTCGTTCGCATCGCCGATGGAGACGCCGTCGAGAAACGGCCCTCCGTAGAGCGCGAGCGCACCCTCATCGTCATGGGCGGCCAGCGCGTCCTGAAACGCCGCGACGTCACTGGAGAGCGGCTGCGCGAGGACCACCAGCGCGTCGCCGGCCTCAAGCACGTCCGCCCCCAGCAGCTGGCGGAGGCGGCTCAGGGCCTGCCTGAGCGACGCGCGCGCACGCGCTTCGGGCGTGTTGGGCCACAGAAAGGCCGTGAGCGCATCGCGCGACAAACCGTCGGGCTCAACGAGCAGCCGAGCGAGCAGCACCAACGGCTTGCCCGGGCCCAGAATACTCGCCGTCTCGTCGGGCGCTCCGGTGCCGTCCACAACGACGCCCGGGCGGCCAAGCAGGCGGACGCGGTACGGACCAACCGGCGGGCGATCAGACACGGATGAGTTTTTCACGCGGCCGCCACCATCGCCCCCGGGCGTCAATTGACCGTCAAATCTCTACACCGCAACACGTTTCAGTCACGACGGCGGCGGCGGGCGAGCACACCGAGGCCAACGAGTCCCGTCGCCAGCAGCGCGACCGTCGCGGGCTCCGGCACCACCGATCCCGGCACCTCGCGCCAATCGTAGATCCCCTGCGAGACGTCATTCGGGGTCCAGCGAATCAGACTGTTGTCACCGAGCGTGGTCAGGTAAATGCCGGCGAATCCATTCGCGCTGCCACTGGTCGGCATCCCATTGAAGGCCAGTGAGAGGCCATCGGGTGACCACGAGGCCCCGACTTCTCCCGCGTTGCCCGGATAGACCAGCCCGCGAGAACTCTCAATTTCCGCCTCGCCGGTGCCATCAGCGTTGATGGTGAACAGCGACCACCCCCACACGCTGCTCCACCGCGAGAAGGCAATCTTCGACCCATCGGGCGAAAACCGCGGCCATACGTCGGTACCACCCACGGTGACCAGGTGTTTGTCGCTGCCGTCGGCATTCATGATCCACACGTTGGACGTACCAATCCACGCGCTGCCATTTCCGACGGGGACGCCGACCTCGCTCCAGACGACCTTGGAGTTATCAGCCGAAATGTCGGGGACATTGTCCATCGTGCCGTTGGAGGTCAGCTGGGTTGCGCCCGAGCCATCGGCGTTAGCGATCCAGATCTCACGCGAATCACCGCCGCCCGTGATCTCCCGGAACCACACGATCTTGCTGCCGTCGCGGCTGTAGCGGGCCCCGTAGTTCTCCCAGCCGCCGGAGATCACCGTGGACTCGATCCCCCACCCCGCGGCGGCGCTTCGCACCACCAGCGACCCGCAATTCGCGCAATTCGAGGAGATGGTCTTGGTGAGATCGGGCGACAGCGAGCCGAAATAGCTCCCGTTGTTGGTGGGCGAGAGCGTGTACAGCGACGTCGACGTGACGTTGGCAAACCCCGTCACCGACGAGCGATTCCCAAGACCGAGGTACCACGTTCTCGTGCCGTTCCCCGCCCCCTGCGCGTAGAGAAACGCGTCGGTCGCGGTCTGGGCGGTGAGGGCGGGCGCGCCGAGGACGAGGCTGGCCAATACCAACGCGGCAATGCGGCGGATCAACGACATGAACGGGTCCGGATGAAGGTGCGCTCGGAGTTGGTCCGTTGACGCGGACCGTCCAACGCCGTCCCGCCACGCCGGAAAAGGCGCGCGAGTCCGACGAGCTGAACCTCACCGTAGCCGGCGGGCGTGAATCACCCGTAAATCGCGAGCGGCCGCGCAGCGAATGGCCGCCCCATACGCACCATGGGCGTTCGTGGCGGGACACAACACCGTGGACGCCGCATACGAGCAGTGCCCCGCGTTCTCGCGAACGCGGGGCACTGCATCATCCTGCACCAACCGAAACGTGCGATCGATTACGGCTTGTTGCCGTGCGGTCGATGGATCGCTCGGGACCCTCGCCGGCGGCCGGCCGGCGTGGCGAACGCGTTGCTCGCGACACGGTCGTTAGTCTCCCCCATACCGTTCCCCTCCGCTCGCCCCCCGACAGCTACTTGCCGCCCGCGCTTATCGTGTTCCCCGTGACGCTCCTTGAATGCTGACCGCGCGCACGCGCGCCCCGGAGCACCTGCTGCAGTCGGCACGCGTGCAGGCAACCGTGACGGTGTTGGCGCTTGTCGCGATGGCGCTCGTACACCGTGCTGGCGATGGCCTCTGGTTTCAGGGTGACTCGCCGCGTCACGCCATGAACGGCGTGTTCTGGTGGGACCTCCTCCGCGCAGGACCCGCGCACCCCATCGACTACGCGTTGCGCTATTACGCGCGATATCCGGCGCTCTCACCGGCCACCTATCCCCCCGGCTTTTATCTCGTCGAGGGCGCGGCGTTTGCGCTCCTCGGTATCTCTGGGCCGGTGGCGCGAGGGGTCGTGCTGCTGTACGCCGTGGGGGCCTGTGCCTACACCATGGCGTGGGCCCGCCGCTGGATGGCCCCCGCCGCCGGCTGGGCAGCGGCGCTGCTGGCCGTGGCGCCCACGTTCGTGCTCTGGTCCAACAGCGTGATGCTCAACATCCCGGCGCTCGCGCTGACGTTGGGCACGCTGTATCACGCGCGCCGCTGGATTGAAACCGCTCGCACGCGCCAGCTCGCGCTCGCCGTCGGCTTCGCCATCGCATCGCTGGGGACGTACTACCAGAGCGCCGGCGCGTTGGTGATCTGCGGGCTGTGGATCGTGATGCGCCAGCGCGAAATCATCGCACGCCGACACCTCGCGTGGATGGGGATCCTTGCGCTCTGCGGATTCATTCCCGTCATCGCCGCCCTGATCCTCGCACCGGTGCAGGCGCTGCGGCATCTGCCGTCCGTGCCGTATCTGCTGCGCCTCGATACCTGGACATACTACTGGCGCGAGCTCCCCGGCATCACCGGCTGGCCGCTGCTCGCGCTCGGGACCACCGGCCTCGCCATCGGCGTGGCGTGGCGCGAATGGCGTCGCGAGGCCGCGTATCTGCTCACGTGGATCCTCGTGCTCGTCATGCTCACGCCAATCGTCACCGCGCGCGATCCGCGCTACATCCTGCTCGTGCTCCCGGCGTTCGTGCTCGCCGCCGTCGTGGGCGTGGTCGCGGTGAGTCGTCGCTACCCGATCACACCCGCATGGCGGTCGACCGCGGTCGTGACCGTCGCTGTCGCCTCGGTCATGGCCGGCGGGCGCACCCGCGTGCCCGTGGTGACGGGCGTGCGCGAGGTTGCAGAGTTCCTGAAAGATCAAGCACCCGACGACGCGCTGTTTTTTGACGGCGATCACAGCGGCGTACTGGTTTTTTATGTGCGTGCGCTTGATCCGGCATTCCAGCGGCGCGTCGTGCTCGCCTCCAAGCTGCTGTATTCCGTCGGACCGCGCGCCACATTCGGCACTGTCGAGCAGAACAACGTCCGATCCCCCGACGAGGTCATCCGCCTGCTGCGCACCCGCGCCGGCTGCCGCTGGATCGCGTTCGAAAGCGCCACGCCTGGCGCCGAACCCGCCGGCCGTCGCCTCCTGCGCGAGGCGCTTTCACGCCCCGATTTCACGCTCGTACGCTCATTCCCCATGGTCGGCTACGGCGCCCAACGCATCGACCTCTATCGCCTCGAAGGCCGCCTCGATCCGGTCACCGGCGTCGATCTCGAATTTCCGGGATACTCGTCGGCGACGTATCCGCAGGTGGTGCCGATTACGCGGTAGGGCAGACCGGCGCACCGACGCGCCTCGTCGTGCGACGCGGCTACCCGCACGCGCGCCCACGTCGACGCCCTCGCGCTCACGGCCCCCGGCGCTGCCGCAGCACCTCAAACACCGCAATCGCCACGCTCGTCGACAGATTGAGCGACCGCACGTGCGGCGACGCGATCGGCATGGTGACAAACCGCTCCGCGTACCGCTCGTGCAGTGCGGCCGGCAGCCCCGCCGTCTCGCGGCCGAACACCAGCACCACGTCGTCCGTCGCCCCCAGCGGCGCATCCCAGAGGGTGCGTGTGGTCTTGGTGGAGAAGAAGTACGGTTCGCCCAGCGACGGCAACGCGCGCTCGAACGCCTCCCAGCTGGGCCACACGCGCAGGTCCACGTGCTCCCAGTAGTCCAGCCCGGCCCGCTTCACCGCGCGATCGTCCAGCGAAAACCCCAGCGGTTCGATGAGATGCAACGTGGCGCCCGCCGCGAGGCAGGTACGCCCCGCGTTGCCGGTGTTCCAGTGGATCTCGGGGTGCACGAGGACGACGTGAAGTCCCACGGGTTGGGTCGGTGAAGGGTGAACGCGCGCGAGACCGCAACGGCAATCGCCGACGGAACCCATGCATCGCGTGCTCCACGGATGCTAACCACGACGCTCGGCGCGCGCCCCGCGAACGCGAGAGCGAACGCGAGAGCGAACGCGAGAGCGAACGCGGGAGCGAACGCCCCCGCCGCTCGCTCCCGCGCCCCCGCCCTCATAGACTTCTCCCGCCTATGCACACGCGCGCACGCATTCTGGTGGTCGCCGCCACCGACAAGGAACTCGCGGCCCCCGACGGCTGGCTGACGCTGCGCTGCGGCGTGGGGCCCGTGGACGCGGCCGCCGCCACCGCTGCGGCCATCGCCCGCCATCAGCCGGCCGCCATCCTGCACGTCGGTATCGCCGGCGCGCGTCGCCACCGCGCGCTCGCCCCGGCCACCATCGTCATCGGCCGCGAAGCCCGCTATCACGACCTCGGGGTGCCCCCCGAATGGGCGCCGCGCATCGTCCGCCCGTCGCCCGCGCTGCTGCAGGCGGCGCACGCCGCGCTCCCCGCCGCGCTCGTGCTCCCCATCGGCACCAGCGGCCGCGTGGGCGGGACAGTCAGCGGCGCCGATGCCGACGCCGACGCCGACGCGGACATCGCCTGCGACGTCGAAGCCATGGAAGGATTCGCCGTCCTCCGCGCCGCCCAACTGGCCGGCATCCCCGCGCTCGAGGTCCGGGCCATCTCCAACGACATCGAAGAGCACGACCGCGCCCGCTGGCACTTCGCGGCCGCCTTCGCCGCCATCACCGCCATCACGCCGTCGCTCGTGCAGGCCTTCGTTGAGTCGCTTGAGGCGCATGCGCTGGCGGGACGCCATGAGTGATCGCATGAGTGATCGCATGCGTGAGCGCATGAGCGCGCGCGATACGGGCCGCACACACGACGACCGCCCCGAACTCACCTTCGGCTACTCCCCCTGCCCCAACGACACGTTCGCGTTCCATGCGCTGACGCACGGCCTCATCGACGCGCCGTTTCGCGTCCGGCCGGTGCTGCTCGACATCGAGGAGCTCAACCGCCGAGCACACGCCGGTGCGTTTGATCTGACCAAACTGAGCGTCGGCGCGTTCGCCGCCGTGGGCGCGCAGTACCGCCTCCTGCGCAGCGGCGCCGCGCTCGGCCACGGCGTGGGCCCGCTCGTGGTCACGCGCACCCCCATGTCGCTCGACGACGCCGTGCGCGGCACCGTCGCCATCCCGGGGCGCGAGACCACCGCCTACCGCCTACTCCGTCTCGCCGCCCCCGCACTCACCGACACGGTCGAGATGCGCTACGACCGCATTCTCCGCGCGGTCAGCGAGGGCCAGGTGCAGGCGGGGCTGATCATTCACGAAAGCCGATTCACGTACGCCGAGCATGGGCTGCACAACGCCATCGACTTGGGCGATTGGTGGGAGCGGGAAACGGGGCTGCCGGTGCCGCTGGCCGGCATCTGCGCGCGCGCCAATCTGGACCCGACGATGGCCGCGGCAGCCGAACGCGCTATTCGCGCCTCGGTGCAGTACGCCTTCGACCACCCCACCGCGAGCCGCGACTACGTGCGAGCCCACGCGCAGGAAATGTCGGAGGCGGTGTGCGCGTCGCACATCCAGCTGTACGTGAACGAGCACAGCCTGGATGTGGGGGAGGAGGGGATGCGCGCGATTGAGAGATTGGTGCGCGGGGATGGTGGGTAACGGCCAGAGTCGCAGTGGGGGAGGAACGGATTCAGGCAGCAGGGCGCAGAACCCGCGCGCCCCAGCCACATGAGACACTGCTCCCTCAATCCCGCATCAGTTCCTCAATCCTGCGAATCCGGGCCACGCACGACGGGGCCGGTACCCAACCGCCAGAGTCGCAGGGCGGTAGGAACTGATCCAGGGCGCAGGGAGTCGAATCGTCCCGCCTCACCCCAGTTCGCGGAGCGCGCGAATCGCCTCCAATTCGATGAGGTGCTCGACATCCTTCTTACGACGCACGGCGCGCTTGGAGGCGATGAGCGCGTCCAGGGTCAGCGCGCGAAATTCGGTGGTCCCGATGCGGACCGCTTCGGAGCCCGTCAGCGCCTCGCGGTACGTGCCAACACCGGGCACCTGATCCAGCAGATCGATCGCGCCCATCGTGCTCGTGAGCGTCAGCACGGGCGTCGTGCGGAACGTGCGCCGGTCGAGCACGAACGGCAGGCCAGGTTCGATGCCGCGCAGGTACGCCTGCCATTCGGTGAGCAGCGCGATCAGTCGATCGACATTGTCCGGCGCGGTGTCGTAGCACAGGTCGATGTCGTTCGTGAAGCGCGCCGAGCCGTGAATGGTGGCGGCCACGCCGCCGATCAGGACGAAACGGATGTCGTGCGCGACCAACGCCGCCAGCATGCTCTCAAACATCGGGTACCCGTGTTGGTGCGGCGGTCCGTCGTACCGCGCTCGCGAACGCCCGCATCGCATCCAGTTGGCGCAATCGCGCGTGCGGAGACTTCCGCAGATTATCGCGAAGCAGCGAGAGGTCGAGTCCCCACGCCATCGCGGCCTCCAACGGATCGCGTCGCGCCCGCGGCGGTCGGCCTCGCACCTTCGGGGCGAACGACTCGCGCAGGTCGGCCAATCGCACGTTCATGGCCGACAGCAGACGATACACATCGACCGTCAGCGCCACGTCATCGGTGGAAGTGCCCATCATCGTGACCGGCAACCGCTCACCGTCCCACGCCGCCAGCGCATCCCGCGCCATCGCGAACGCCGCCGGTAGCGGCATACCGACCCCGTCGTGGACGGCGCGCGCAATGCTCAGTCGCCGCGCCAGCGCCGGCGTGTACTGCGGCGGGAGGTCGAGCGCTCGCATGGTGTTGAGCACCCATTTGGGCGACACGCCAAGCAGGCGGGCGAAATGCGCGAGGGTCATAAATAAGTCTACTATATAGACTCATTTATTGAGACCCTGCGCCCTCAACCCTGCATCAGTCCCTCAACCCTGCGACTCCGGGCCACGCACCACGGGTCCCGGTACCCAACCGCCAGAGTCGCAGGGCGGTAGGAACTGATCCAGGGCGCAGGGATCGCCCGCCCGCCCTCCGTCTCGCGTGTTGGCTCCGGGTGGCGTAGCATAGGCGGCTCGCCCTCCTCTGCTCACGCCTTCGCGCCCGCGTATGCCACTCCCCCTCAAGTCGCTCGCCCTCGCCCTCCTCGCCCTCGTCGCCATCCCGCTCGCCCCCGCCCCCGGCGTGGACTGGGTCATGGTCGCCAAAATCCGCGAGGAAGGCCTCCAGCATTCGGAGGTCATGGAGTTCGAGGGCTACATCGCCGACGTCCTCGGCGCGCGCCTCACCATGTCCTCCGACATGCAACGCGCGCAGCGCTGGGTGCTGGGCAGCATGACCGGCATGGGACTCGCGAACGTAGCCAGCGAACCGTACATGGATTTCGGCGTCACGTGGGACAACGAGTACGTCGCGCTGCACATGCTGGCGCCCGACTATTCGCCCATGGTGGCCTACCCCATCGCGCACACCGCGGGCACCAACGGGCGGCAGGTGGCCGACGCGGTGATTGTGGACCTCCAGACCAAGGCCGACCTCGCCGCGCTTCGCGGCACCCTCAAAGGCAAGGCCGTGCTGGTCACGCCGCCGCCCACGATTGACCTCGCGCCGCTCACCAACGGCGTGCCGCGCTACACCGCGCAGGAGCTCGATGCGCTGGAGCATGTGGTCATCACGCCGCCCCGCCCCGCGCCGGCGCGCACCATCCGCAATTCGGAGTTACTGACCGCAGACGAGAAAGTGGCGTTTTACAAGTCCGAAGGTGTCGCGGTGATGCTGCAAAGTGAGAGCGGCTGGCTAGGCGCCGTGCGCGGCTTCTCGCGCCCCGGATCCCGCAACGACGGCTGGTCGCGCGCCGGCATGCTGGCCTCGCCCGCCATCGTCGCCGTGACCCCGGAGCACTACAACCGGATGTACCGCATCCTCAAG
>CALQGY020000098.1 GCA_943330235.2 Candidatus Kuenenia stuttgartensis
GAGTACGAGCGCTGGCTGACCACGGCGCGCCGCACCAACACGCCCGATCACGCAGAATCACTGACCACCGGGCCGATGCTCGTGTTATGCGGCTCGGACACCGCGCAGCGTCGGCGCTTTCACGATGACGTCCCGGTAGGCGGGACGCTGCGCGCATTCGGCGCTATCCTGCCGGCACATGTCGCCGGCGAGACGAAGGAGGCGCGGGCGCTCGAGACGGTGCGCATGACCGCCGCGCAGCACATCCCGCGCGCGGCGGATAATTATGCGCGATGGGTGAATTTTCCGTGGGGCGTCGTGGAGGCGGGCGGACAGACGCACGCGGGCGCGTGGACCCACGCCGATGCGTCGCGGCTGCGATCGCTGGTGCAGCGTGCGCATGCGCAACAACTCTGGATTCGGTTCTACACGCTGGATGGATTTTCGGCCGCCGACGATATGGGCTTCACGGCGTCGTACAATTTCGGCGCACTGGCGGCGGCGCAGGCGCGCTGGCGCGCGGTGGTGGCGGCAAGGGTGGATTTTGTGGCGACGGATCAGTATGCGGCGTTTGCGGCGATGCGGCGGGGGCGGTGAACGACGCTAGAGATCAACAGCGGAACAAGTGAACGCGTAAATGTTTGAATGCGAAAATGCGTGAACGCAAAACGCCGGACGGGGAAGTTTCCGTCCGGCGTTCTAGGTCTGCGACGGCGGGCTTACTGGATCTTGCCGACGCCGAGGGCCTTGTTCAGCTCGAGGATGGCGGCATCCAGTTCCTTGCGCAGGACCTGGTAGCGTTCGAGCGCATCACGACCGACCTTCTGATCGCCACGCGCGGTCATCCCGGCGAGATACGAAATGTGCGCCTGCAGACCGGGCTTCCCGTAGCGCACGGGCTGCGTGTTCAGCTTCTCCGACACGGCCTTCACCTTGGACAACGTATCGGCCGCCGCACCCGCAGCGCCCTTCAAGCGCGTCTCGGCCTGACGCGCGCGCTGCACGGTGGCATTCGCTTCCGCCACCATCGCCCGCATGCGCGTATTGTGCTCGAACTGCTCCTTGAGATCAGCCACCGTCGTGCCTTCGGCCGCGAGGCGCGGATCGATGAGCACCGTGAACGGCACCGTCTGCGTCACGCCACCCACGGTGACCTTGGCCTGATACGCGCCCGGGGGTGCGCCGAGGCCGCTGGCGGCCTGAACGTTCCAGGTGAAGCGGTTGAAGCCCGCGTTCTTCGTGACGATGTTCATCGGCGGTCCGATCTGCGCACGCGCACCGAACCGACCCTCCGCCATCGCCGCTTCCGGATCTTCCGGATCGGCCGCGGCGCCGCCACGCCCACCGCGTCCCGCCGCAACCACCGGCGCATCGCTCTTGTAGCTGGCCATGCTCTTGCCGGCCGCATCGAGAATCTCAAGACGCACCGTGTCGCGCACGCCGGCCGGCAGGATGTAATCAATCTGCGGACCCAGCAACGCGGGCGCCGCCGCCGTGCGATAGCCGTCACGCGGCGCGAACAGGGTCATCGCCGACGCGCTGGTGCTCGGCGTGATCTGATGCAACGCCGACAGGTTGTCGATGATCCACATCGAACGGCCCTGCGTCGCAATCACGAGATCTTTCTTGTGCACCTTGATGTCGTTGATCGGCACGTTGGGCAGGTTGAGCTGGAACGACTGCCAGTGCCCGCCGTTGTCGAACGATACGAACATGCCGAACTCGGTGCCGGCGTACAGCAGCCCTTCGCGGCTCGGATCCTCACGCACCACGCGCGCGGGCCAATCGGCGGGGATGCCGTTCTTGCCGTCGGTCAGATTCTTCCACGTCTTGCCGTAATCATCGGTGCGATAGATGTACGGCGCGTAGTCACCCAGCAGGTAGCGGTACACCGCGAAGTACGCGGAGCCCTTCCGGTGCGGCGAGACTTCAATCCACGCCACACGACCGCCCCATGCCAGCTCCTTCGGCGTCACATCCTTCCACGTCTTGCCGTTGTCGCGCGTGACATGGAACGGTCCGTCGTTGGAGCCAGTCCAGATGACGCCCGGCTCGGACGGCGACTCGGTGATGGCGTACAACGTGCTGAAAAATTCTTCGCCCGTCACGTCGCGCGTGATGGGTTCACCGCTCGCGCCCTGGCAGCACTTGGGGAACGCCGTCAGATCGGGCGAGATCTTTTCCCACGTCACGCCGCGATCAGTCGTGCGGTGCAGGTACTGTGAGCCGTAGTACAGCACGTTCGGATTGTGCGGCGAGAGTGCCATCGGCGACACGCGCTGGAAGCGATAGAGCAGGTCTTCGCCCGCGTTGCCGTACAGCGACTGGCCCCCGATCCAATACTGCTTGTTCTGTCCCGTCTCGGTGTTCTGGGTGATGAACTGTCCCTTGCACGAGCCGTAGATGATGTTCGGCAACGTCGGATGCGGAATGATCGGGCCTGTCTCGCACCCCGGTCCGCCGCGCACGGTGCTGTTGTACGGATCCGCGAAGGCGCTCACCTCGTACGTGGACTCATCCTGCTGCGCCGCGTAGAGGTTGTAGGGGAACTTGTTATCAATCCACACGCCGTAAAATTCCGCGGTGGGCTGATTGTCCTGCGACGACCACGTCTTGCCCCCGTCAAACGAGACGTTGGCGCCGCCGTCGTTGGACTGGATCATGGTGTTGCTGTTCGTCGGGTTGATCCAGATGTCGTGATTGTCACCGTGCGGCACGCGCATAGTGGTGACCGTCTTGCCGCCATCGACCGACTTGTAGAAATTTTCCGCGCCGGCGTACACCACGTCGGCGTTGGACGGATCCGCGCCCAGCGTCGTGTAGTAAAACGGCCGCTGCGTGAGCCCGGGGTTGCTGTTCATCAGCGACCAGTTCGCGCCCGCATCGTCGGAGCGATAGAGACCGCCGCCCGGCAGCGCTTCCACCAGCGCATAAATGCGCTGCGGATTGGCCGGCGTCACCGCGAGGTTGCCCTTGCCGATGAGCTCAGACGGCAAGCCCTTGCCGCCCGCCGTCCACGTCTCGCCGCCATCGGTGCTCTTGAAGAAGCCACCGGCGCGCGAACCCGAGATGATCGTCCACGGCTTCCGCTCAATGCGGTTCATCCACGCGTACACGACATTCGGATTGCCGGGCTGCACTTCGACATCCATCGCGCCCGTGCTGTCGTTCATGTACAGCGTCTGCTTCCACGACTTGCCGCCGTCGGTGGTCTTGTAGACGCCACGTTCCTTGTTGGTCTTGAAGATGTCGCCGTACGCGGCCACCCACGCGATGTCGGGGTTGCTGGGGTGAATGCGCACCGCGCCCACCTGGCCGATGTTGTACAGCCCGAGGTACGACCACGTCTTGCCCGCATCGTTCGTGCGATAAATGCCGTGCCCGGTGGACACGTTGCTGCGCACGCCGTCGGAACCGGTGCCGACGTACATGATGTTCGGATTGGACTCGGCCACCGCGATGGATCCGATCGACCCGATGGTCATCTTGCCGTCGGTGATGGGCTCCCAGCTCTCACCGCCGTTGGTGGTGCGGAACACACCGCCGCTGGCAACGCCCATGTAGAACGTGCGCGGCTGCGAGGGCACGCCCGTGACGCTGGTGACACGGCCGCCGCGGGTGTGCCCCGCCAAGCGGTACTTCATGCCCGCGAACAGCGTGCTGTCCACGGCGGCCATCATGGGGGCCTTGGCGACCGTGGCGCGCGCGGGGGCGGCCTTGGGCGCCGCCTTCGCGGCGGGCTTCGCTGTGGCCTGCGCGCCCGCAAGCGCTGGGAACAGCGCGAGGGAGGCAAGGAGACGGTACGATCGATTCGTCATGGCGGGAGAATGGCGTGAAGGGGTCGGCGTGCCACCACAGCGCGGATCGTGGTCGCAGAGGCCGCACCCTGGGAAAAGTGCCTCGGAAATGCTCGCTTCACCAGCAGGGCGTGGCCGCCTCGACACCGGCCGGCGCGCGCCAGCGGCCACGACGGCGCTCAGTTCACCGCAATCGTCCGCCACCGCCCTTGGCGGAAGCGCCAGACGCTCAGGGCGCACCGCAAGGCGTGCCCGGTCACGATGGCCAGCCAGATGTCACTTGGCACCAACGGGCGCGTGAGCTGCACGACCGACAGGAACCCGAGCGGCACCGCAAACTGCGAAATCAGCGAGATGTAGAGCGGGCTCTTGGTGTCGCCCGTCCCCTGCAACCCGCCCGTGTACGTGAGCGCGGTGGTGATGAACAACCCGGAGACGCTCAGGAACGCCAACAGCTGCACACCGATACGCACCGCATCCGGCTGTGTCATACCGAACACCGCCAGCAGCTGCGTCGGAATCGCGAGGAACAGCACGCCCACCAGCGCGGCGATGGCGAGACCGATGCGATTGGCCGCCTGCACCGCCTGACCGCTGCGTTCGGGACGCCCAGCGCCGAGGTTCTGCCCCGCCACCGCGGACGTAGCGCCCATCAGCCCCACCGACGTCCACGTCACCAGCGAGAACAGCTCGGTATACCCAATGGCGTACGCGGCCTGCGCCGCGGCGCTGTTGGCGGTTGAGCCGACGAACCGCAGAATGAGCACACCGGCGATGTTCATCGCGATGCCTTGCATCCCCGCCGGCAATCCGAATCGAAACAGGGTGCGGATGACATGCCAGTCGGGGCGCCACGACATATGCCGAAAGTCCAGCACCCACCGCCCGCGGAAGAGCTGCACCAACGCGTGCAGCGCCACCACACCGCCGCTGATCACGGTGCCCATCGCCGCACCCGCAGTCCCGAACGAGGGAATCGGGCCGAGTCCGCGGATGAACACGATGTTGAGCGCGATGTTGAGCGCTGTCATGGTGGCACCAAGCCGCAGCGATGTCTTGGCATCACCCGCCGCGCGGAGCCCCGAGCCCACCATGTAAAACATCATCATGCCGAAGTTGAACACGAGCATGATACGCAGAAACGGCAGCGCTTCCGCCTGCACTTCCGGCGCCGCATGCACGAGCCCCAGCAACCACGGCGCCGCGAAATACCCCACCGGCGCCACCACACCCACCGACAGCATGATGGCAATCAGCAGCGCCTGCGACGCGGCGCGGTTGACCGCCACGGCATCGCCCGCACCGGCATACCGCGCCACCATCACGGCCATACCGGTAAAAAGCGATCCCAGAAAGACGATCACCACCAGGAAGATCTGAAACGCCACGCCAATCGCGGCGTTGCCGGTGAACCCCACGAGCTGACCGACCATGACATGGTCGATCATCCCCTGCAGTCCACCGATCACATTCTGGATGACCGTAGGCCACGCCAGCTTCCACACCGCGCTCCCGATCGGTCCCTCGACAATCGACCGGTCAAACTTCGATGCCGAGGCCGACGCGCTCACGCAGGCACCACGTCGCTGCGGCGCACCAGTGTGAGAATGGAGTACACCGCCACCGCTTCGTCATGCTGGTTGCGCACTTCCACGTCCCACTCCACCACGCCCTGCGGAATGGCGCCCTCCGGCGTGTCCTTGGCCGTCTTCTGCTTGACGGTCAGACGCACATGGATGGTGTCGCCGGGATACACGGGCTTGGTGAAGCGCAGCTTCTCCATGCCGTAGTTGGCCAACACCGGGCCGAGCGCCGGATCAACGAACAGCCCGGCGGCGGCCGACACGATGAAGTACCCGTGCGCCACACGCCCTTCGAAGACGCCGTTGGTGCGGGCATCGTCGTCGTTCATGTGCGCGTAGAACTTGTCGCCGCTCAACTCCGCAAACCGCACGATGTCATCAAGCGTGATGGTGCGCGATCCGGTGACGAGCGTGTCGCCCACGTGCAGTTCGTCGAATGTCTTCCGGAACGGATGCACCGCATCGGTGGTTTGCGCCGCGCCGCTGGTCCATTCGCGGGTGATGGCCGTGAGCACACTGGGGCTCCCCTGAATGGCCGTACGCTGCATGTAATGCAGCACGCCGCGCGCGCCGCCCATCTCCTCGCCGCCGCCGGCCCGACCGGGACCACCGTGCACCAGGTTGGGCAGCGGCGAGCCGTGTCCGGTGCTCTCCTTCGCGCTACTACGATCCAGCACCAGCATACGGCCATGATACGCAGCGGTGCCCAGAATGACCGTGCGCGCCACCTGCGGGTCGGCGGTGATCAACGAGCCGCACAGCGAGCCGCGCCCGAGCTTGGCCAACGCCACGGCATCATCGAGCGTGCGGTACGGCATGATGGTGTTCACCGGGCCGAACGCTTCGATGTCGTGCGGCTCGTGATGACTGAATGGATCGTTGCACACCATGAGCATGGGGCCGAAGAACGAGCCCTTCTCGCGATCGGCACCCACGACCTGATAATCGCCACCGCCGAACACCAGCTCCGTCGCAGCGCGAATGCGCTCGGCGTTGGCGCCCACGTCGCGCACCTGCCCTTTACTGGCCAGAGGCCCCATGCGCACGCCCTCCACGGTGGGATCGCCGATGGTGGTCTTCTCCAACCGCGCGCGCAGCGCTTTCACGACGTCCTCTTCCATGCCGGCCGGGACAATGGTGCGCCGAATGGCCGTGCACTTCTGGCCGGCCTTGGTGGTCATCTCGCGAGTGACTTCCTTGATGAACAGCTCAAACTCTTCGGTGCCCGGTGCCGCGTCGGGGCCCAGAATCGAGCAGTTGAGCGAGTCGGCCTCCATGTTGAAGCGCACCGAGTGCTCGAGAATCGCGCGGCTCTCCTTGAGCATCTGACCGGTCGCGGCAGAGCCCGTAAAGGCCACCGCATCCTGCTCCGTGACGTGCGACAACAAGTCGCCCGCGCTGCCGCAGATGAGCTGCACGGCCCCAGGCGGGAGAATGTTGGACTCCACGATGGCGCGGAACACCGCTTCGGTGAGGAAGCTGGTGGAGGTAGCGGGCTTCACGATGCACGGCACACCGGCCAGCAACGCGGGCGCCATCTTTTCCATCATCCCCCACACGGGAAAGTTGAAGGCGTTGATGTGAATGGCCACGCCTTCCAACGGCACGCAGATGTGGCGGCCCACAAACGTCCCGTTCTTCGACAGCGATTCCGCGGGGCCTTCCACGTGGAACGTCTCATTGGGAAATTCGCGGCGTCCGCGGCTTGAATACGCGAAGAACGTGCCGATGCCGCCGTCGATATCCACCCAGCTGTCGGTCTTCGTGGCGCCAGTCGCGCTGGACAGCACGTAAAACGCATCCTTGCGCTCCATCAGGTACTTGGCCATCGCTTTCAGCATCGCCGCGCGCTGATGGAACGTCAGCGCGCGCAGCGCCGGACCGCCCACCGTGCGCGCGTAATGCGCCATGCCCTTGAAGTCGAGCCCACCGCTGCCGGCTTCGCCGATCTTCTCGCCGGTGACGGCGTGAATGAGATCGGCGGTCTTCCCGGTGCCCTGCACCCACTCACCGTGGGCGTAATTCATCAACGTCAGCATGCGTCTCAACCAGTCGGGTGTTTCGGAGGAGCCTGTGCGACGCGTCGCGTGGCAGCAGGAATCACGGTGTTCGCAGTTTTCGAAAAATTCGCGGGGCGCTACACGCGCTCAATCACCATCGCAAAGCCCTGCCCCACCCCAATGCACATGGTGCACAGCGCGTAGCGGGCCTGCCGATGTTGCAATTCGCGCGCCGCCGTAAGCGCCAGGCGCGCACCGCTCAACCCCAACGGATGGCCGAGGGCGATCGCGCCGCCGTTCGGGTTCACGCGCGCATCGTCATCGGCCAGGCCGAACTCACGCAGGCACGCCAACCCTTGGGCCGCGAACGCTTCGTTCAGTTCAATCACGTCCATCTGCGCGAGATCAAGCCCCGCACGCGCCAACGCGAGGCGCGACGCCGGCACCGGTCCCATGCCCATGATGCGCGGCTCCACACCCGCCGCGGCGCTGCTGACAATGCGGGCAATGGGCGAGAGCCCGTGCACACGAGCGGCCTGCGACGAGGCCACCAGCAATGCCGCCGCGCCGTCGTTGAGCCCCGACGCGTTACCCGCTGTCACAGAGCCATCGGGGCGAAACACCGGCTTGAGACGCGCCAGCGTGTCCATGGTGGTGTCGGGGCGCAGGAACTCATCCTGCGACACCAGCACCGGCTCCCCCTTCTTCTGCGGAATAGGCACCGGCACGATCTCTTCGACAAAGCGCCCCGCCGCACGCGCCGCCGCGGCGCGCTGCTGCGAGCGCACCGCAAACGCATCTTGATCGACGCGCGACACGCCATACTGCGCGGCGACGTTCTCGGCGGTCTCTCCCATCGAATCCGTGCCGAACATCGTCTTCATCTTCGGGTTCACAAACCGCCACCCGAGACTGGTATCGAACAGCTGCACATCGCGCGCGAACGGCGTCGACCCCTTGGACAACGCAAACGGCGCACGCGTCATGCTCTCCACACCACCCGCAATGAACAGGTCGCCCTCGCCGCTCTTGATGGCGCGCGCGGCACCGGCCAGCGCACTCAGCCCCGAGGCGCAGAGCCGGTTGACCGTTTCACCCGGCACCGTGTGCGGCATCCCCGCCAGCAGCAGCGCCATACGCGCCACATTGCGATTGTCTTCGCCGGCCTGATTGGCGCAGCCCAAAATCACATCGGTGATGTGCGCGGCATCGAGCGACGGATGCCGTGCCAGGAGCGCCGCGATCGCGTGCGCCGCGAGATCGTCGGCGCGTACCGCGCTCAACGCGCCGCCGATGTTGCCAATAGGAGTCCGGACGCCATCAATCAGGAAGGCGTCGCGTGTCGTGTCAGTCATGGTGGGGGCAGATGGGGACGCTGCGTGCGAAATCCGGTACCGCGAAAATGACCCACAATCACATCGTCCTGATTGCGCACGGTCGCGACACAAAACGCGAGCCGGTTGCTGCTGCTGTCTTCCAGCGCCGTGACGGTCAGCACGTCGCCCGGGCGCACCGCCGCGGGAAAGCTCACGGTGCAATCAATGGCGACGCTGAGAACACCACCCGAATTGATGGCGAACGCGAAGGCACTATCGGCCAGCGAAAACAAAATCCCGCCATGCGAGGTGCCGAAGCCGTTGACCATGTCCTCGCGCACCACCATGCGGAGCACCGAGCGGCCCACTTCGGCCTCCAGCACCTCAAGGCCCAGCCACTGCGAGAAGGCGTCGCGCGCCAGCAGTGAATCCACCAGCGCACGCGTGGACGCGAACGACGGCGCGACGGTCTCGGGCGTGGACGCGGCATCAGTCATCGAGCAACCGTCCGTCACGGTGGGCCACCGCGCGCAGCCGCCGCGACGGGCGGTAGCGCGGATCGCCATACTCGCGCTGCATCCGCTCCAGTTCAGCCAGCACGTTGGCGGCGCCAATCGCATCGCCCCACGCCAGCAGACCGCGCGGATAATTCACGCCCTTGGTCATCGCGATTTCGATATCCGCGGACGTGGCCAACTGCATCTCCACGGCGGATACGGCTTCGTTGACCAGCATCGCCAACACGCGATCGACAATCTGCTGACCAAGAACCGTGTCTTCCGTGGGCGCCGGCTTGGGGCTGCCGTCGTAGCGGTAGTACCCGCGCCCCGACTTCTGCCCCAGCCAGCCCGCTTCGCGATAGCGCTGCTGCGTCACCGACGGCCGATAGCGCGGATCATGAAACGTGTTCTCGTACACCGAGCACGACACGGCAAAGTTCACATCGTTGCCGATCAGATCCATCAGCGTGAACGGCCCCATGCGGAACCCGCCGATGGTGGTGAGCGCCCAGTCAATGGTGGCTTCGTCCGCCAGGCCTTCTTCCAACATGCGCAGCGACTCGCCGTAAAACGGCCGCGCCACGCGGTTCACCAGAAAGCCCGGCGTGTCCTTCACGCGCACCGGCGTCTTCCCCCACCCCGCCACCAGCGCCAGCGCGGCGTCCGCATACGCGGGCGCGGTGGAGATGGCGGAGATGATCTCCACCAGCGGCATGAGCGGCGCCGGATTGAAGAAGTGCACGCCCACCACGCGGTCGGCATGCCGGCACGCGCCACCGATGGCGGCGATGGAGAGCGACGACGTGTTGCTCGCCAGAATGGCCGTCGGCGCGACAATGGCATCGAGCGCGGAGAAAATCGTCTGCTTGGCGGCCAGTTGCTCGATGATGGCCTCAATCACGATCGCACACGGTGCAAACGCCGCCAGCGACGCGGCGTCCACGCCGTCGACGTACGTGATCCGCGCGAGCACCGCATCGGCGTCATCGCGCGTGCGGCGCCCCTTCTCGACATCGCGCGCCATCGCGGCCGCATGCCCCTCGCGCGCACGCACCACCGCGGCCGGCTGCGCGTCGGCCAGCAGCACCGCGTGCCCATGCACCGCCGCCACCTGCGCGATCCCCGCGCCCATCGCGCCGGCACCGATCACCCCCACCATGCCCGACGACGCCATGCGGCCCTGCGCTGAATCCGTCACAAGAGCACTCATGCGCCGCGGTACACCGGAGCGCGCTTGGCGAGAAACGCGCGCACGCCTTCCTCGTAATCGGCCGTGCGACCGGCCTCGGTCATCGCCTGCGCCTCCACGTCCAACTGCGCATCCAGCGAATTGGTGAACGAGGCGTTCATCGCGCGCTTGGTCAGCCCGAAGCCGCGCGTGGCCTGCGTCGCCAACTGCTGCGCCATCGCGAAGGCGGTGTCGAACAAGGTGGCCTTGGGCACCACATCCCAGATCAGCCCCCACTCCTTCGCCTTCGCCGCCGTCATCTTTTCGGCCAGGAAGAACATCCCCGTGGCGCGTTGCATCCCCACCAGACGCGGCACGATAAACGTGCCACTGGTATCGGGAATCAGCCCAAGCTTCGCGAAGCTCTCCACAAACGTCGCCTCGTCGGCGGCCAGCGTGATGTCGCACGCAAACGCGAGGTTCGCGCCGGCGCCAGCCGCAATGCCGTTCACCGCGCATAGCACTGGCTTCTCGAGATGCCGAATGCCGCGGATGATGGGGTTGTAACTGCGCACCACCACCGCGCCGATGTCTGGCATGGGGCCATCGCCCTGCGGCAGCACTTCCGCGAGATCCTGCCCCGCGCAAAAGCCGCGTCCGGTGCCGGTGATCAGTACCGCGCGCACCGCGGCATCGTCCGCCGCGCGCTGCAGCGCAGCCTGCATCGCCAACGCCATCTCGGCGTTAAAGCTGTTGAGGACATCGGGGCGATTGAGCGTGATGAGCAACACGCCATCGCGCAGTTCGGTCAGGAGAGAGAGGTCGGCCATACGGGAAAGTTAGTGCGGGCGCACGTCTGCGGCGCCTGCGGAGTTCCATCTCCCCGCACCATCGGCGACATTGCAGGATGGCTTCCTCCCCCACTCGCTCGTCCTCCGCCGTGAAGCGCTCGGCCCCTTCGTCCCGTGCCGCGTCCGCTAACAATTCGGCCGCGCCGCGCGCCGGGTTTGACTGGCGCCGCATCGCGTACACCACGCTGGCCTCGCGGGCGCTGGACGACATCGAGGAGTCCACGAACCGGAACCGCGCCTCGGTGCCAAAAGAGCACGTCGTGCTGTACCAGTTCTCGGCGCGTGGTCACGACATGGCCCAGGTTATTCTCGGGTCACTGCTCACTGGCACGCGTGACGGCGTCGGCGCGTACTACCGCTCACGCCCCGTGCTGCTGGCCGTCGGCTTGCCGCTGGACGATGCGCTGGGCAGTCCGCTCGGGCGCGCCGGCGGATTCAGCGACGGGCGCGATATCGGCGTGGTGTGCAATCTCCCCAATCGCGAGGGAGCGGTCGTGCTCCCCATGTCGGGCGACGTGGGCTCGCAGTACACGCCGGCCGCCGGCTGGGCGCAGTCCATTGTCTACCACCGCGACACGCTGAACGACGCGCGCTACGCCGGCTGCCTCAGCGTCGCGCTGGGCGGCGACGGCTCCGTGGCCACCAACGGCTTCTGGGCCGCGCTCACCATGGCGACCACGCTCAAGCTGCCCATGCTGTTCTACATCGAGGACAACAACCTCGGCATCTCGGTCAGCGGCGACATGCAGACGCCCGGCGCCGATATCGCGCGCAATCTCGCGTCGTTCACCAATCTGTTCATCCGCAACGGCGACGGCGCCGATCCGCACGACGCCTCGGGCAAGCTGCACGAGGCCGTCGAGCACGTCCGCGCCGGGCATGGGCCCGCGCTGGTGCGCCTCACGGTCCCGCGCCTCTCCAGTCACTCGGGGCCCGACAACCAGAAGGGCTACCGCACCGACGCCGACATCGCCGCCGACCTGGCGCGCGATCCACTGCCCAAGCTGCGGCAGTATCTGGTGCCGGCGTTCATGTCTCTGGACGACTGGCAGGAACTCGAAGCCGAAGTGGCCGGCGACGTCTCCGCCGCCCTCGACGCGGCGCGCGCGCGCCCCATCCCCGACGCCGCGCACATCGCGCAGCACCTGTATGAGGATCCGTCGCCCGACGTGGCCGAGCCCTTGGGCGGACTGTCGCACGCGGAGCGCGCCGCGCTGGGCGGTTCGGATGTCCCCGCCGAGGGCGGCGAGCTGCTGCGCTTCGCCGAGGCCATCCGCCGCACGCTGCGCACGGAGCTCGCGGCCAACCCCAAGGTGGTCGTCTTCGGCGAGGACGTGGGCAAGAAGGGCGGTGTGCACCTGGTCACCGAAGGGTTGCAGAAGCAGTTCGGCATCGAGCGCGTCTTCGACACCAGCCTCTCCGAAGAAGCCATCATCGGGCGTGCCGTCGCCATGGCCATCAGCGGGCTCATGCCGGTCGCGGAGATCCAATTCCGCAAGTACGCCGACCCGGCCACCGAGCAGCTCAACAACTGCGGCACCATGCGGTGGCGGACGGCCAACCGCTTTGCGGCGCCCATCGTGGTGCGCATGCCGGGCGGGTTCGGCAAGGACGTCGGCGATCCGTGGCACAGCCTCAGCGACGAGGTCCGCTTCGCGCACGCGTACGGCTGGCAAGTGGCCATGCCCTCCAACGCCGCCGATGCCGTCGGGCTGCTGCGCGCGGCCATGCGCGGCGCCAACCCCACCATTTTCTTCGAGCACCGCTCGCTGCTCATGACGGGCGACGGCAGTGCGCGCTATCCGGGCGACGACTACGTCCTGCCCTTCGGCCGAGCGCGCGTGATGCGCGAGGGAACGGAGCTCACGGTCGTCTCGTGGGGCGCGATGGTCCATCGCTGCGCCGAGGCCGCCGAGGCCGTCGGGGAGCAGGTGGAACTCATCGATCTGCGCACCATTGCCCCGTGGGATCGGGAGGCGGTGCTGGCATCGGTCCGCAAAACGCACCGCTGCCTCATCGTGCACGAGGACAACCTCACCGCTGGGTTTGGTGCCGAAATTGCCGGTACGCTGGCCAGCGACGCCTTCTGGTTCCTCGACGCCCCCGTTGAGCGTCTCGCGCCGCGCGACATTCCCATGCCGTACCATCCGCAACTGCTGGACGCGGTGCTCCCGGATGCGGGGGCGATCGAGGCCGCCATGCGGCGGCTGCTGGCCCTCTAGCCTCCACGTCGAGACTGGGCACGAATCGGCCACGAATCGGCTACGGATCCGGCAGGGATCGGGCCACGGATCGGGCCCGCGTGCGGCGAACCGGAGGACCGTGCACCGCGCGCAACCGTGGTCAACGGTGAGCGAACAGGGCCCAGAGGCGTTCTTGCGGTGCACCAGCGGCGTGCTACGGACATCCCTGACACTGTGTCCCGATGCGCCCGACGGGTTTAATTTTCCGCCTGCCCTCTATTGGGGGGACGGCAGAATTCGTTCTGCCGCTATCACGCTTACAACGGGGACTGCATGAGAAAATTTCTGGTCGGACTCTCGCTGCTGACCGTCGCGGTATCGACGGCGCAGGCGCAGGGGATCGCGTCGAAGGTGGAAGTGGGCGCATTCGGTCACTACACGAAGCTCGACGACGCACTCAAGATGGATAACCCCGTCGGCATCGGCGGCATGCTGGGCGTCAGCGTCTATCGCTGGCTCGGCGTGGAAGGCAATCTGCAGTACGGCGCCACCAAAGCGAACCGCGCCCCCAACGAGAGCATCAAGTACAGCCCGTTCCGTGGACTCGCGACGCTCACCGTGCCGTTGGCCGGCAAGACCGCCCTCGTGCTGGGCGGCGGCTATGTGAACTCCATCTACAAGGGCCGTTCCACCCCCAACGAGTACGAAGACGGCATCGCGACGATGGTCGGCCTCAAGATCTGCGGCGAGGGCAAGTGGGGCGCCCGCGTCGACGGCTTGGCGGACTTCAATCCGTCGCCGAACGAGCAGTCCATCACGGGCACGTCCAAGAACCTCGGCCTGCGCGCCGGTGTGACGTACGCGCTCCGCGGCGCCTGCGCCGGTGATGCGGCGAAGTTCGATTGGACGATGGCCATCGCGCCGGCCACGGCGACGATTGCCCGCGGCGCGAGCCGCCAGTTCGCGCTCAGCGCCGTCGACATGAAGCAGCGCCCCATCATGACCAATAAGGTCGTGGGCCTGTCGTGCACCTCCAGCGACGCCAGCGTCGCCACGGTGGACAACTCCGCCAACGTGAAGGCCATCAAGGCCGGCACCGCGACCATCACCTGCAAGGGCATGGTCAAGAAGATCGAGCGCGCCGCCTCGGCCTCGGTCACCGTGCCGTTCCCGGAGTGGACGTTCACGCTGACGCCGCCGACGCAGACCAAGGACGTGGGCCAGACCGCATCGTTCACCACCACCGCGAAGGATGCGGACGGTGTGGACCTGGGCGCCGCCTCCAGCTGGACGTCGTCCAACACCGGCGTGGCCTCCATCAGCAACGGCACCGCCAGCTGCGTGAGCGGCGGCGTGACCACGATCACGGCCACCAAGAGCGCGTACGGCAGCAGCAAGAGCGCCACGGCAACGCTGACGTGCATTGCCCCACCGCCGCCGGCGCCGGTCGCCATGATCCGCCTCGACAGCACGCACTTCAACTTCGACAAGGCCGCCGTGCTTCCGGCCGGTAAGGCGCTGCTGGCGACCGTCGTCGATGCCATGAAGCGTGATGCGACCATCCGCATCTCCATCGAAGGCCATACCGACTGGTACGGCAGCGATGCGTACAAC
>CALQGY020000099.1 GCA_943330235.2 Candidatus Kuenenia stuttgartensis
CCAGTGTGCGGTCGCGCTTAATCGAACGCGGCGCCCACCTGAATCTTACGGATGCACAACCACGGCGAGCCGTGTGAGATGCTGTTGGTCTGCGTCGGCTGCCCCTTCGCATCGCCGCCCGTGCCGTGCATCTGCCATTCCTTCGGACCCGTGATGCCGTCGAGATTGGCCCAGAAGTCCGTGGTGATGGCGTTGTACGTCACGTCGGTCACCTGCCGCGTGATCTTGCCGTTCTTGATTTCCCAGAAGATGTGGCCGCCGAACTGGCCATTGTAGCGCTGCTGATCGATGGAGTAGCTGCCGCGTCCATCAATCATCACGCCGTCCTTCACGTCGGCAATCATCTGGTCGCGCGTGGGCGAATCGGCCGGTCCCGGCTCCACATGCACGTTGGGCATGCGCAGGAACGGATAGTCGCGCCACGTGCTGCCAAAGGTGCACCCGCGGCTTTCCTTCTCGCCCATGAGGTGTGCCGTTTCGCGATTGGTGGTGAGTCCCACCAGCACGCCATCGCGGATGAGCGGCCACTTCTGCGACTTCACGCCGTCATCGTCAAAGCCTACCGTGCCCAAGCCCGTGCTGGTCTTGTCCGCGGTGACGTTGAAGTGCTTAGAGCCGTATTTGAGCTTGCCCACGTCGGAGATCTTCACGAAGCTCGTGCCGGCGTAGTTCGCTTCGTAGCCCACGATGCGATCCAGCTCGGTGGCATGCGCCACAATTTCATGAATCGTGAGCATCGCGTGCGACGGCGACAAGATCAGATCTTTGAGACCGCTCGAACCCAACGGCTTGGCGGTGCACATCTCCACCGCGTCCGTCGCCACCTTCTCGGCCTGATCGAGAAAGTCGCAGTTCTCCGCAAACTCCCACCCGCCCATGCCAGCCACGCCGGGATAGTTCCGCGTGCGCGTGTTGTCGCCCACCTTCGCCGTCACGGTCATGTTGGGCGTGGTGGAGAACAGCTCCTGCTCGATGTACGAGCCTTCGCTGCTGGCGTAGTAGCGCCACTCGTAGCCATGGTTGGCCGTGACATTCACCGCCGTCACGCCCGCGATCTTGCTGGCCTTGTCCACGATGGCCTGCGCCCACGCCTGCTTGTCCGTGGCCGACACCGACGACGGATGCTTGACCATCGGCGTGATGTAGTTCTGCTGGTACGCCTGCACCGGCGCGAGCTTGAGATCGGTCTTCTTGGCGATGGCGCTGGCCTTGGCCACTTCCGTCGCCACGCGCGTCACGCGACGCAGTTCGTCTTCGGTGACGATGGGGCTGGAGGCAAAGCCCCACACGCCGCTGTGAATCACACGCACACCAAAGCCGCCCGCTTGACGATCGGCATCCGTGGGGATGCCCGTGCCGCGCGCACCACCGCGACCACCACCACCGCCGCCACGTCCGCCACCGCCACCACCACCACCGCCGCCACCAAATCCACCACCACCGCCACCGCCCGCCGTGCGGAAGTTGGCCGTGGCGCCTGGCAGCGACGAATTCATGGTGAAGCGGACGTCGGCGTAGGTGCAGCCGGCCAGCTTCGCTTCACCTAACACGAGATCGGCGAGACCCTTGAACTTGGTCTCCATGACTTTGCCTTGCGGCGAGTCGGCAATGATCTGCCCGAGCAGATCACGCGAGTACAACGTCAGCGCCGCGCCGGCGCCGAACTTTCTGATAAAGTCGCGACGAGAAGAACTCATGGGATGGGCTTGTCGGTGAGTCGGCGTTAAACGGCGGGAGAGACCGACGTCATATAGAACTCTTCGATCCGCACGGGGGGCACGAGCGCCACGGTGCCGTCAAACGATTCGCCCGTGAACATGGGCGTCGGCTTGCCGACAAGCGTGAGATTGTTGTAAGCGACCAGCGGCGACATGTTCCAGCGGAAGTTCTGTGCCGGCCCGACGATCTCGCCGTTCTCGATCAGGAACATGCCGTCGCGCGTCATGCCCGTATTGAGCAGCGGCTGATCCTGCGACGGCACGCCGCGGATATACCAGAACGACGTGACCAGCAAGCCGCGACGCGTCTGCTTGATCATCTCTTCCACGGACAGATCCGTGCCCACCTGCACGAGACTCTGATTGGTGGAGGCGCCCGCACCCGCACCGAGCGTCCGCAGCACGCCGTTCTCGACCCACGTCACCGGTGCCGCCGGACGGAAGTCCGGGCCGATGGTGGACTGACGGAGAATCGCGTTCCCGACATCGCTCTTGAGCGTGAACTTGTCGCTGAAAATCTTGTCGCCTGGCTTCTTGCCCTGCATGAACGAGCCGGCGCCACCAAGCCCGCCGAACAAGCCACCGCCGCCACCGGCATCCGGCGGCGCACCACCGGGAGGACCACCGGCCGCGCCCGCACCCGCACCACCACCCGGCGGGCCACCACCCGGCGGTCCGCCAAACCCACCACCGCGACCGCCGTTCGCGCCAAAGATGCCCGTCATCAGCGACAGGAATCGCGCGCTGGCCCGCGGCTCGAGGATGACCGTGTACCGACCCGGCTCCAGCGCCTTCGCGTTCCGGCTCTTGACCGCCTTCGTGGCCGCCGACTCCGTGAGGGCCCGCGCATCGATCATGCTGAGGTCCTTCACACCGCCGATGGACGCGAAGCCCGACCCGCTGCCGTCCGGCATGCGGCAGGTCAGCACGAAGCCCATCTCCGCCGAGCGATAGTAGGCGAAGAGTCCCTTCGAGTTCGCGGTGCAGTTCGCGATGTCGCTCTTGGGGATGTAGCCGGCACCAACCACGCCCTTGGACGTCGCGATATCCACGCTCTGCTTCACCAGGCGCGCCCGTTCGGCCGGACCCACGCCCACCATGTTCGGCAGCGCCGAATCCACGGGGATGTAGTTCTGCGCGCCCATCCAGACGGGCAGGTTGGGCGAATCGTTCGCCTTCTGCGCCTCGGCCACCGCTTCATCAACCATGGCCTTGAGGCCGGCGTCGCTGATGTCGCGGGTGCTCGCGTTGCCCGTCTTCTGCCCGATGTGCACCGTCACCGTGACGTTGCGATCGAACTGGACGAGATTCGTGGTGATGGACGAATTCGCCCATCGCGTGCCGGAGCGTTCACCACCGGTGAACACCACTTCGGCGGCGTCGACCTTCGCCATGTCGATCACCTTGTCGGTGATCGCTTTAACCTGTTCGCGTGTGTACATGCGCGGGTTACGCGGGTAACGGGTGGAACGCTGGTCGCAACCGAAGGCGCGCACCGGGTGCGCGACGGAAGCCCAGCGTGTCGCGGCAGCGCGTTCGCGACCAGATGTCGCATGCGCGTGTCGCGGTGACTCTGAGACTACGTCCGATGGTAGCCTCTCGCTGCGGGGCAGCGGAAGAGGCGACGACGGAATCCCCGCGCCGCCGCGGTCGGCGTCAGGCCAGTCCGCGACGGCGACGCATCCACCACTCGGCGGCCAGCGCCAGCGCAAAGGGGACAATCCACCACGGCGACCGCATGGGGTGCCACGTCACCATCCGCGGCGAGGGGTGCAGGACGTCATCGAGCACGGCTCCCAGTGATGCCACGCGATTTCGCGGAATCTGCCGCCCCCCGTGCGCCGCCGCCCACGCCGCCATCAGCGCGGGATCATCGGCCGCATCACGGGCGACGGTAGTCGCGACATGCACCGCCTGCCGCACCGTATCCGTCCCCTGCGTGGCCACGATCACATAGTCCCCAGCCCCTGCCGGCGCCCGATCACCCAGCACCTGTACGGGCACAGACGTTCGTCTGTCCGCGCCTTTGCCCGCGCCTTTGCCCGCGCCGCTGCCCGCGCCGCTGCCCGCGTCGTGGTCCGCGCCCTTGTCCGCGTCGTGGTCCGCGCCCTTGTCCGCGTCGTGGTCCGCGGCCTCTCCAGCCCCCGCCACCACACCCAGCGACAGCTCACGACCAGCCGCCCGAGCACCATCCCGCGCCGTCGCCAACACGGTCCACGCCTCGCGCGGCTGGAGCAACGTCGGTGCCACCTCCAACTCCAGCGCCTGCTGTCGCGCCCCCGCCGCCTCGTCCACCAGATCGCGCCACGTCGCATCGAACGTGGACTGCGCCGGGTCGCGATAGCGCCACGCATCGAATGCCCCGCTGACATAGAGCCACCCCGGCCCCACGGGTTGGCGCCAGATCACCGGCTGCGCGGCACCGCGGCCCGCGGACCCCCCCGCGCCATCCGCCAATACCGCCAGCACCTCGGCCCGTGCCGACAATCGCGTGGGCAGACCCACCACCATGCCCCGCAGATGCACCGAATCCCGCGCGCCACCACGCGGCCCAATCACGTCAGCGGGCGTGCGACGCACCGGCGTGCCGATGGAAGAACGCCAGCCGCCGAAGTCCATCATCGCGTCGAACGAGCTGTTCGCGGGGCCCGCCGACGCATGGTCGGGGAGTAGCAAGACACTCGCCCCGCGCGCGCGCAGCAGCGTGGTCAGCCCATCGACATCGCGCGCCGTCAGCGCCTCGGGGGCACCAATGACGACAGCGTCGAAGCGTTCGGCGGCCGCGATGGCATCGAGACCCATCGGCGGCACACCGGTCTCGCGGCTGACATTGGTAGACGTCACGATGCGGCTGGTCACCGCAAAGCGCGCATCGCGCTCGAGCGCCCGACGTACAAACGTGGAGATCCACGACGGGCGACGATCAAAGAACAGCACCGACCAGCGCGCGGCACGCACATCCACCAGCACGTCATGGCGCACCGTGTCGACACTCCCCGCCACGAAGGCGCGCAGCTGCAACACCGCCGGCCGCGCCACCGTGGGCACGAACGTCAGCGCCACCGGAAACGTCGTGTCCCGCGCACTGGTCACGCGCGTGCGCGCCACCACGGTACCGGCGTATACCAGCTCCACGTCTACCTCTCGCGAGACCGCGTCACGCGTCACCGCGTCACGCGCTACCGCGTCACGCGTCACTGCGTCACGCGCTGCAGAGAATTCGTGCGTGAGTATATGCGCAGCAACTGTAACACGCGTATCCAGCATCACGCGCGAGGGGGCGCTGACGCGCGTCATCGCCACCGACGGTCCGCTAGCTAAGTGCGAGACCACCACTACGGGCGACGCATACGGTGCCGAAAACCGCGCTACATCAGCGGGCGGCCGGTCCCCAACCAGCACCGTGCCGGCGGCCACACCAAGCGGCGCCCGCACAATGGTGTAGCGGGCATCAAGCGCCCGCGTTACCTGCGACAGCAGCGCGCGGTCACGCACACTGTCCACCGCCACGACCGACAGTAGCGGTCGCGTGCGTCGCGCCGACCGCACGGCCGGATCAATCACCGCGGCCACCGCGATGATCACGGCGATGCCACGCAACATCATCGGCACCATGCCCGCACTCTCGCGTGGTGCGCGCGTGGTGGACATCTAGCGATTCCCCCGCGGACGCACCACGGCGTTGGGCGTCGCACCACGCACAGCCTCGCGGGAGGTGCCACTCGCCGCATCCAACGCCGACTGCAACCGCCGCGCATCGCGCGTATCAGTCGTCGGGGCCGACGGTCGCAGGCGGGCGCGCAACAGCGCCGTCATGGCGGTCGCGGCGGAGTCCAACAATGCCTGCACGCGCGGCGCCGAGGCCCCGGCACTCCCTGCGGCTGAAAGGTGAGCCGCCACGCGCTGCGCGGCCGGCGACGATGCATCAAGGCGCAGCACGCGCTCGGCCAACAGCGACGCCTGTGCACGATCAATCGCGGGACGATCAATCGCGGGACGATCAATCGCAGAACGCTCGAACGTAGAACGCTCGAATGACGATGGCGATGCGAGCCGCACCACATCGCCCAGCAGCGCACGCCACGCATCGCGGGTGGAGTCCGGCTCACCGGCCGGCACCGGCGCATGACCGCGCGCCGTGCTGTCCAGACGACCCGTGAGCCGACGCGACATATCCAACTGCTCGCGCTGCGACAGCGCCCGCATGAGAAAGCGCGACCGCGCGAACGCTTCCTGCAACTGCGTGAGCGCGGTCTTCTCCAGCGGCAGCGCCGCCGCGACATCGGCCACGGTCAGCGACACGGCGGCGCGACTCATCGCGCGCACCGCCGACAACAGCGCCACGCGTCCGCGATTTCCCATACGGCCGGCCGCCAGATCGCCCTCGCTCTCGGCTTCCTGCGTTTCATCAAGATCTGTCGAACCCAACTCGCCCGTGGCCTCCTGCGCAAACTCGCCGCCCATCATGAACACGAATTCGGCGCGCACCCGACGCTGCTCGCCGGCAATCTGCGCGGCGGAGTCGGCCAGTACGCTCGCCGGCATGGTGGCTCGGCGGGCGAGTAAGCGCTCCGTCTTCAGGATGACCATCTGCTGGCTCACCGCATAGCGATCCTCGTCCGGATCCAGCGAGAACCCCAGCGCCGCCATCCCGCCCGGTGCCGCCAGCTCCGCGATGAACGCATCCGATTCCACCGCCGGCGATCCCGGACGCGAATCGGTCGCGATGGCGCGATACACCACCAGATCACCCGGCTCGGCCAGCAACGGCGCCAGCGCCAGCGCCGCGCGCGCACTCCACTGCGCCGCCGCCGTACGCGTAATCGACACGGGCACGTCTCCCTCGGAGAACGTGAAGCGCTCGCCCGACCCCGACACTTTCGTGTAGTGCAGTCGCAGCGATCCCACCGCGAGATCATCATCGGCCTCAAGGCGCACATCCAGCGTGCGATTCCGATCGGGCACGATAAGATCGCGCGCCGGCGCCACGATACGCACGCGCGGCGCCTCGTCGGTGCGCACGGTCATCCCAATGAGTCGACGAGCCCCGGTCTCGCCGTGCGCACCATGCGGCTCCAGCGACACGAAGCCATCTGACGTGGCCGGCAACGACCACATAAAGGCGCCGTTCGCACTGCGGACGAGCGACTGCGTACTCTGCCGCGTGACCACGAGCAGCGTATCGGCGCTGGCATCCACCGTAAATGCGATCGTGCTGCCGGCGAGCGCCTCAATGCGCGCCGGATCGCGCAATGTGGTGGACGCGTTTGCAGCGATGTTCGATGCGGTACGACCCTGCGCATAACGCGGCAACGTCACGCGCACCGTCACCCGTTGGATATCCACGCGACCGGTGGCCGTCGCCAACACAGTGCTGAACGGAACGGTGCGCGCACCAGCCGGAACACCCAGCGCCAGCATGGCCGCGACGCTCCACGCGGCAATGCCCGCGGCCAGCCGTACTCCCGCCGGACGCCAGGGAAACAGCGCGGCACAATCAATGGACATCGCGAGCGCGTCGGCGCGCTGCTGAATGAGCGCACGAATTGCGGGCGTCGTACGTGTCCTGTTGTCCGTTGTCGGGTCGTCGCTCGCCGACAACTCCGCCGCCGTGACCAGCAGGTTCTGCGCCGCAGGCACCGCGGCATCCACGATGCCCGCAATCCCACGACGCAGCGACGCCGAGCGCCACCAGCCAACGGCGGCGCCGCCGAACACGCCAACGCCGAGTGTCAGCAATACGCCGCCAGGCGACCGCACCAGCCAGTGCGCGTCGCTGTCAGTAAGCGACGCCACAATGAGACCCGATGCCGTGCACAACGCCGCCCCCGCCGCACCCATCGCCGCCGTCGAGACCGCGCTCCGCACGCCGACGCGATGCGCGGCGTGCGTAAGCAGGCGAGACAGCGCGCTCTCGCCTGTCGTCATGCGGCGTCCGCCATCGTGACTTTAGACGCGCGCGCACCGCGCCGCCGCATGTATGTCTCAACGCCCAGCAACACCAGCACCAGCATCCACAACACGCGGCCATCTGAAGGCCCCGTGGTCGCGTCGGAGCTCGTCGCCTCGCGAACGGGCAACGCCGCCAACGCTTGGCCGCGTGCCGCGTTGTGCGCCGTAGCCCACGCCTGCAGTCGCGCATCATCTGGACCCATCGGCGAAGACGCAGCCGTCGACAGCGAAGGCGACATGGAAGTCGACATGGAAGTCGACATGGAAGTCGACAAGGAAGGCGACACCGTTGGCGACGGCACGGGCGACATCGCACGCGTCGCCGCCAGCAACAGCGCCGCGGTCGCCAGCGACGTCTCTGGTGCGCGCGACCAGAGCAACAGTCGCGGTGCACCATTGCTGCCGACAATCGAGGCGGCCGCCACCACCGGTGCGTTATTCGCCGTGCGCACCAGCACCACGAACGGCGCACGCAACACGGTATCCGCCACCGTCAACGCCGCCGACACCGTCACCAGCGTGCTGTCACGCGTCAGCGCGACCATCGCATCACCCATCCACGCCGTCGCCGGCGCCGTCGCCCCCGCGCGCCACACGGCCAGACTGTCCGCACTTGGCGACGCCACCATCATCACCCGCGCATGCGACGCATCGCTGGACGCGCCACCTGTCATTGGCACCGCATCCACCACGCGCAGCGAATCCGCCGACCCCACCGTCTGCCGCACCGCCGCACGCACCGCATCGTGCGCCGCCCCCGCACGCCCCGACCACACGACCCAGCCCACAGGAAGCGAATCGCGCGTCGTGTCAGCGTCGCGTGGCACCCGCACCAATCGCACCGTCACATCCGCCGGCACCGCCGCGATATCCAGCGAGTCCAACGCCCCCGCACGAAAATCCGACAGCACCACCAACTCCTTCGCTCCAACCCCCACTCCCAACCACGCGACCGCCCCACCAAGCACCTCTCGAGCCACCCCACGCACCACCAGAGTGTCCACGCCCCCCTTCACCGCTTCCCCGATACGCTGGTCGCCGACAATCCCGTCGTCGCTGTTTCTCTCCCCTACGATCGCGACTTTCCGTCCTGTCTCTGCACCAACCGTTCCTCTCCACAGCGGCTGCGCCAACCCCGCCACCGCCATCGCCACAATCGCCATCCGCACCAACAGCAACGGCACATCACTCAACTGCAATCGTCGCGTCGGCAGCAGCCGAGACACGTCGATGAAACGCAGCGAGGGGAACGCGGCCACGCGCGCTGGGCGTCGGCTGAACAGATGCACCAGCACCGGCAGTGCCAGCATGGCCAGCCCCAGCCACGCCCACGGATTCTGCCAGCGCACTAGCGATGCACCAGATAATCCCGCAGCGCGCGCGACGGCGCGTCGCCCGTGTCCAGCAGCCCGTAGTCCATCCCTTCGTGCTGCGCGAAGCTGCGGCATCCCGCAAGAAACGTCGTCATCGATTCGCGATACGCTGCGGCGGCTGTTGACGGCTCCAGCAATCGGCGTTCGCCCGACTCCAGATCACGCAGCTCTACCTGCGACGTGAACGTCAGCGCGCGCTCTTCGCGCGAGACCACCTGCAGCATCGCCACATCATGGCCGCGCTGCACCACATGGCGCAGTTCGCGCTGCGTGGCCGACTCGTCGTCGTAAAAATCCGAGAGTACCATCAGCAGGCCGCGCCGTTGTAGCAACTCCGCGGCACGCCCGATGACGGTGGCCGGCTGCCACGTGCCTTCCGCGCGCAATCCGTCCAGACGTGCCAGCAATGCGCGCAGATGCACGCGTCCACTGCGTGCCGGCAGATACACCATCTGCCCGTGCGTCATGCTCATGAGCCCCACGGCATTGCCCTGCTCCGACGCGAGATACGCCAGCGCCGCCGCCACAATGCACGCGTAGCGAAACTTCGAGACGCCCGTTTCGGGAAACGCCATGGAGGCGCTGGTGTCCAGCACGAGCATCACCGACACATTCGTGGTTTCGCGAAACTGTCGCGTGTACAAGCGATTACTGCGCGCGTACACCTTCCAATCCAGATACTTGAGATCATCGCCCGCGCGATACGGCCGATGCTGCTGGAACTCGGCGCCATGCCCATGAAACGGACTGCGGTGACCGCCCACGCGCAGCCCTTCCACCACCAGACGCGCGACGAGTTCCAGATCGTCGATGGCCGCGACGACTTCAGGTGAGAGCGCGGTCATTCGCGGGGCGATGACGAGTAGCGATGATGTGTCGCGATGCCGAGCGGCGCGATTACGGACGCACAGCGGCGATCAGCTTGCCGATGACGTCGTCGGGCGAGATGCCATCCGCTTCGGCGCGGAAGTTCACCAGCACACGATGCCGCAGCACCGGCAACGCCACACGCGCCACATCGTCCAGCGACGGCACCATGCGACCATCCAGCAACGCCGACGCCTTCGCGCCCAGCAACAGCGCCTGTCCCGCGCGCGGTCCCACACCAAAGCGCACCCACTCTTTCACACTGGCCGGGCACGTGACATCGGTGGGCCGTGTGGCGCGCACCAGACGCAGCGCGTAGTCCACGATGTTGTCCGCCGCCGGCAGCGTGCGCACCAAGAGACGCGCCGCTTCCAGCTCCGCGCCCGTGGCGACTGGCGTCACCGTGCGGTCGGCACCGGTGGTCGTGTCGGCGTAGATGCGCCGTTCATCGTCCGCATCGGGATAGTCGATGACCACATTGAGCATGAACCGGTCGAGCTGCGCTTCCGGCAACGGATGCGTCCCTTCCTGTTCAATGGGATTCTCGGTGGCCAGTACGAACAGCGGCCGCTCCAGCGGATACCGCACACCGCCCACCGTGACCTGATACTCCTGCATCGCTTCCAGCAGCGCCGACTGCGTGCGCGGCGGCGTGCGGTTGATCTCGTCGGCCAGAATGATGTTCGCAAAAATCGGCCCCGCGATAAACCGCACATGCCGCTTGCCGGTGGCCACGTCCTCTTCGATGACTTCCGTGCCCAGAATGTCCGACGGCATCAGGTCGGGGGTGAACTGGATGCGGCTGAACTGGAGATGCACCGCATCGGCCAGCGTCTTGATCAGCAGCGTCTTCGCCAGCCCCGGCACACCGCGCAGCAGACAGTGCCCGCCGGCCAAGAGGCAGATGAGCACTTCTCGGCGCACCTGCCGTTGCCCGATAATGACGCGCCCGATCTCCGCATCGAGACGCGTCGCGAGGCTCACGGCCTGTTCAAACGGTTGTGCGGCATTCTCCATCAGCTACTTGGCTCCCGACGTGGCCGGAGTAAGGACGATGTTGCGATACGCGACCGGACCGTGGTCGCCCTGCAGATAGAACGGACCCGGCGCCCCCTCATCGCTGTCCAGCGCGCCGCCCGTAATGCCGGGGATGGTCTGGTCGCCGATGATGGTCTTGCCGTTCAGCACCACCGTCACGCGCCGACCGATCAGTGTGATGTCGTACGTCTGCCATACGTCCGGCCCCTTCGAGACGTTCTCATTCGGCACGAGAAATCCGTAAATGCCTCCCAAGTGCACCGGCAACGGCTCTTCGGTGCCGTTGTCCTCCACCTGCACCTCGTAGCGGCCGCGCAGATAGACACCGCTGTTGCTCCCCTTGGGGTACTTGAACTCGATGTGGAGTTTGAAGTCGGTGTACGTCCCCTCGGTGACGAGGTTGGCGCCACCCTTCACGTTCTGCAGCACACCGTCTACCGCCTTCCACTGGTTCGTACCACCGCCGGATTTCCACCCCGTCAGATCGCGGCCGTTAAACAGCGTCACCGGCGCCCCCCACGTCACCGCGCCCGTGCGGCGCAGCAGCGGTGCGCGCTTACCCGTGAAGGCCTGCTTCTCCCCCGACGGCGTGGTGATGGTGCCGCGCAGCATGTCGTCGGCCAGCGTGGCTTCGAAGGTCATGTCGGTCGTTTCGCGATCCCACTGCGGCGGAATCGCAAAGCGCATCGTGCCATTGGTGTACTCCACGCGGGCGATGGGACGGGCACTCCCGCCGCCGCCCACAAAGCGCCCCACCAGCGTGCGATTGCCCGACAGCGTGACCTCCACCCACGACGGATAGCTGCCGCCCGGCTGCTGCACCGTCAGGTCCCAGCGACCGATGATCGGCGCGGAGGCCTGCGCCCCCGCGGGGCGGGCGAGCGCGCTCGACAGCACGGCGCTGAACAACAGGCCGCGCGAGAGCAGCGCACGGGCACGGGCCAATCGGACGGACGGTCCGGCCAGCGCACACAACCGGGTGGGACAACGCATGGGTCGGATCCTGGATGGGAGGGTATACAGGAAGGCGGAGATTGCTCCCCTGCGATCTACCCCGCAATTCCTTGATGCTCAAGCTCGTTCCGGGTGATACTCTCATGCCGATGACACGCGCAACACGCTCGGCACGTCCGGCCATCACGCTCCTCGAGTCGGGGCGACGCGCCGTCTGGGGACACTCGCTGGCCTACGGTGGCAGCATCATCGGGCAGGTGGCGGCCGTCTGCGGCGCCGTGGCCGTGCTGTCGCACGTCGCCCCAGTGCGTGAGACGCCGCTGAGCGACCGCCCGACCTTTCTGGCCCCGTTGCGGCAGGAGCATCCGCACCCCGTCCAGGAGCAGATCACCTACGCCGCGCTGGGCGGCGTGGCCGTGGTGGTCCCCGAGACGCGCGTGGGGACCGCCGAACGCGCGTCGGCCGTATCCGACAAAGTGCTGCTGACGGCCGTGGGGGGCGGCGACAATCAGCGCCCCACCGAGGCCCACGACGCGGAGTCCTCGCGCGCCTACTCGGAGATTGAGGTGGACTCGGCCGCCGTGCGCGATCCCGATTCCGAGGGGCCGGTCTATCCGGCCGAGCTCATGGCCCGCGGCGTGGAGGGGTCGGTGCTGGCCACGTTTGTGGTGGACGTGGATGGGCGACCTGATGTGAGCTCCTTTCTCGCGCTCGAGTCCACCGATACGCTGTTCGCGCTGGCCGTGCGCGACGCCCTGCCGCGCATGAAGTTCAGAGCGGCCAAGCGGAACAACGTGGCGGTGCGGCAGCAGGTGGAGCAGCGGTTCCGCTTCAAGGTGGTGAAGCCGGACCCCGCGCCGGCCACGAAACGCCCCGCCCAGCCCTAGACGTCCCTGGGCGCTCGAAGGCGCCGGCGCCTACCCCGCCTTCCGGAACGTCAGGTTCATCCGCATGCGCCCCATCACCGGGTGCACGCCGTCTTTGAGCGGCAGGATGCCGTGATAGGCTAGCCGAGCCGGCCCGCCCCACACCATCACGTCGCCGTGCGTGAGGGTGAGCTTCTGCACCGGGTCGGTGCGTTCGAGGCCGCCAAACTGAAAGACCGCCGCCAGCCCCAGCGACAGGGAGACGATGGGGGCGTCGAAGTCGCGCTCGTTCCGGTCCTGGTGCAGCGACATCTTGGCGCCCGGCTCGTAGCGGTTGATGAGACATGCGTCCGGCACGAACCCGCTGTAGCCGGCGTCCTGCGCCGCGCGCACGGCGAGCTCCAGAAACTCCGATGGCATCGCCGGCCACGGCACCCCCGTGTCCGGGTCGCAGGGGTCGTAGCGGTATCCCGCGAAGTCCGACACCCACCCCAACCGGCCGCAGTTGGTCATGGCCACGCTCATGGCGTGGCCGCCCGGCGTGACCATATGGCGCAGTGGTGCTGCTTCAATGACCGTATTGAGCGCTGATAATAGCGCCTTTTCGCCGATGTGATCGCCATAGCGATCGACATCGCCGTCCCGCGCGAAGGCCGGCAGCAGCGCTACGCCGGCCGGCAGCACCGTCAGCCGCTCGTCCACGCCAAACAGATCCGCACCGGCGGCCGCTGATTTCCGTCGGGTCACCGGGGCTCCCCCTGGGGCACCCACCCGCTTGTCACCATCGACGCCAGCGGCGCAAACAGTGGCCCCACCTGTCCCGACACCAGCGCCGACCATGGCACCCAGTGCCACCCCGCGCACTTGTCCGGCTCACACACCCTCGGCTCGCCCACCGCCTCGGTGACGACCACAAACAGCGTCGCGTAGCGCCGGCCCACGTCCGGAAAGTCGTTCACGCTCCACGGCCCCGCATGCCACGCGCGCAGCACCATCCCGGTTTCCTCGTGCAGCTCGCGACCGGCACATGCCTCCACCACCTCGCCCGCCTCTAAGTGCCCACCCGGCGGCGACCAGGTCCCCGCGCCATGACTGCCGCGGCGCTCACCCAACAGCACCCGCCCGTCGCGCAGCACCAGCACGCCCACGCCAATGCGCGTCTCCAAGGCAGGCGCCCCCTCGGCGTTCACCGCTCGGCGCACCTCAGGGATCACCTCATGAATCACCTCAGGGATCACCCCAGGAATGACCTCAGAGATGACGTCACTTCTCAACTCGGCACGCACCTCGCGGCCCATCATCACCGCCGACTGACGGTATTCCACGACGGGCAGCTCTTGGCCGACTCCGCACGCGTGGCGCCGCTGCTATTCGGCAAGGGCGAGGTCACGGCCATGAGCTCAATGTCGAACACGAGGTCGGTGCGCGGCGGGATAGCCGGCGGCTGCCCGCCGGCCCCGTAGGCCAAGCGATAGGGCACCCACAGCCGCCGCAGCCCGCCCACCTGCATCCCCACCAACCCCTGTTCCCACCCGGGCATCACGCTTTTCGATCCCAACTCGAACGCCACCGGCGGCTGCACCTTCCCGTTGGGCAGGGGCGCGCGGGTGGAGTCAAACGGCCGGCCGTCGGCCAGGACGCCCACATAGTGGACATACAGACACTGATGCAGCGCGGCCTTGGCCCCAGTGCCAACCCGAGAATCCATCACCCCCAGTGCGTCGGGTCGGCGGGCGTCCGCCGTGGCCGTCGGAGGTGACAACGTACTTGAAGTGGCGCCCGCCGCTCCGCTGGAAGCACAGCCAGCCACCGCCATGAGCGTCGAAAGTGAAATCACTATCAACGCACTAGAGCGCCACATATGAATCACTGCGTTACCGCCGCGATACCGAGGACTGCCAAGTCGTCGGCGCCGTGACCGCTGGCAATCAGCGCGTCCATCCGCTCGGCGATCCCGGGGAGCGTCGCCAGCGGCATCGCGCCCGCCGTCTCGATCATCAGCCGCACGTCCTTGCGGGCCATGGCCAACTCAAAGCTCGCCGCGAATTTGCCCGCCGCCATGTTCCGGCCGCGCACCGCCAACGTCGTGGCCGGGTTCAACACCTCCAGCACCTCCAGCGCATCCACGGGCGCCACGCCCGACCCCGCGGCCACGGAAAACACATCGGCCACGAGCGCGCTCAG
>CALQGY020000100.1 GCA_943330235.2 Candidatus Kuenenia stuttgartensis
CCGTACAAGGACGAATTACCGCTGATCATGCAGCGGGACGCCACGGGCTGGCGCTTGGTGCAAGTGGGCGAGCCGTAGGCGCAGGCTGCGTGCCGCGTCGTTTGTCACACCGTTCGTCGCACCGTTTGCCAAGCCTTTCTCGAAGCCATTCTCCAAGACATTCGTAAAGGGTTCGTCACGTCGCGCGTGAATACGTGCGCGATGTGCGTGCGCCCTGTCCCACGCACCTTGCGCCCACCTCTATGGCGGCCCAACGTGCGCGATCATGATCAATCACCTATTCGCCGCACTGTACGCGCGATGCACGACGGTGCTGTCCGTGTTCGCGGCCACCGTCCTCATCGCGTCGTGCAGTGGCAGCGCAGACGCGCCCACCGCGCCGGTCTTCACCATCGATGTGGCGTCGGCCTCTATGCAGGTCGGTGGAAATTTTCAGCTGAGTGCGCGCAACGCCATCGGCACGGTGGTCTGGACGACCAGCAATCCGGCGGTCGCCACCGTGGTGTCCACGGGCTACGTGACCGGGGTCGGGCCGGGATCGGCCACGATCACCGCCAGCGTGGGGACGAAGTCGGCGAGCAGCGTGGTGACCGTCATTCCACTGCCGGCCATCGGACTCGCGTCGTCGACGGCGTCGTTCACGGCGCGCGCGGGCAGCGGCAATCCCGCGGCGCAGACCGTCGCCATCACGAACGTGGGCGGCGGTACGCTGCAGGGACTCGCGATCGCGGATGTGCAGTACGGCGCTGGACAGCCCGGTGGCTGGCTGACGGCGTCACTATCAGGGACGGCGGTCACCGCGAGTCAGCCGGTGTCGTTGCAGATGGTGCCGGCCACGGCGGGGCTACCGACGGGCGTGTATACGGCTGACGTCTTCGTGAGCGGCTCCGGAGCGTCCAACACGCCGCAGAAGGTGACGGTGACGTTCACCGTGACGGCACCACCCACGATTGAGCTGTCGAGTACCTCGGTGCAGTTCGCGGCGGTCTCTGGTGCGGCCAATCCGGCCGCCGCGGTCATCTCGGCGACATCGGCCGTGGCCGCACAGGCGACCGGTCTCACCGCAACCATCGCGTATACCGAGACGGCGCAGGCCGGATGGCTTACCGCCACGCTGAACACCACGACCACGCCGGCGACGGTGACGTTGCAGGCCGCTGCGGGTGCACGTCCCACCGGCACGTACAACGCGACCGTGACGCTGTCGTCGCCCGACGTGGCGGGGACCCCGCGCACGGTGCGGGTGGCGTTTAACGTCGCGCCGCCGCCGAGTATTGGGGTGAGCACGGCAGCGCTGACGTTCGGCGCGGCGCTGGGTGTCACCAGTCCGGCGGCGCAGTCGGTTCAGATCACGAACGAGGGCGGGGGCACCCTCAGCGGCATGACCGCGACCGTCCAATACACGACGGGAGCCGGATGGCTGACGGCGAGCCTGAATACCGGGACGGCGCCGGCAACGCTGACCGTGCAGCCCTCCATCGTGGGGCTGACCGCGGGCACATATACGGCGATGGTGCGGCTCACGGCGCCCGGCGCCGCCAATACGCCGCGCGATATCGCCGTCACGTTCACGGTGAGCGGACAACCGACCATCGCGGTCAGTCCCACGGCGGTGACGTTCGCATCCACCGGCGCCACGCCGGCCGCGCAGACGGTTGCGGTCAGCAACAGCGGCGGCGGCACCCTGACCGGGCTGTCCACGACGGTGCAGTACGCGAGTGGAGCCGGCTGGCTCACGGCCTCGCTGAACAGCACCTCGGCACCGGCGACGCTGACGCTGCAACCGAACACCGCGGGACTGGCGGTCGGTAGCTACAGCGCGACGGTGACCGTCGCCTCGTCGGTGGCTGGCATTGCGAGCGTGACGGTGCCCGTGACCCTCACCATTGCGGCGGCGCCGTCCATCGTGCTCTCCGCGTCCGCCCTGTCCTTTACCGCCATTCTCGGTGACGCCGATCCTGCCGCAACCGGTATCCTGATCTCCAATGGGAGCGTCGGGACGCTGAGCGGGTTGTCCACCAGTGTCGCGTACACATCGGGCTCTGGGTGGCTGACGGCTAGCCTCAACACCACCACGGCCCCGGCAACGCTCTCGCTGAGTGCATCCCGCGGCTCGTTGCCCGTGGGGACATACACCGCAACGGTGAGCATCAGCGCGCCGACCGCGTCCAACACCCCGAAAACGGTGGCGGTGACCATGGTCGTCACCACGCCGACCATCGTCCTTGGCGCGTCCGCGTCGACGCTGTCACGCGCCAGCGGGACCGGCTCGACGGTCTCGTCGGTCGCGATTGCCAACGGGACGGGTGGTACGCTCAGCGGTCTGTCAGCCACGATCCTCAACTACGCCGGCCCGGCACCCAACAGCGGATGGCTGACCGCGTCGCTCAACACCACCACGGCCCCGGCGCTCGTCACGCTGACGGCGAACAGTGGCACCTCGGGTTCACCGATGGCGCCCGGGACGTACACGGCGACGGTGCGCATCGCCTCCGCGGTCGCGGGTAATTCGCCGCAGGATATCAGCGTGACCTTCAACGTTCTCGTGTCGCTGGCCAACAATATTTTCCCGGGCATGAACGGCTCATGCATCGGGTGCCATTACGCGGGCGGTGCGTTCCCCGATCTCAGCACCGCGACGGCGTTCCGGAACAACATGGTGGGTGTGAATACGAGGAATACCGGCGGTTTCGCCGCCGGCGTGACGTACAACAAGCTCATCGTGGCCGGTGATGCGACGCAGAGTTACCTGATGTACCAGCTGAACAAGTCGGCCGGCGCCTATCCCATGCCCACGTCCGCGGCCTCGCAGGTGTCGCAAGGGCTGCGCGACCTGATGGTGCTGTGGATCAACCAGGGCGCGAACAACAATTGACCCACTCCTTCTCAGGTACTCGCATGCGTCGCTTCTCAGCGGCCGCGTTGGTTGCGGCGCTTCTCGTGGCCCCCGCCTCGGCGTCGGCTCAGGTACAAACGCTGAAGCAGCAGGTGAACAACCTGTTCCGCTTCGGTGAGTGCGGCGAAGCGCTCTGTCTTGCGGTCAATGCGGATGTGCACGGCTTGCACTACGCGCCGTCCGCCACGCAGGCCAGTGGTGCGCTGATCAACTTCTTTGCCGACGCCATCGGCGCCGCCGTTTCCAACCTGCCCATCAGTTCATCGTCCGGTGGTGTCACCTTCTCGTTCAAGGGAGGACGTCCCGTGAAGACGTCCACCTCGTCGGGCCCCATCTTCGCCGAACGCGGACAGACCATCGGCCGCGGGCAGCTGCTGACGGGCGCCAACGTGACCTCACTGCGCTTCGCCACGTTTCGCGGCCTCCCACTCGACCAACTGGACTTCAACTTCGTGCACCAGAACGTCGGCAGCCCCGTCATCGGGGATCCGGCTTTCGAGAATGACGTGATCAACGTGCGGTCGTCGATGGATCTGAACATCCTCGTGACGACCGCGTTCGTCACGTACGGTCTGCTCGATCGACTCGACATCGGGCTTGCGGTGCCGCTCGTTCGTGCGTCGCTGGACGGCACGAGCCACGGCACCATGATCCCGTTCGGCCCGAATACGCCGCACCTGTTCGGCACCACCGCGAATCCGTCGTTGACGGCGGACGGCAGCACCTCCGGCTCCAGCGTCGGACTGGGTGATGTCGCGGTGCGCATGAAGGCCAACCTGGCGCAAACGCCCACGTCGGCGTTCGCGCTCTTCGGCGATGTCCGGCTGCCCACGGGGGACGAGAACAACTTCCGCGGCGCGGGCGCGCTGAGCGCGCGCGTTCTCGGTGCGTACTCCGGTCGCTATCGCGCGTTCTCGCCGCACATCAATGCCGGCTACCTGCTGCGCTCGGACACGTTACAGAGCAACGCCATCGTTGGTACCGCCGGCTTCGATCAGCTCATCAACGACTCATGGACGCTGGCCGTGGATGTGCTGAGCGAATATCAGCTGGGCGCCAACAAGGTGCTGTTGCCCGAGCCGGTGGTGATCACGGCGCCGTACATCCGCAGCATTACGCCCACCAACATTCCCGGCGCCAAGGATCACGTGGTCAGCGGATCGATCGGGGCGAAGTACACAACGGCTCGCGGGTTGACGACGGTCTTGAATGCGCTGATCCCCATCAAAATGGGCGGGCTGCAGCCACGCATCGCCTTCACCGCCGGCCTCGAATACAGCTTCTGATCGTTGCGCCGGCGGGCTACACCAACTCGATGTGAAAGCGTGAGGCGGTGCCGTCGCCCGCCTCAAGTTCTTCGACCCGCACCCGCACCTCGACGTCGTACTGCCGCGCCGAGCCGGTAATGAGTCCTTCGGACAGATGACCCATGCGCCGCGGGCTCCGGTAGAGCATTACCATGCGCGCCGCCGTGCGCTCCTCGACGACAAAGCGCGGCAGCTCCGCGTCCGGATAGAGCTTGAGCACTTCCGCGTGAATGTGCTCCTCAATGCTGGCCAGAAAGTCGAACAGATTCCCGGCGCGCTTGAAAAAGTCGGGGAAGTCGCGCGCGAAGGTGTCGCTGAGGCGATCACCGAAATCGCGTACCAGATCGCCCACCGGCACCGCCGTGCGTTCGGCCAACGCGCCGCAGAGTCCGACCATCTCGCCGTGGCTGTACGTGCCCACCGCCGTGTACGCTCCGCCACTGGGCGGCGCGCTGGCCTCGATGATGTCATCGACCATGTTGTCGCCGAACCGCTCGGCGACGAAGTCCAGGAACTCGGTGAACACCATGCCTTTCATCGATATACCTCGAGGGCCTGTTGGTCTGGTTGTGGTGCCGGGCTGCGCAGCGCAGCGCGGACTCGGCTGGTGAGTGCCGCCGTCGTGAACGGCTTGTCCAACGGGGGCACCGTCTCACTGTGCACGCGATCGCGCACGTCGTCATCGTCGATGTAGCCACTCATGTACAGCACGCGCATGCCCGGTCGGCGTCGCTGAAGCGTCTCGGCCAGTTCGAGGCCATTCATGTGCGGCATGCGGACGTCTGTGAGCAGGAGATCAATGTGCCCCGCATAGGCGTCGGCGACCGTGAGCGCATGGATCCCATGCTCGGCTTCCAGGACCTGATAGCCCAGATTTTCGAGGAGTCGGCAGACGAGCTTCCGGACGCCGGCCTCGTCCTCCGCCACGAGAATCAGCCCGTGGTCGCCGCGCTCCTCCACCGGCGCGGCGACGGCGTCCGATGGGGCCGCGCTTCCATCGCGCGTAGCACTGGGCGGCGACCCGCTTCCCTCCACCGACGGCAGGAGGATGCGAAAGGTTGTGCCCTCGCCCACCACGCTCTCGATGGTGATCTGGCCGCCGAACTGCGTGATGATTCCATACACGCTGGCGAGACCAAGCCCCGTCCCCTGTCCAACCGCTTTGGTGGTGAAGAACGGCTCGAAGGCACGGGCGATCACCTCCGGCGTCATACCGGCACCGGTGTCCGAGATCTCGATGCTGGCGTACCGTCCGGCGGGGAGCGCGCGCACGGCGCCCTCGGCGTCCGTGAGCTCGATCGTCGCGGTCCGAATGGCGAAGGCGCCGCCGGCGGGCATCGCATCGTGCGCATTGGCCGCGAGGTTGAGCAGCAGCTGATCGAATCCGCTCGGATCCATGTGCACCAACCCCACCTGCTGGCCGAGATCGAGCAACAGCGTGACCCGTTCCGTCAGCAGGCGTTGAAGCAGACTGGCCGTCTGCCGAATGGCCTCGTTGGGGTCGAAGTCGCGCGCCTCGACCACGGACCGACGGCTGAACGCGAGCAATTTGCGGGTGAGATCGCCGCCGCGTTTGGCCGCGGCAATGAGTTCGTCGAGCATCGGCCCATCGGGGTCGGACTCGTGCAGGTCGGCTTGGAGGAGTTCGCCAATCCCCGTGATGATGGTCAACAGATTGTTGAAGTCGTGCGCGATCCCGCCCGCGAGGAGGCCGACGGCCTCCATCTTTTGCGATTGGCGTAGCTGCTCCTCAACAGCGCGGGCGTCGGTGATGTCGATACCAGCGCGCACCAGCGAGACGACCGTCCCGGTCTCGTCGAAAATCGGCGCCAACAAGCGGTGCAGGACCCGCGGCGGTCCGACCTCGCTGGGCAGCGTTTCCTCGAATTCCACACCGTGGCGTTCGCGGACGACGTGCGCGATGCGCGCAGCGCGCACGAGCGCCACCTCCATGGGAATGCCGCCGACTTCTGCGAACTCCACGTTGGTCCGGCCGATGATCCACCGACGCCGTTCGGGATCCGGGACTTCGGCTGGATTGGCATACTGGAACTCTCCGGTGGGGGAGAGCACGGCCAACTGCGTAGGCAGCCGATCGAGGACGGTTTCGTAGAAGTTCTTGAGCTGGATGATTTCGGCGGTCCGTGCTTCCACGCGCGATTCCAGCCCGGTGGCCAGCGCCTGTAACTCCTGATTGGCCTCAAACAGCTCGCGCGAGCGGGACTCCAGCAGGCGCTCGGCTTCGTGTCGAGCGCCCTGCTCACGGGCCAGACGTCGTTCCATGCGACTGATCCGCTCGGTCAGGACGAGATGGCGGATCTGCGGGGCGGCGCGGTCGGCGAGCTCCTCGCAGGCGGCCATGTCCTGGTCCGAGAACGCGCTGGACGCCGCACCGGTCAGCGCGAGGACGCCGAGGAGCTCCGAGCCGACGCGAAGGGGCACGGCCAGCGCGGGGCCCATCGCGCCGAGGGCGTCGTCAGGGTCAAGCAGGGGATGATGCTCGGGACGCCCCGAGGCGCCCACGCGACCCACGATCCCCGCCCAGGCCGGCACATCGGCGCGCGGCGCTTGCGGCACTGCGTGCGGCAGCGCCTGCGGCACCGTCTGCGGCAGCGTCTGCGGCAGCGCCTCCTCGACCGAGCGAACGAACATCCCGCGCGCGGCATCGATGAGATACACGGCAGAGCGCTCGGCTGGCACGGCGCCAAGCGCGGCGCGACCGAGCGCTCGGAGCACCGCATCCAGCGTCGGTGCGTTCGAGGCGCCCGCGGTGGGCCACGTGGCGGGGTCGGAAACCTTCATGACCGATGACTACGCGTCGTCAGGGATGCGGTTGGCGCCCAGCCGTGTCGTCGTTTTCTCGACCTTCTTCTGCGCGGTGGTGAAGTCTTTCTTGACGCCGCTTTTGCGGGCGCCACCACGCGGGTTGCCCCGCGCCCCGACGCGCTTGGTGGATCGCTTGCGGCCCTGGCCGTTCTTGCCACCCTTCATGCGCAGCCCGTTGGGAGAATTGGAATGTGACGCGGTGTCGGCACCGATCGGCGTTGCTCCAGTAATACCCGAATGCTCGGGAATTGGCGAAGGAGCGGAAGCCGTGCGAACGTCACGCGCGTGAACCTGAAGGATACAGTCGCACCGAGGCAAGCGGGTCGTCTCGCCTCGAATTCTGAACGCCGCCCCGCTCGCGGCCGCGCTCGCGGACTACTCGGTCTGGTCGATCGCCGCGCGTATACGCTTCGCGAGCTCGCTGGTGGTGAAGGGCTTTTGCACCAGCATCTTCGTGGCGGCTTCCACGCCGTGCCGCGTCATGTCGTCGCCGGTGTAGCCGCTCATGAAGAGCACCTTGATCCCGGGGCGTTGCGCCCGGATCCGGTCGGCGAGCGCGGTGCCGCCGAAATCCGGCATCACGACGTCGCTGAGCAAGAGATCGATGGTGCCCGGATGTTGCGCCGACCGCAGCACCGCTTCCGTGCCGTTATCGGCCGTGAGCACCGTGTAGCCAAGCCCAGTCAGGATGCGCAGCACCAATTCCTGCACCCCGCTTTCGTCTTCGGCCACCAGAATGGTTTCGTGACCACGGGGAATCGCGGCGGCCACGGGGCGGTCCTCGGTGGGGGCGGCGTCGATACGCGGCAGCAGCACCCGGAAGGTGGAGCCGACGCCGAGGGTGCTTTCCACCAGGATTTGGCCTTTGGCGCGCGTCACAATGCCATAGACGGTGGAGAGACCGAGGCCGGTCCCGCGGCCCACGGCCTTGGTGGTGAAGAACGGCTCAAAGAGATGGGAGCGCGTTTCCTGGCTCATCCCAGTGCCCGTGTCGACCACGCGCAGCTCCACGTAGCGGCCATGCTCGACATTGAGGGGCGCCGCGGTGGTGTCGTCGGTGATGTCCAGCAGCCGCGTTTCGACGGAGAGCACGCCGCCGTCGGGCATCGCATCGCGGGCATTCACCGCGAGGTTGACCAGTACCTGCTGCAGCTTACCGGCACCCGCCCGTACCGTGTGCGCGCCGGGGACCAGCTCCACGCGCATATCGATGGACTCACCGAGCAGGCGCCGCAGCATGGTCGCCGTTTCGTCGATGGCGCGATTGATGTCGATGAGTCGTGGCTCGACGAGCGCCTGACGGCTGAACGCCAGCAGTTGGCTGGTGAGATCCGCGGCGCGGCGGCTTGCCTCAAGAATCGGATCCAGCAGTTCGCGGCGATCATCATCGTCGCTCAGCTCGTCGCGCAGCGCCTCGCTGAAGCCGTTGATGACGGTGAGCAGGTTGTTGAAGTCGTGTGCAATGCCGCCGGCCAGTCGCCCCACGGCGTCCATTTTCTGCGACTGCAGCAGCTGCTGCTCCACGTGCCGCTGGATGGTGACGTCCAGGCCGTAGCCCAGCACGTGCCGGACGTCGCCCTGCTCGGTGAAGATGGGCGTGAGGTAGCGCCGGAAATGGCGCATCTCCCCTTCGCGTGTGGGAAAGGACTCTTCGAATTCCGACACGGTCTTGCCTTCGATCACCTGTGCGATGCGGTCACGCCGCTGCTCGGCGACTTCGCGCGGCAGGTTGCGGCGGATGCCGTACTCGACGTCGGTTTTGCCCACCAACCACTCCCGGACCTCGGGGTCGCGGATGGCAGACGGCGTGATGTACTCGTACGTGCCGGTGGGCGAGAAGACGGCCAGCTGGGCCGGCAAGGCCTCGAGAATGCTGTCGTAGAACGCCTTCTGCCGTTCAAGATCCTCGGTGGCCTTCCTTGCCGAGAGATCCCGGAAGATCCATGTCCATCCGACGATGACGCCGTCCACGAGGACGGGGACCGCATCGCGGGTGAGCGGGCGCGAGTTCGCGTCGCTGAATCGTTCGCTTCGTACGACCGTGCCGCGTCCGCGAATGGCGTCGAGCCCACCCAGAAACCCGGCGGGGTCGACGAACTGCTCGGCGATTTTCTTGAAGAGCTCGGCCGAGGGGCGCCCGATGCAGGCGCTGGCCTCAGGGAGCTGAAAGAGGTCGCACAGCTGCTGATTGACGAGCAGCGTCATGCCCGAACTGTCCTCAACCAGCGCGCCCGACTCAAACGATGCCAGCAGGACCTGGCAATGAGCGGCGGTGAGTTCGGGGAGCATGCAGCCCAACGGTAGCGGGAGTCTGGGCCGACTCCGACGACCGTGTCAGGCCGGACTGGAGTCGTGCAGATCGATTTCGATCCGTGGGTTACGACGAGTATCTCGGAATATACGAAACAGGAGAGTGGCAAGCGAGGTGCGGCGTCCGGTGAATTCCTCTCGTGTAGGGTGCGATGCGCACCCGCCCCGTCGCGCTTCAGCACGCGCGTGTGCCCCTGACGCCCGATGATGGCGGGCCCGCCGCACCGGCGGTTACCATTGTCCGATCAGCTCCTTCCACCTATCGGAGAATGTCCGTATGCGCATCGGCGAAATCGCATCAGGTCTCGAGGCCGAGACGTCACTCGGCCTCGTGTCACTCGGCCTCGTGCCTCGTCACGAGTGGCGTGGTGATTCCCGCGGTCTGCGGTGCTCGCCTTCCGCGGGTCACGCATGAGCGCCGCGGCCAAGGGGACAGGGCCGTTGCTGCGGGCACGGCGCGTGGCGCTGGTCGCTGTGGTCTGCATGGGTGCGTCGGCGACCGCGTGCGCCAAGTCGGATGCACCGCCGGCGGCGTCACGCGCCACCACCGCGGCCACATCGTCGGGAAGTGCCGAACACGCCAAAGAGTCGGCGGTCACGTTTCGTGAGGCCGCGTGGAAGCCCAAGCGTGAGGCGGACATTCCCAATGACTCCATGGGCGCGTCCATCAAGCGCGGGTTGTACCTGTTGCGCTTCACGCCGGAAAGCCTGCCGGCCTACGCGACCTCCAACCTGCGCTGCACCAGCTGCCATCAGGATGACGGGCTCCGTCCCACGTCGGCGCCGCTGACCGGATCACAGGCCCGGTTCCCGAAGTACATGACGCGCTCCGGCACGGTCATCGCGTTGGCGGATCGCGTGAACTACTGCTTCACGCGCTCGCTGGCAGGCAATGCCATTCCGGTGGGCAGTCGCGAGATGGTGGACTTGCTGGCGTATTTCGCCTTCATCTCGAAGGACATCCCCGTGGGCACGAAGATCGCCGGCGCCGATGGTCTCGTGGCCATGCCGGATACGCTCGATGGCGATGTGGCGCGCGGCGAGGCGTTGTACACGGCCAAGCTGTGCGTGACCTGCCATGGACCGCAGGGCGCCGGCAACGGCCCCATCCCGCCGCTGTGGGGGCCCAAGTCGTACTCGGTGGGCGCGTCCATGGCGCGTCACGAACGGGCCGCGAGCTTCATCCAGCACAACATGCCGCAAACCGCGCCCGGCTCGCTCTCCGCGCAGGAGGCGTTCGATCTGTCCGCGTTCATCAATTCGCATGCGCGCCCCGACTCGCCGGGGAAGCAGAACGACTGGCCCATGGGCGGCGCCCCCGCTGACGTGCCGTACGACACCAAGGGGCACAAGGCGTTTCTCCCTCCCCCCGTGCTGCCGCGTGCCAATCCATCCGGGGCGATCGTGCCCAATCCTTCGCGCATCAGCCACACCGCACGGTAAGTTTGCCGAATGACTGAACCTCAGCGCTCCACAGACGACGCACTCGCGCCGTCGTCTGCGTCGCTTTCGCGTCGCGATCTGCTTGCCGGTGCGGCGGGCCTCATTGGCGGGGCCGCGCTCGCGGGGCTCCCCATCGCCGCCGACGGACAGGTGGCCAAGGCGACGGTGCCGCCCGTCGCCCCACCAACCACCCCACCGGCGACGCCGCCCGCGCGACCCGTGGTGCCGGTGGACCCCACCAAGGTGCCCGGCACACCGACGGCCCAAGTGGGCACGCGGTCGGAATTCTTCGCGCCAACGCGCGCGCCGTTCGGCGAGATCACCGGCAGTTCGCTGACGCCGCTGCAAGATCTCACCGGCAACATCACGCCGGCCGACCTGCACTTCGAGCGACATCACGCGGGCATCCCCGCGATTGATCCCGATCGGCATACGCTCACCATTCACGGTCTCGTGGACCGACCGCTGACGTTCTCGGTCGAGGACATCAAGCGGTTCCCGCAGGTGGTGCGCACGTACTTCGTGGAGTGCGCCGGCAATGGCCGCTCGGCCTATCGCGATCCGAAGCCGGAACTCACGGCGCAAAAAGTCGCGGGCATGATCAGCACGTCCGAATGGACCGGCGTTCGTCTCTCGACGCTGCTGCGCGAGGCCGGCGTGAAGCCGGAGGCCAAGTGGATGCTGGCCGAGGGCGGCGATGCGTGCATGCTGACGCGCTCGGTGCCGATCGAAAAGGCCATGGACGATGCGCTCATTGTGTGGGGGCAGAACGGCGAGCCGCTGCGCCCGGCGCAGGGCTATCCGTTGCGTCTGCTCCTGCCGGGGTGGGAAGGGAACGCGAACGTGAAATGGATTCGCCGCCTCGAACTCGGCACGAAGCCGTGGATGACGCGGTGGGAGACGTCGAAGTACACGGATCCGCAGCCGGACGGCACGGCGCGCATCTTCACGTTTGAACTCGATGCGAAGTCGGTCATCACGTCACCGTCAGCACCGCAGACCATCGCCGCGCAAGGCTGGCGCACCGTCAGCGGCCTGGCGTGGAGCGGACGTGGTCGCGTGAAGCGCGTGGAAGTGAGCACGGACGGCGGCACGTCGTGGCACGATGCGGAATTCCTCGGCACGCCCGAGAGCAAATCCACGGTGCGGTTTCAGTACGTGTGGAATTGGAAGGGCGAGGAGGCGGTGCTGCTCAGTCGCGCCACCGACGACGCGGGATACGTACAGCCCACGCGCACGGCGCTCATCGCCGAGCGCGGGCCGGGCACGGATTATCACTTCAATCAGATCGTGGGCTGGAAGGTTGAGCGCAGCGGTCGTGTGACGTTTCACGGAGCGACTTGAGTATGCGCCTGCAATCGATGTTCTCGTGTGCGATGATCGTCGTGTTCGCGGCGTGCAGCCGACAGGAGGCCGCGTCCAACGGCCCAGGCGAGGGGCAGCGCTTTGGTATTGGGGCGCCGGCCAGCGATTCGCTGGTACTGGCGATGAATCACGATGTGGGGCCCGATGGCACGGAGTTGCCGGCCGGTCGCGGTACCGTGGGCGAGGGGGCCACGCTGTACGCCGCGCAGTGCGCGCAGTGTCACGGCAAGATGGGCGAGGGGATGCCGCCGGCGTATCCGCAGCTGGTGGGGCGTGATCCGAAGGCCGAGAACTTTCAGTTCGCGAAAGATCTCAAACTGCCGCACACCATCGGCAACTACTGGCCCTACGCCACGACGGTGTTTGACTACGTGAAGCGCGCCATGCCGTTGCTCGCGCCCGGGTCACTGACCGATGATCAGGTCTATGCGGTGACGGCGTATCTGTTGGCGACGAACAAGATCATCCCGGATAGCAGCACGCTCGATGCGGATGCGCTGCGCAAGGTGAAGATGCCGTATGTGGATCGGTTCGTGCCCGATCCTCGGAAGCCCAACGGCGGGAAGTAGGGCAATGATACCGACACCGCGCACGGGGAATGCGGCGCGCCTGGTGGCGTTCATGGAACGCGTGTGGGACACGGGCGATACCTCCGCGATCCCGGCGTTCATCGCCGACGCCTACACCATCCACTCGGATCCCGGTGATCCGTGGGACGGGCAGACGCTCACGCGCGCGGAGTTTGTCGAGCGTCTCGCGGTGTCGCGCACGCCGTTCCCTGATTTGCGCTTTGAGTTAGGCGACGTGGTGGCCGACGGTGATACGGTGGCCATCAGCTGGATCATGCGTGGCACACAGACCGGTCCATTGATGGGCCGTCCCGCCTCGGGGCGCTCCATCGCGGTGCGCGGGATGACCATGTACTACTTCGCCGACGGGCTGATCACCGGTCATCGGCAGATCGTAGATCGGATCGCGGTGGCGCAGCAGTTGGGGTTGATGGGCTGAGGTGCGTGGTCCGTTGCGCACGTCACGGTGTGGACGAGACGACGTGCGGCCGGTGTAGGGAGCTTCCTGACCTGCGTGGTGTCATAACAGGTATATGATATACCTGTTATTGGCTCAGGCTGTTTCGCCGCCACGTCTTTCTCGTTGATCCTATGCGCCGCGTATCACACCCTCTGCTGCTGGTCACGCTGACGGGGCTGCTGGTCACCAGCGCCGTCGCCGCCAATGCGTTGCCGCGAACGCCGCAACGCGTGTCGCATCGCGCATCGCAACTCGAATCGCAACGCGCGCCGCGCGCATGGCACGACTCGCATGCGGTTGGCCACGCGGACACGATCGTGGTGAACGACCCCATCGCGCGTCTGCAGCGGCGATTGGATGCGGGCGAGGCCGCGCTCGAGCGCGACTCGACGTTCGGATATTTACCGGCGCTGCTCAAGGCGCTCAACATCCCGGTGTCGTCGCAGGGGCTCGTGTTTTCACGCACCAGTTTGCAGACGGACAAGATCGCGCCGTGGGCCCCGCGCGCCTTGTATTTCAACGATGATGTGTACGTGGGCTACGTGCAGGAAAGCCATTTCCTGGAGATCGCGTCGATTGATCCGAACGCCGGGGCGGTGTTCTACACGCTCAGTCAGGAGCCGCGCGCGCGTCCGCAGTTCACGCGCGAGACGACGACGTGTCTGATGTGCCATCAGTCGAAGGCCGCGACGGGGGGCGTGCCGGGGGTGATGGTGATTTCGACCATCGCTGATCGGAACGGGTATCCGATTGTCGGCGTGCACAGCGGCACCACCACCGATCAGACGCCTATCGCGCAGCGGTTCGGCGGTTGGTACGTGACGGGGTCGACCGGTCCACATGGTCACGCCGGTAACGTGGTTTCGCCGTTACTGGGGCATGAGGTCTACGACAAGCAGCACTATCGCGAGACCTTCGACATGACCGCGGCGAGTACGCGCACCGATCTGGCGGGGATGTTCGACTCGGTGCCGTATCTGTCGCGGCACAGCGATCTGGTAGCGTTGATGGTGCTCGTGCATCAGACGTCGGTGCACAATCTCATCACGGCGGCGCACGACGCGGCGACGGAATACGTGCGCTACGATCCTGCGGCGGCGGGTGGTGGACGGCCCGCGAACACGGATGCGTACGTGTCCGAATCGGCCGTACGGATGCAGCGGACCATTGACCTGTTGGTGCGCGGGCTGCTGATGGTGGGCGAGGCGGCGCCGTTGGCGCCGCTGCGCGGGACAAGCGGTTTCGCCGAGGAGTTTGCGCGGGCGGGCGGGCCGTCGGCGCCGCGCGATGGGCAGGGGCGGTCGCTGCGCGATCTCGATCTGGAGCATCGCCTGTTCAAATACCCGCTGAGCTTTCTGATCTACTCGGACAGCTTCGAGTCCATGCCACTGGTGGCGCGTCGCGCCGTCTACGCGCGGCTGTGGCAGGTGTTCAACGGGACGGATCCCGATCCGGAGTATCAGC
>CALQGY020000101.1 GCA_943330235.2 Candidatus Kuenenia stuttgartensis
CCACAGAGTCGCGCGGCATGCCGGCATGTACGGGCTTGAGAAGCTTCGCACCGACTTCCTTGTCGCCGCAGGCCGCGAGCATGACCGTCGCGCCAACGAGTAGCGCCGAGGACAGACGTACGTGGGTCTTTTTCATGTCGTGATAAAAGAAAGAGCTTCGCGAACGCTGCAACACTGCGCGTCATCCGCAAAAGCGTGACTCAGCTGTCTGGAAAGATACCAATACCGCCACGCAAGCGCGGGGTTCCCGCCGGTTACCGGACTAAGCCTGCCAATCGAAGACCTGCATGAAGCCGTCGATGACGGCCGCCTGCACATCGGCGAACTGGGGAGGCTGCAGCCCTGCGAGGAGGGCCTCGCGCACCACCGTGGTCATCGTCACCTGATCGATGCCGCATGGTACCACATGCGCGAACGTGGACAGATCGTTCTCCACGTTCAGGGCCACGCCGTGCCACGTGACCCAGTCCCTGGCATGGACGCCGATGGAGGCAACCTTACGCCCCTCAATCCATACGCCGGTGAGGCCGGCCTGACGCCCCGCGGTGATACCAAGCGATGTGAGCGCGCGGATGATGGACTCCTCAACCTGACGCAGATACCAGTGCAGGTCCTTCTTGTGCGTCTTGAGGTCCACGATGGGATAGACCACTAACTGCCCAGGCTCGTGCACGGTGACGTCGCCACCGCGCTCGACATCGCGAAGCTGCACACCGGCGGCCTCAAGGACCGCCGGCGTGGCCAACAGATTACCGGGTTTCGTACTCCGGCCCAACGTCACCACGGCCGGATGCTGCACCAGCAACAGCGTGTCGTGCGTGATCTCGCCGGCCACACGCTGTCGCGCCGTCTCCTTCTGCAGCGCCCATGCGGCGTCGTAGTCCAACAGACCGAGGTCGTGGACCACCACCCGCCGCTCGGTCACGCGTGGAGCATCTTGCCAAGGGAATCGAGCACCGCTTCCCCAATGGCTTCTGACAGCGTCGGGTGGGCGTGCATGGCGAGATCAATCTCCTCAACCGTGAACTCGTTCTCGCGCGCCACCACCAACTCGTGGATGATTTCCGTGGCGTGCGCGCCGACAATGTGAGCGCCCAGAATCTCGCCGTACTTCGCATCGCGGATGATCTTCACGAATCCGTCCGTCTCGCCGGACGTGCGCGCACGACCGTTGGCCGAGAACGGGAACTTGCCCACCTTGTAATCCAGCTTCTGGTCCTTGCAGGCCTGTTCGGTGAGGCCGATGGACGCGACTTCCGGATGGCAGTAGGTGCAGCTGGGGATGTTGCCGTAGTTGACCGGATGCGCATGCTGCCCGCCGAGGATATCGGCCAGCACATGGCCCTCGCGCTGTCCCTTATGCGCCAGCATCTGGTTGCCCGCCACGTCGCCGATGGCGTAGTAGCCCGCAACGTTGGTCTCGAACTTGGCATTGATCTTCACGAAGCCACGATCGCTCTTGGCGATGCCCACGGCTTCGAGGCCGATCTTCTCCACGTTGGGGGCGCGACCGGCCGCCACGAGGATCTTCTCCACTTCCAGCGTCTGCGACGTGCCGCCGGCCTCCACGACCATCGTGGCCCCGGTCTTGGTCACCGTCGTGCTGACAATCTTCGCGCTGGTGAGGATGTCGATCTTCCGCTTCTTGAAGGCGCGCGTGAGTTCGGCGCTGGAGTCGGCGTCTTCGATGGGGAGAATGGTGGGAGCGACTTCCACCAACGTGACCTTGGTACCGAAGGCATTGAACACGTCGGCAAATTCGACACCCACGGCGCCGGCGCCGACGATGATCATGCTCTTGGGCGCCTTCTCCGTGATGAGCGCTTCATCGCTGGAAATGACCACGTTCTTGTCGAGCGTCAGCCCCGCCTGCGGAAGCCCCTTCACGCGGGAGCCGGTGGAGATAACCACGGCCTTCTTCGCCTCGTGGGTTTCCTTCTTACCGTCGGCCGCCGTGACCGTGACCTTCTTGCCCTTCTCCAGCAGCCCTTCGCCGCGGAGGTAGGTGATCTTGTTCTTCTTGAAGAGGAACTCGACGCCCTTGGAGTTTTGGCTGCTGACGGCGCGTGAACGCTTCATGGCGACGTTGAAGTCCAGCGTCATGCCGCTGATCGCGATGCCGTGGTCGGCGGCGTGCGAGAGCCGTGTGGCGAGGTTGGCGCTCTCAAGGAGGGCCTTGGCCGGAATGCAGCCCCACATGACGCAGGTGCCGCCGAGCGCTTCACGCTCGATGACTGCGACGTTGAGACCGAGCTGCGCAGAACGAAGTGCGCAGACATAACCGGCGGGACCACCGCCGAGGATGATGACGTCGAAAGCAGCCATGGGGAGTGCAGGCGGATCGGGTGGTGATACGCGCGACGGCCGGCAGTTGAACTGCGCGCGGGCGTCACGTGGGGATTGCGTAAGCTACCGAGTGGCGGGTGCAGAGCAACCGCCACTCGATGCGAGCTACTCTGGTGTGATGCGCTTGGTCACGGAGCGCACGCCATCGGAAAACACGACGTCGAGCGGGCGGCTGCCGGTGAGGAGTGCATCGCCCGAGTTCCGCACGTATCCCATGATCAGCCCGCTCGTGGCGTCGCGGACCATGGCCATCGGATACGCGGCGCTGTTCCAGCGAAGGCGCGCACGGCCGGCCGGCGCGGGCAGCACATCGGCCGCTGGGTCGGGCATGGCCAGCGGCGTTGTCACCCGCAGCGCGCGCGAACGCCCGGCGAGGCCGGCGGTCGGGCTGGTGCGTGCCGACGACAGCAGGGGGGAGCGGACATCGCGCACGCGAATGCGCGACAACGACTGCTCGAGATCGGGCGTCCAGCGGACGACCACCGCGAACTGCCGTTCATCATGACGCGTGACGTGATCCACCGACTCGGCGGTGATGGGCAGATCCAGCAACACGGTACCGACGGCGTCCACGGCTTCGACATGATGCGTGGGGCGCGCGACGGGCGCGGTGGCGGGGGCGTCTACGCGGAATGCCGGCTCGAGTTGAACGACGCCGTCGATCACACGCCCCCAGACCAGCAGGCCGTCGCCCTTGGCGCCGGTGGCCTGCGCCTCCAGGCCCGACGACTGCCGGTAGGTCATGACGCGGGTCCAGTTGTAATCCGAGATCCAAGTGGGGCTGCAATAGCCCATCAGGTCGGTGACGGTGGGCGCGACGAGCGTGTTCGTGCTGCTGTTCCACCCCGACGCGCCAATGACGCCGCCGGCATACGGGAAGCCCGGATCCGGGTTGCCCGCGGTGCCGCAGGGCGCGTGCGGCCTGCTGAAGTTGTGCCCCCACTCATGCGCGGCCACGCCGTCGCCGCTGGGGAGATAATCCCACCCGATGGCGGCGCGGCCCGGCACGTAGCCGTAGCCAGCCACACCGCTGGTATACGACACCTTCACCACGCCGTAGTAGTGAGTCGTAGACGACGCGCCGTCGGTGGCGCGCAGGGTGTTCATCTCGCTCAGCACCGTCAGCCATTTGCTGTTGGCGTCGGTGGAGATGAGGGAGAGGGTGTCGCTACTGGAGCTGAACGGGGCGCTGCGCACGTCGGCGACGACATTGGCCAGCGGCCAAACCCGCCGCGCGGTAGCCAAGAACGAATTCATGTTGCCCGCGGTGACATTGCCCGTGAGCCCCTGCACCGTGACGGGCACAAACCGAACGGTAAAGGTGGGGACGGTGTTTACCGTGACACTTTGTGGTGTGCCGCTAGACGGCCAGACGTTGTTGGACTCGTCCGCTTCGGCCACGCTGTTCGTGGGGTCGATGTCCACGAGAATGCGCGTGGCGGGCCGAATATTCGCGGCGTCAATGAGCACGTTCCACGAGGAACTGAGCGTGCCCTCGGTGACGGCCAGCGGCACGCCGCCGGCGGGGCCGGCGATGGAGATGGTCTGGATGAGCGAGGCGCCGTCGTAAATGCGGGCGCGCACCACGGGCGTAAGGGTGTTGGCCTGCGTGGCGTGCGCGAAGACGCGCAGCAGGGCATCTCGGCCCGCCACAAGCGCCACGGCGCCATCCATGGTTTGCGTGGCTTGCGTGAGGTAGGCCTGGTCGAGGATCAGATCCTGCTGCGACGAAGCCACGGCGGCGTACGCCACGGCGGCGGCGGTGGTGGCGCCGTTGGTGATGGCGACGCTCTGTGACGTGGGGGTGGGGGCGTAGCTGACACTGCCCGAGGAGACCGTGGCGGCGCTCAGGGTGTAGCTACCGACGGCCAGCGCGGAGAGCGAGGTGGTTCCGGTGATGCTGACGGGCTGGGAGCCTCCCGAGAGCGTGAGTGACGCGTTGATGCCGCTTGGCAGTCCGCTCACTGTCACGTCGAGATTGCCAGACGCGGCTTGGTACAGCACGTCCACGGAGTCGCGTCCGCCGATCGCGACGGTTCGCGTAACGGTTGAGGGGGACGCCGAATAGGTCAGGCCGCCTGCGACAAAGGCCGATGCGGCGACCGTATACGCACCAGACGCAGCAGGGGAGACGACCGTCGTGCTGGCGATGGTGCGATCGAAGGCGTACGGCCCCGTGACGCGTACCGATGGGACGGCGCCAGCAGGGACGCCGCGCACGGCCACGACCAACACGCCGGTGACGGCGCTGTAGTCCACCGTGGCTGGGGCGGCGGTGATGGACGCGCTGACGGTGACCTGCTGCGATGCGACGGCGGGCCGCCACGCGAAGCCGTTGCGCACCACGGAATCCGCCCGGACGGTGTAGGTGCCGGGGGCGAGGTCGGTGATTGTGCTGGTGGCGGTGAGGGCGCGACTGAAGCCGGCGGGGCCTGTGACGGTGACGCTGCCCGTGGCGCCTTGCGGCAGCCCAGTGACGGCCACGGCGATAGCACCGGTCGTGAGCGCGTAGACCACCGGAAACCGCAGGGTGTCTCCGGCGCTTACGGTGGTGTCGCGGGCGGCGTTTGGCGCGGCATAGGTGAAGCCAGATGCCTGCACCACCGAGGCGGTAAGACGCCAGCGTCCCGCCACTGCCGGCGAAACTCTGGTGGACGCCGTTAACGGCGTGACGGACCCGCTGGGGGCGGTGAGGCTGATGACGGCGGCGGTCCCGCTGGGGAGCCCGCTGACGGCTACGTCAACGGCCGCGGGGGCCAAGGCATAGGTGACCGTGAGACTGACCGCTACGGCGGAGGCGGCGACGGTGACTGTCTGCGTGGCCACATCGGCGCGCAAGGTGCCGCCGACGCCACGGACGTCCCGTGCGGCGATGGTGTACTGACCGGGGGTCAACCCCGCGAGCAGTTGCGAGGCGGTCAGGGTGCGCGAATACCCAGGGGCTGTCACCAACAGGCTGGCGTCGGTGCCGGCGGGGAGGCCGCTGATCGTGAGCGAGAGCGATCCCGTGAGGGGCGTCCACACGACGCGCGCGGAACCGATCGAGCGCGCCGCGACCGAGACGGTCTGCGTAGCGGGCTGCGGATCGTAGACGAGACCGTTCACGGTGACCGGCGAGGCCGAGACCGTCCAGTCGCCGGTTTCGAGACCTTGCACCGTACTCCCATCGGTCAGGGGGCGCACGACGGTGCCTCGGCTGAGCCGCACGTCGGCCGTGACGCCGGCGGGCAAACCCACGAACTCGACGGCCAAGCTGCCCGTCTCTTTAGGCGCGGTGGCGTCCTGACAGGCCGTAAGCGTCAGCGACGCGGCGGTCACCGCCAGTACGAACAGTGAGCAGGTCAACGATCGCTTCACGATCTGGCGCTCCGTCGAGACATTCAGGGGGAGGCGGGATGGCGGTGGACTGGCCACCCGCGTCTGCTGGCTGACTCGGCGAGACCGAATCAGGTGCCTGTACCGCAGACGACCACCACCTGCGGAATGAAACGTCTGTGACAGGCAACGGACACACAGGCACACGAACTGTGCTCTCTGTGTGATAGCGGCGTCGGGCGTTTCGAGCAGGTACCCCCGAAACACAGAAACCGCCCCGTCCGCAGGGTGCGCGGGACGGGACGGTTTCTGTTTTCTGGAACAGTGATACGCTAGAAGAGCATCATCATCGGTGCTTCCAGCAGCTGACGAAGCGTCTGCAGGAACTTGGCGCCAATGGCGCCATCGATGATGCGATGGTCGCAGCTGAGCGTGACCCGCATGCGCTGGCGCGGCACGAACGCGCCGTTCTCCCAGACCGGCTTGGTCTCGGTGGCGCCAACCGCTAGAATGGCCGCTTCGGGCGGGTTGATGATGGCGGTGAACTGATCGATGCCGAACATACCGAGGTTGGAGACGGAGAAGGTGCCGCCCGAGTACTCGGCTGGCGCCAGCTTCCGGTCACGTGCCCGCTTGGCGAGATCACGCGCTTCCTTGCCGATCTGTCCGAGTCCCTTGCCCTGGACATCGCGGATGACCGGCACGATCAGACCGTCGTCGGTGGCGACGGCCATACCGATGTGGGCGGCGCTGAAGTAGCGAATGGAATCGCCCATCCAATGCGCGTTGCACTCCGGGTGCCGCGTGAGCGCGATGGCGACCGCTTTGATCACGATGTCGTTGACCGAGACCTTGAACTGATCGCCGGCGGCGACCATCTGCTCGCGCATCTGGGCGACGCGCGTCATGTCGATTTCCGACGTGAGGTAGAAGGTCGGGACCGGACCGATGGACTCGCCCAGGCGACGCGCGATGGTTTTGCGCATCTGCGTGAGGGCCACGTCCTTGTACTCGCCGTCAATACGCATGGCGGTGCTGGCCACCGCGGTGGGCGTGGACACGGTCTCGCGCGGGGCCGGAGCCGCTGCGGCACTGGCTGCGGTCGACTCGCTTGCCGCCTCGATATCGCGGCGGATGACCCGACCGTTGGGGCCGGAGCCGGCGATGGCGTCGAGGGCGAGGCCGCGTTCGGCTGCGAGGCGACGTGCGAGCGGAGACGATCGTACGGGGCCGCTGCTGGCAGTCGCGGCCGCGGACTGAATCGCTGCCGCGGACTGAATCGCTGCCGACGGCAATGCGGCTGACGCGGACTGTGCCGGTGCGGCGGCTGGGGCCGGCGCGGGTACTGGGGTGGTGATCGCTGAGACGGGGGTGCCGCCGATCAGGGCGGAGATGTCTTCGTCGGCGGTGGCGATCACGCCGAGGAGGGCACCGATGATGCTGGTGGTGCCTTCTTCGCAGAGGCGCGCGCGCAGGATGCCTTCTCCGCGCGCGACGAGCTCCATGATGGCCTTGTCGGTTTCGACTTCGGCGATGGTCTCACCGCTCTTGATGGCATCACCGACGTTCTTGTGCCACTTCACGAGACGTCCCTCTTCCATGGTGGGAGAGAGCGCCTCCATCATCACTTTGGTCGCCATTTTCGGGTCAGTCGATGTAGAGAACTTGCTTCACGGCCGCGATCGTCTTGGGGACGTCGGGCTTGGCGGCCTTCTCGAGACTCTTGGTGTACGGCATGGGGGCGTCGGCCTGATGGACGCGCAGGACGGGGGCATCGAGATCGTCGAAGCAATACCGCTGCACATAGTCCACCACCTGCGCGCCTACGCCGCAGACTTCCCATCCCTCTTCCACAACGACGGCGCGGTTGGTCTTGCGCACCGACGCGGTGATGGCGTCGACATCCATGGGGCGAATGGTGCGCAGGTCGAGCACTTCGCAGCGGATGCCCTCTTTCGCGAGCAGATCAGCGGCCTGCAGCGCCACCAGCACCATCTTGCCGTGGCAGATGAGGGTGCAGTGGTCGCCTTCGCGCTTGACTTCTGCCTTGCCCAGCGGGATGACATAGTCGTCATCGGGGACTTCGCCCTTGGTGTTGTACAACATCTCGCCTTCGAGAAAACACACCGGGTTGTCATCGCGGATGGCGGCTTTGAGCAGCCCCTTGGCGTCGTACGGCGTGGCGGGTGCTACCACCTTGAGCCCCGGGATGTGCGCCAGCCACGACTCCCACGCCTGTGAGTGCTGGGCACCCAACTGTAGCGCGGAGCCGTTGGGGCCGCGGAACACCATCGGCATGGGGAACTGGCCGCCGGACATGTAGAGCATCTTCGCGGCGGCGTTGACCACCTGGTCGATGGCGAGGAGCGCGAAGTTCCACGTCATGAACTCGATGATGGGACGGAGTCCCGTCATGGCCGCGCCGACGCCGACGCCGGCAAATCCGAGTTCGGTGATGGGCGTGTCGACGACGCGCATTTCCCCGAACTCCTGCAGCAAGCCCTTCGAGACTTTATACGCGCCCTGGTAGACAGCGACTTCCTCACCCATCAGGAAGACGCGATCGTCGCGTTGCATTTCTTCGCGGAGCGCCATGTTGAGCGCGTCGCGGTACGTGATGATGGCCATGGTCGGTGTGCGCCTCAGCTCGTGGTTTCGACGAGGATGTCTTCCATGAGCGCTTCGAGGGGCAGCTCTGGGCTCTGTTCAGCGAAGTCGATGCTGTCCTGCACAATCTTTTTGATGTCGTCATCCATTGCCGCAACTTCCGCGGCGGAGATTTCGCCGGATTCTTCCATGCGCTGCCGAAGCAGCGACACCGGATCGCGCTTGAGGTACTGCTCGAGTTCTTCCTTGGTGCGGTAGGTGCCGCTGACCGCGTCGGACATGGAGTGTCCCATGAACCGATACGTGCGGATTTCGAGCAGGGTGGGCATGCTCTCCGTGCGCGCACGCGCGATGGCTTCGGCCGCGGCGGCACGCACGGCGTGCACATCCTGACCGTCGACGACGTCACGCGGCATATCGTACGACGCGCCGCGCTTGTAGATGTCGTGAATAGCGGAGGCGCGCTCGACGGCCGTCCCCATGCCGTAGCGATTGTTCTCGATGACGAAGAGGCAGGGCAACTTCCAGAGCGCGGCCATGTTGAGCGCCTCGTGGAATGCGCCGTTGTTGACGGCGGCCTCTCCCATGAAGCAGACAATGACTTGGTCACCGCCGCGATACTTGATGGAGAAACCGACACCGGCGGCAATGGGGATGTGCCCGCCCACGATGCCGTGTCCGCCCAGAAAGCCCAGCTGCTTGTCGAACATGTGCATGGAGCCGCCCTTGCCTCGCGCGCATCCGTCCTGTCGGCCGAAGAGCTCCGCCATCACGGCCCGCGGTGTCATGCCGCGCGCGAGCGCCTGACCATGATCCCGATAGGTGGTGATGATGTAGTCGTCTGGGCGCAGCTGCGCGATGACACCGGTGGAGACGGCTTCCTGTCCGATGTACAGGTGGCAGAATCCGCCGATGCGACCGATGGCATACATCTCGGCGCACCGCTCTTCAAAGCGGCGCTGCAGGAGCATCGAGTAGAGGAGCTCCCGATTCAATGACGCCGAGGGCGCCGTAGGATCTGCGGAACCGGGCTTCGTCGTCGGTGCAGACGCGCGAGCGGGTTCAGCCTTTTTGCGAGGTTTGGTAGACGGCATGCTGAGGACAGACGGGGAACGGGGAACAGAAGTGGTGGGCGACGAATCCGGTGCGATACCGCGGTGGCCGACGAATCAGACGCCGGCGGCCTGGACCTGCTCCCAGGCGTGGTAGCTGGAGCGCACGAGCGGTCCGCTCTCGACGTGCTTGAAGCCCAGCGACATACCGATGGTGTAGAGCTCGCGGAATTCTTCCGGCGTGACGTAGCGGTCGAGGGCGATATGGCCGTCGGACGGGCGCAGATACTGGCCGAGGGTCAGGATGTCCACGTCCACGGCACGCAGGTGATGCATCACCTCGACCACTTCTTCATTGGTCTCACCGAGACCGAGGATGATGCCGGTCTTGGTGGGGATGGTCGGCGCGATGCGCTTGGCGATCCGGAAGATTTCGAGCAGGCGCTCGTAACGGCCGCCGGGACGCGCCTTTTTGTAGAGGCGCGGCACGGTTTCGGTATTGTGGTTGTAGATGTCCGGGCGCGCTTCGAGCACCGTGCGAATCGAATCTTCGTTGCCTTGAAAATCGGGCACGAGCACTTCGATGGAACAGCCGGGCAGCCGCTGATGGATCTGGCGGATGGTCTCGGCGAAGATGAAGGCGCCGAAGTCCGGGAGATCGTCGCGGTCGACCGAGGTGATCACGGCGTGACGCAGCTGCAGCTCGGCGATGGCCTGACCGACGCGCGCCGGCTCGTCGATGTCATACGAGGGCGGGCGACCATGCGACACGGCGCAATACGCGCAGTTTCGGGTGCACACGTCGCCGAGAATCATGAACGTCGCGGTGCCATGCTCCCAGCACTCGCCGATGTTCGGGCAATGCGCTTCCTGACACACGGTATGCAGGTTGAGTTCCTGCATCATGTTCTTCAGGCGCAGGTAATTGTCACTGCCAGGTGCTTTGACCTTGAGCCACTGCGGCTTCCGCTCTGGGAGCGGTTCGCTGCGATGACGGCCCATGATCTGAATCAGCTGCTCAGCCATGATCCAACCGAAAGGGGAGAAAGACACCCCCCAATTGGGGGTCGGGTGAAGCTAGCCCGTCTACCAGCGACTGGCTACATGGAGTAACCGGCAAAGCCTGTTTCGCTGGAATTCCCGGTGTGCCGCCGCCGGGCCCGCTGCCGAAACCCTGCGCTCCCGCTATCGTAGGGGACAGAAAGATCATCTTCCGTCCGAGGAGCTCCACGATGCTGCGCACCCTATTCAAAATCGGTCTGATCGCCCTGGTGGGGCTGATTGCCCTCAAGGTGGTCTTCGGGATTCTTGGCCCGCTGGTGAGTCTGGTGCTCTGGCTGGTCGGGGTCGCGCTGAGAATCGCCCTAGTGGGCGCGGTCTTCTACGGCGTCGTGCGTTTGGTAAGCCCCGAGACCGCCCGTCGCATCGCGGACAGCGTCCGCCGCTAGCGCCGCTCGCTAACGGCGCTCGCTAACGGCGCTCGCTAACGCCCTCGCTGATGCCGCTGTCCGGCTAGGCGCCGATTGGTTCGGCGCCTAGCCGTTCTACAATCGCCCAGGCCAATAACGGCACCATGATTTCGTGGTGCCCCGTGATCTCGTACCCCTTGCCGCTGTCCTGCGTGGGGCGGCGGACGACGTTCATGCGCGGGCGATAGTGCCGCTGCATGTCCAGGTCGCAGGTGACGAAATCGGTCGGTGTGCCATGCCCCACGTTGCGCGCGATGGTGAGCGCCTTGAGGAAGACCTCGGGCATGATGACCGCGCTGCCGACATTGAGGACCACGCCGCCGTCGTGCAGGGTCTCGAGTGACGCCGCGAGACGGCGGAAGTCGCGATGGCTGGTGTCGCCAATGGCGGCGCCGTTGGCGGCGGGGTGCTGGTGGATGATCTCGCAGCCGAGGGCCGCGTGGATGGTCGCGGGGACGTTGTGGCGCCAGCACTGGTAGGTGAGTGACAGCTCCGGATGAAGGAGCGGCTCGTGCTGTGCCAGATCGCGGGCGACCGATTCGCCCATGCCCCATCCGTTGGCCATGCCGGTGGTGAACGCGCCATTGAGGCCGCGGCCGGTCTCCTCGGCCATACCGAAGGTGCCGTCGCGCAGTCCGGCGGCGACGTCCTCGGAGGTGCCGCCGAAGCGCGCGATTTCGTAGTCGTGAATTGCGGCCGAGCCGTTCATCGCGACGTGGGTGATGACGCCGCGGTGCACGAGATCGATGATGACGCGGGCGAGGCCGGTCTTCACGACGTGGCCGCCGAGCATGAGCAGCACGCCGCGTCCGCGTCGCCGCGCCTTGACGACGGCATCGACGACGGCGAGAAAGTCGCGGGCGACGAGAATATCGGGGAGCGCGCCGAGGAAGGCGCTCATCGTCCGCTGCGCCGGATCGTCCGACGGTGGTACTGCGAACTCTTCCGCGCGCACCTTGTTGGGGCGCGCCAGCACGGGGACGGTGCGCACGTTCGCGAGGTCCACCTCGCGATACGTCATGGGTTGATGGCCGGCCGTGGGGTCGGTCACGTGGTGCTCACTCACTCCGACGCGTTGGCGGAGGCGTCGCCGCCGCCAACGTTGCCACTCCCACCGTCCCCACCGGCGCCACCCTCGGCGCCACCCTCAGCGCCACCCTCAGCGCCACCGTCTTCGCGATTCTTGCCGCGAGAACGGCGCATCCCGCCACGGCGACCGCGACGACCGCGGCGCTTGCCGCGCGCGGCGCGCCCTTCTTCGGAATCGTCACCGCCATCGCTGTCGGACGTCGTCTCGCTATCACCCGCACGGTCGGCGCGGGAGACGCCGCCGTCGTCGTTGGAGGAATCGCTGTCGGCGCTGGTGCGCTCCGAATCGCTCGTGTTCCGGTCTTCTCCTTCCGCGGCCGCCGCGCGATTGCGCCCGCGGCCACGCCCGCGTCCGCGGCGCGACTTGCCGCGTTCGGCTGGCTCGCGAGGCGACTCCTCGCTGTCGTCGCCGGGCGCGCGTTCCGTCGCATCGCCACTGGCGCTGTCGCCAACGGCGCTGTCGCCACTGGCGCGGTCGCCAACGGCGCTGTCGCCGGATTCGGCGCGGGCTTCGCCGCCGTCCTCGTCGCTGGCGTCGTCACTACCATCGGTGGTCGCGCCCTCGCCGTCCGTCCGCTTCTTGGAGCGCCGGCGACGCGACCGACGGTTGCGCCGACGCTTGCGTTCACGCGCGTCGCTGGGCGAACCGCCTTCGGCATCCTCGCCGTCGTCGTCCGTCTGGTCCGCGGATGCATCGTCGCCGTCTGCGGCCGTCGCGTCGTCGGCGTCGGTCTCGTCTGACACCACGGCGCTGCGGGGCGGGCGACGCGTCGGCTCGTTCTTGGCGGCGGCGACCGGTGCGACGGTTGCCGCCTCGTCATCGGCGTACGGCGAATCCGACGGCCGCTCGGTATCCGGATCGACGGCGGGGGCAGGGCTTTTGCTGCGTTCCGGGCGCGCGGGGCGACCGGCAAACGGATCATCGGGCAGGACGTTTTCGTCGAGGTCGAGCGGCGCGCTCCGCCCGCGCGTCGAGGACGCACCGGTGCGTCCTGCGGCTGGACGGGCCCCTTCGCGCGGAGGACGCGGCTCGTCCCGACGCGCTTCGTCGCGACGGGAACTGCGGCGTGCGTCTTTGCCGTCCTCGCGCTCTTCGCGTCCGGCGCTCTTACGGTCTTCGCGGCGCAAGGGACGCTTGGACTCACGCATTTCCTGGCGCGTTGGCTCGCGTAGCATCTCGCGTTGCGTGTCGCGTTGCGCGTCGCGCTTCGTGTCGCGCGGCGCCTCTTCGGCTACTTCGCCTTGATGGTCACCGGAGACATCGCGGGCGACGCGCTCGCGCTCGGGACGCATGTCGCGCCGCGCCCGTGGCGGCGGTGGTGCGTCGCTGTCACCGCGCAGGCGGTCGCGCTCCTTGGAGCGTTCGCGCAGGCGGTCGACCGTGACTTCCGGCTCATCGCGACGACGAGCCGGCGCGGCGCCGCGCGCGGTCCGCGCGGGTGCCTCGGTGGCTCCTTCGGCGGGAGGCTGCGTGGCGCGACGGCCCCGAGCGCCCCATCCCCATCGCAGGGCGGCCAGGGCATCGCGCACGGTGATCCGCCGCGTTTCCCGCGTGCGCACCCCGTAGGTGGGCTCCAGCGGGACGGCTTCGATGCGGCGCGCGTGCGGCACGAGGTTGAGCAACAGATCCGCGTTCGCGGTCCACGAATCGCCAGCACAGACCGGCGCATCGCCGACGGCGCGGATCAAGTCGCGCAGCGCCGAGATCCGGACGAGGCGCATGGAGCCCATGAGGTCATGCACGCCGTCGACGCGCACGAACGGCTTGAGGGCCCATGCGGCGGCCTTGAACAGTCGGCGCACGGGCACCGGCGCATCGACCACCGCGGTCCGTTCGCCGACGACCAGATCGGCGCCACCCTCGAAGCGGCGCGCGAACTCGGGGACGAGGCCCGGCGGATCGGTGAAGTCGGCCTGCAGGAGTAACATCGCATCGCGACGCGGGTAGCGCGTCTGTGCGGCGATGTGGCGCACGAGTGCGTCGACCGCCTTCGCGTAGCCGACGGGCGTCTTGCCGCGAATGACGGTGACCGGCATGGCGTGCGCGTACTGCTCCGCCACGTCGGCGGTTTCGTCGTTGCTGGCGTCGTCGTACACGACGACCTCGTATTCGCGCGGAAACTCGGCGAGCACCGTTCGGAGCCGCCAGAGCAGGACGCCAATGGTGGCGACCTCGTTGTGCGCGGGGATGGCGAGGTAGAGCACAGGGCAGGGCGGAAGGACGAAGCGACGATCGGATGAACCGCAGACGCAAAGGTATGCGTCCGATAATAACAGAGAGCAGCCCTTCACGGGTGAGGATGCGCCCTCCGAAGCGCA
>CALQGY020000102.1 GCA_943330235.2 Candidatus Kuenenia stuttgartensis
GGTCGCCGTCACGTCGGTGGAACGCACCGTCACATTCACGGGCGTCGCGACCGGTGCCGCCCCCGCCACCAACACCGGCGTGGTGTACGGGCGCTGACGGCGCGACCCCGCCTGCTCGAAGGCGTAGGCCAGCGATACCAGCCGCACGTCGCTAAAGCCTCGGCCCATCAGCTCAAGACCCACGGGAAGTCCGTCGGTGGTAAACCCGGCCGGAATGCTGATGGCCGGCAACCCCGACTGCGCGGCCAGCGCGCAGTTGCCGCCGTTCTGCACTTCGCCAATGAGCGTCGGCTTCTGCTTGATGGACGGATACGCGAACGCATCCAGCGACAGACTATCCAGCAGATGTTCAAAGCGGGCGCGCAGTTGCGCCTGACGCTGCAACGTGCGGCGGTGGGCCGGGCTGTCGGCCATGCTCATGGTGTCGATGCTCCGAAAGCGCACTTCCAGCGCCTTGTCGAACAGCCCCAAGTCGAGGATCTCGCGCAACGAATGCACCGGCGCATTGGGCACGGTGCGGAGATAATCCGCCAGATCGAACTTCGTTTCCTGATTGATGGCGCTGGTGCCGGCCATCAGGCTGTCGAATTCGGGCACGGCCACATCAATCAGCGTCGCACCCTGCGCCTTCATGGCCTGCAACGCGGCGCGCACCGTATCGGCGATTTCAGCGTCGGCGTCCAGGAAGTACGGGCGCAAGACGCCAATGCGCGCTCCACGCAGCGCATTGCGATCCAGCGACTGCTGAAAGTGCGGCACGGGGCGGCTGCGCAGCGCGGCGGTGATGGAATCGGCCGGGTCGTAGCCAATGCTGACATCCAGCGCGATGGCCAGATCCGTCGCCGACCGCGCCAGCGGCCCGCCCGTATCCTGCGTGTGCGACAGCGGCACAATGCCGGTGCGGCTGATCATCCCCAACGTGGGACGGAGTCCGAACAGATTGGCAAATGCGCTGGGATAGCGAATCGAGCCGCAGGTATCCGAGCCCCAACCCACCGTCGCAAAGCTGGCCGCAATCGCCGCGCCCGTGCCGCCGCTGGAACCACCGGGGCAGCGCGTGGGGTCGTACGGATTTCGCGTCTGTCCGCCCAGCGAACTGATGCTCGTAATACCGGCCGCGAGCTCATGCAGGTTGGACTTGCCAATGATGATCGCGCCCGCGTCGCGGAGCTTCTTCACCACGAAGCCATCCTGCGCCGGCTGACTGCTGGCCAACGCCAGCGAGCCGGCGCTGGTGGGCATGTCGCCCGTGTCGTAGTTGTCCTTGATGATCACGGGAATGCCGTGCATCGGCCCGCGCACCTTGCCGGCTTTGCGTTCGGCGTCGAGAGCGGCCGCTTCGGCGCCGGCGCGCGGATTGAGCCGGATGAGCGCGTTGAGTTCAGGCCCGGCATGATCGTACGCGGCAATGCGCGCCAGATACTGACGCACCAGCTGCACGCTGGTCGTGCGTCCGGCGGCCATGGCGGCCTGCAGCTCGGTGATGGAGGCTTCGGTGACTTCGACGGTCGCGTTGGCCGGTGCCTTGGCCGGTGCCTTGGCCGGTGCCTTGGCCGGTGCGGTCTGCGCGTTGGCCTGCCGCGCCTCCGCGTGCAACACGAAGCCGGCGGACATCCCCGCGGCCAGCATGACGATGACCTTCGACCCCAGACGACGGCGGCTCATGACGGCATCTCCCACTGGGCGGGCGCCGGAAACGGCGCGTGATACTTCGTACTGGAACGGGGCTCGGCCATCATCGACTCCACCGTGTCGCGCCAGCGCGCATAGTGCGCGGTCGCCTTGTGCGCCGCCGGCGCCTCGGGGGTGCGATAGATCTCAATGAGCGAGAATCGGGTGGCGTCATCGTCCTGCTGCAACACATCGAAGCGCACGACGCCGGGCTCCTGCACGCTGTGGCGCGCGTTGTCGAGCGTGGCCGCGAGGAACGCATCCACCGCATCCGGCAGCACGTGAATGAACACCTGGACGATGAGCATGGGGCGAGAGCGGTAGGGTGAGTGGGTGGGGTCGACGGCCCGCGTCGTCCATGATAGCGCGTTCGGCGACCCCATGCCCGTGTGCCTTGCCGATCCGCCGTCTCGCCGCCAGCGTAAACCATGACTCCCTCCTGCTTGAACGGCGTCGCGCTCGAAGACCGTGAACGCCGCCGAGTCCCGCCCCTCGGGCGTGTGCTCATGCGGGCCGTGGCCGGCGCCGCGGTTTCTGCCTCCTCCGCCGCGCTGCTGTACGCCCAGTCGGCGGGTGCACCCGCGCGCCCATCCGTACCAGCGTCCGCGACGGCTGACGCGATGTTTGTGAACGGCCGCATCTGGACCGGTGACCCGCGCAACCCGTCGGCTAGCGCCATGGCCGTGCGCGGCGACCGGTTGGTGGCGGTGGGCACCGACAGCGCCGTCCGCGTCCTGCGCGGCTCCGCCACCCGCGTGGTGGATCTGGAGGGACAGCGCGTCGTGCCCGGCTTTATCGATGCGCATTGGCACCTCCCCACGCAGGCCCGTGCCGATCTCACGGACGCCGGATCGCCGGCCGAGATCGTGAAGCGGCTGCGCGCGTGGGCGGCCACCCTGCCGCCCGGCAGCTGGGTCGTGGGCCGCGGATGGACGCCATCAGATTTCCCGCAGTTGGCGCCGCATAAGCGGTTTCTCGATGCGGCGTTTCCCGACCGCCCCGTGGTGCTCTCGGATCGGGACGGACATCAGACCCTGGCCAACTCCGTCGCGCTCGCGCGGGCGCGAGTCACCCGCGACACGAAAGACCCCGCGCAGGGGCGCATCGATCGCGAAGCCAATGGCGATCCCACCGGCCTGCTCAAGGAAGCCGCCGGGCGGCTCGTGTCGCGGCTCATCCCGCCGCCGACGGCGGCCGATATCGTCCGCCAGCTTGATGCGCAGACGCGTGCTGCCGCCTCCTTTGGCCTCACCCTGCTGCAGGAAGCGTCGGCCCGCGAACCCGCCGGCGCCGTCTACGACGCGCTCGAGCAGGCGGTCGCGCAGGGCACCCTCCGTGTCCGGTTCCGCGCCTCCATCCCCTTCGCGCCCAACGCCACGCGCGCCGACGTGATGCGCTACCTCGCGGTGCGCGATGCGCACCCCGGTCCGATGCTGCGCTACGGGATCGCCAAAGGCATGCTGGACGGCACGGTCGATGCGAAAACGGCCGCGATGCTCGAGCCGTACGCTGGCACCGACGATACCGGGCTCCCGTTCTGGAGCGCCGACGTGCTCACGCGTGGCGTCACGCGCTACGACTCGGCCGGCCTACAAATCGAACTGCACGCGATCGGCGACCGCGCGGTGCGCATGGCGCTCGATGCCTACGCGGCTGCCGCACGCGCCAATCACACGTCGGGCCGGCGCCATCGCGTGGAGCATGTCGAGGTGCCCGATGTCGCGGATCTGCCGCGCTTCAAGCAGCTGGGGGTCATCGCGTCCACGCAGGCCATCTTCGCCACGCCGGACGTCACCACGCTCAATAATTATGCACCGCTGCTGGGACCGCGTCGCGCCGCGCGGTCCAACGCCTTCAAGTACTTCGACGATGCCGGGGCGGTGCAGGCGTTCGGCAGCGACTATCCCGTGTTCCCCATGAACGTGCTCCTCGGCATTTATACCGCCGTCACGCGACAAACACCGTCCGGCACGCCGCGCGGCGGCTGGTACCCCGACAGTCGGATCACCGTGGAGGCGGCCGTGCGGCACTACACGCGCGACGCCGCCTACGCCGCCTTCATGGAGCAGGAGCTCGGCACGCTCACCGTGGGCAAACTGGCCGATTTTGTAGTATTGTCGAAGGACATCTTTACCATTCCCGCCGCCGATCTGCTGCGTACGCAGATCGTGTCCACCGTCGTTGGCGGTCAAGCCGTGCATTCGCTGCGTTCCACCCCTACAACCCCAAGCGCCCCGTGAACCGTTCTTCCCTTCTCGTCGTTGGCGCGGTACTCGCGCTGACCGAGCCGTCCCTGCTGTCCGCGCAAGGTCGCGGCCGTGGCGGCGGCGGTGGTGGCCAGTCGGCTGACACGTCGTTCGGCGTGTCCTGGCGCAACATCGGCCCCAATCAGGCGGGCCGAATGGTGGCCGTCGCCAGCTCCACCGCCCGCCCCGACGAGTACTACCTCGGCACCACCGGCGGCGGCGTCTTCAAGACCACCGACGGCGGCAAGACCGCGTTCCCGGTGACGGATGCCTTTTTCGGTGGCACCATCGGCGCGCTGGCCGTGCAGCAGTCCAACCCCGACGTGGTGTGGGCGGGCGGCGGCGAGACGCCGATTCGCGGCAACGTGTCGCATGGCGACGGCGTGTGGAAGTCCACCAACGCGGGCAAGACGTGGCAGTACATGGGGCTCAAGGAGACGCAGTACATCTCGCGTATCCGCATTAATCCCGACAACCCCGACGTGGTCTACGTGGGCGGCTTCGGTCACGTCTTCGGCCCCAATAAGGAGCGCGGCGTCTACCGCACCACCGACGGCGGCAAGACGTGGAAGAACATTCTGTTCCGCAACGACTCCACCGGCGTGGCGGACATGATCATGGATCCGTCCAACCCGAAGATCATCTACGTCTCGTTCTGGCAGGCGGGGCGCAAACCCTGGATGCTCGTCAGCGGCGGCATGGGCAGCGCGATCTTCAAGACCACCGACGGCGGCGATACGTGGACCGACATCACGCGTAATCCCGGCTTGCCGCAGAGCGGCCCGCTCGGCGCGATCGGCATCACGGTGTCGCCGGCCAAGCCGAGCCGCTTGTGGGCGATTGTCGAGCATGAGCCCAACGGCGGCGTGTATCGCAGCGATGACGCGGGCGCGACGTGGAGCTTCACGTCAGGCGATCGCAATCTGCGGCAGCGCGCGTGGTACTACTCCAAGCTGTACGCGGATCCGAAGGACACCAACGTGGTGTACGCGCCGCAGGTGAGCCCCATGATTTCGAAGGACGGCGGCAAGACCTTCACGCGCGGCTTCGGCGGTGGTGACAATCACGATATTTGGATTGATCCCACCAACCCCAAGCGCATTGCGGTGGCCCACGACAACGGCGTGATCATCACCACCGATGGCGGCACGACCTCCACGCGTGTGACGGCCCCGACGGGGCAGTACTACCACGTGCATCTCACCAACGCGTATCCGTACCATGTGTGCGGCGCGAAGCAGGACGCCGGTTCGTCGTGCGGGCCGGTGCGAGCGGCGCCGCAGTTGGGTGGTCGTGGCGGCGGCGGTGGTGGCTTCGGCGGTGGTGCCCCCGCGGCCCCCGCGGGTGGTTTCTCGGAATTCTACGGCGTGGCCGGCGGCGAGTCGGGGTACATCTCGTCCAACCCGAAGGATCCCGACATCATGTACGGCGCCAACTACGGCGGCAGTCTTGATGTGTTGAACCGTCGCACCGGCAAGACCGAAGCGCTCGATCCGTGGCCGCTCAACCCCATGGGACATGACGCCAAGGATTCGAAGTATCGCTTCCAGTGGACGTACCCCATCGTCCATTCGCCGCATGCGTCGAACACCATCTATGTCGGCTCGAACGTGGTCTTCCGCACGCTCGACGGCGGCAAGTCGTGGACGCCCATCTCCCCCGATCTGACGCGCAACGATCCGCGCACGCTCGGCGCATCGGGCGGCCCGATCACGAAGGACCAGACCAGCGTTGAGTACTACGGCACGGTGTTCACGATCGCCGAGTCCAAGATCACGAAGGGCATCATCTGGACCGGCTCGGATGACGGCTTGCTGTATGTCACGCGCGACAACGGCGTGTCGTGGAAGAACGTGACGCCCAAGGGGCTGCCGGAGTGGATGCGCTGGTCCATCATCGAGGCCGGGCAGCACGCGCCGGGCACTGCGTTCGTCGCGGGCAACCGCTATCAGATGGACGACTTCACCCCGTACCTCTATCGCACCACCGACTACGGCGTGACGTGGACCAAGATCACCACCGGCATTCCGGCCGATCACTTCACGCGCGCCATTCGTGAAGACCTGCATCGTCCCGGCATGTTGTACGCTGCGACCGAACGCGGCATGTACCTCTCGTACGACAACGGCGGCACGTGGGCCAGCCTGCAGAAGAACCTGCCGCCGGTGCCGGTGCACGACATCATGCTGCGCGATGACGATATCGCCATCGCCACGCACGGCCGCGCGTTTTGGGTGATGGAGAACCTCACGCCGCTGCGCTGGGCGCCCGAGCAGGAAAAGGCCGCGAGCGCGCCGTTCCTCTACAAGCCGGTGCCGGTGCTGCGTCTCAATGGGCAGGCCGCGCCAACGTTTGTGTATCGTCTGCCGGCCGACTCGATGGTCGTCAAGTTCGAGTTCTTTGATAAGGCCGGGAAGTTGCTGGCCACGGCGGCGTCCACGGACACCGCGCCTACCGCGCAGCCGGGTGGATTCGGCGGCGGCGGATTTGGTGGTGGCGGTGGCGCGGCGGCCAAGCCGAGCAATCGCAAGGGGATCAACCGCTACACCTGGACCATGCGGCACGAGAGCGCCGTGGTGTTCCGCGGCATGATCAACTGGGCGGGACGTGGCGGCGCGCCGGCCATGGCGCCGGGCACGTACACCGTGAAGATGACGGCCGGCACGAACGCGCCCATCTCGTATCAGTACGTCGTGAAGCCCGATCCGCGCAGCGACGCCACCGAGGCCGATCTCGTCGAGCAGACGCGCTTCGCGCTGCAGGTGCGTGATCGCGTGACGCAGGCCAACGAAGGCGTGATCGAGATCCGCAATCTCAAGAAGGATCTCACCGATCGCGCGGGAAAGATGACCGCCAACACCGCCTTCGGACCGCTGGTGAAGAAGTTCGCCGACAGCCTGAGCGCGGTCGAAGATTCGCTCTACCAGACCAAGAACCAGAGCGGTCAGGATCCGCTCAACTTCCCCATCCGGTTGAACGACCAGATCGGTGGCCTGATGAGCTTCATCGCCAGCGGCGAGCGCCGTCCGCCCAAGCAGGCGTACGACGTGTTCAACGTGCTGGGTCCGAAGCTCGACGTGCAGGTCACGCGCATGGAGCGCATCATCGCCGCCGATCTGCCCAAGGTGAACGCCGCGCTCAAGGCGGCGGGTCAGCCCGAGATCAAGCGGTCCAAGAAGGAAGTGGGCGGCGCCGGCCCCGCGGCACCCGCCTTCGTGCCGTAACGGATGCGGTAACGCGGCACCAGCAGTAGCGCCGTACCGCGTTGGAGGACAACTTCGCCCGATCATCTGGAGCCTCAGGTGATCGGGCGACGTCGTTCTGCGCCGATCTCACTTTCTCAGGAAGCCGGACAGCATGATGGTTCAGGGATGGCATCGGTGGTCGGTCGCGGGGGCGCTGCTGGGGGTGATAACCCTGCTGCCGCTGGGCGCGCGTGCACAAACCGGCACCGCCCAGAGCAGCGCCGCCCAAGGCAGCGCGGTGTTTGCCGGGACGGTGCTCTCCGATTCCACCGAGCGCCCCATTGCCAACGCCGAAATCAGCATTGCCGCGCTCGGACTCACCGTGCGCAGCGACTCGGCGGGCAACTTCGTCCTCGCACGCATTCCGGCGGGGCTGCATGCCATCACGGTGCGCGCCGTCGGGTTTTCGCAACTGACCACGCGCATGGCATTCACCGACGCACAGCGGATTGAATCCGATCTGTTGCTGCGCCCCAATGCGCAGTCGCTCGCGCAGGTGGATGTGAAGGCGGCCACGGTGGTGCCCGGCTATCCGCAGCTCATGGAGTTTGAGGAGCGGCGCAAGTTCGGCGTGGGACGCTTCCTCGCGCAGGAGGTGTTTACGCGGGCCGAAGGGCGACGCCTCTCCGACGTGCTGACGGGGCGACTCCCCGGCGTCAATGCCATCTCGTACGGCGGTCGTCGCGCGTTGGCGTCTGGCCGAGGTACCATCAGCATCGAGAAGATGCCCAATGGCGATTCGCTGGACCGTCAGGTTGGCGCCGCGCCCAAGTGCTACGTGCAAGTCATCGTGGACGGCATCGTGCGCTACATCGGGCGTCGCGATGAGTCGCTGCTCGATATCGATACGATCGACCCCGCGCACATTGCGGCCATTGAGTACTACACCACGTCGCAGCTGCCGCCGCAGTTCAACACCGCGGGCAACGCGCCGTGCGGCACCCTCGTGATCTGGACGAAGCACTGAGGCGCGGGGGGCGACGCATGGTGCGCGGCCCCCGAACAGAGGGCGTTCCGGCCGTCATATAACGGCAACGTAACGGCCGGTGCGTAGTCTGCGGCCCATGCACAACTCTACGACTCGACGTCGGCGTTCGTCGCCGCGCCGTGCGCGCGCCGCGTCCGTTGTCACCGCCGTCGCCACGACCGTCGCCTGCCTGCTCGTCGCCGCCTGCTCGTCCGCGGATTCGGCGCCTTCCGGCCCGTCGCGACCGGCGGCGGTGCAGGTCGCGTTGTCGATCACCCCCGCGAAAATCCCAGTCGGGGCGACCACGACCCTGACCTGGACGTCGACCAACGCCAGCACCTGCAGCATCGACCAGGGCATCGGTGCGCAGCCTGCGCAGGGCAGCGTGGTGGTGACACCGACCAGCGGCGGCCGCGTGACGTACACGCTGACGTGCACAGGAGTCGGCGGGACGGCCGCGGCGCCCGCCACGCTCGTCGTGCCGATGCCGGTGTGGCCGTCATCCTACGAAAACGCTAAACGCATCGTGTTGCCTGATCGGAATGTGCCGCACCCGGCCTCCTACGGAATGCAGGATGGGATCTTCGGTTCCCCGATGGCGTTCGGCGATTTCTTTCAGGAGGGCGCATACGCCGCGGTCCTGGCGTTCTCGACCTTCGGCACCAATGGACTCCCTCCGAGTCTGCCATCACGCCTGTACACGCTGCAGCGCGGCACCGCTTGGGTCGAAGCGACCGGTGCGATGTTCAACGACCGAACAGGCTGCGTCTCTCCACGAAAGTCGCTCGTCGCCGATTTCAACCGCGATGGACGACCCGACGTGTTCTTCGTCTGCCACGGGTACGATGCGCCGCCGTTTGCCGGCGAACCGCAACGCATCCTGCTGAGTCAACCCGACGGCACCTATCGCAACTCCATCGTCGCGTCGGCGATCACGGGCTTCACGCACGGCGGTAGTGCCGCCGACATCGACGGCGATGGCAAGATTGACGTGGTGCTTACCCATACGAACGCGCTCAACAGCACGCCGTATGTGCTCATGGGCAACGGCGACGGCACGTTCACGCGGGATATGACCCGCTTTCCGGCCAGTGTCGCGCAAAAGCAGATCTACAGTCTGGAATTGGTTGATCTGCTGGGGACCGGACGATACGACCTCCTCGTCGGAGGAGGCCCTCCGGATGCGACGGGTAACACGTCTCCCGGTAGCGCCTTCCCGAACGGCCTTCTGCGCAATGATGGCACCGGACGATTCACACAATCGCCATTCGTGCCATTTCCGAATCCCGCCGCTCCCAATGGATTCCGCTTCGGGCTCGGCCTCGATTTCATCGTCCGCAACGGGTTCATCTACATGCTGCAAGTCGGGAACGGCTACGGAGCCATCGCCGTCCAGAAAATCCGGATCGCTGATTTCACTAGCACGCTGATCTACGAACATCAGGGCAACTACGCCTCGTGCAATCTCCAGACCTGGTTTCCGTGGCTCTATCCGGCGCCGAGCGGCCTCTTGATGGCCCAGGGACCGAACGTACCAAACACTATTCCCGCCGAGAGCTGCTACGCCGTCACGGTCTCTCCGTAGCCACGCGGTCGTGATGGCACGGGCCTCGCTACCCCGCCGTCACATGCCGGTAGTGCACAATCCGGAACTCCGGCGTATCACGCAGCGTGGCCACCGCGCGGAACTCCTCTTCGAACGGCGGAAAGAAAATGTCGCCGTCCTCTACCACGCGCTTGATGTGCGTGAGATACAGGTCCGAACACAACGGTAGCGCGTCGGCATAAATCTGCGCGCCGCCGGCGATGAACACATCGCGCGCGTCCGCATGCACATCGATCTCGCGCAGTGACGATACCGTGCGCACGCCGGGATACGAGAACCCGCTGCGACTGACGATGATACTCTCGCGGTTGGGGAGCGGGCGCCCGATGGACTCGAACGTCTTGCGCCCCATCACCACCACGTGCCCCTGCGTGGTTTCCTTGAACCACCGGAAGTCTTCCGGCAGATGCCACGGAATCTCGAGGCCGCGCCCGATGACGCGGTTCTCCGTCATGGCCGCGATGGCCTTGAAGCGCTTGGTGTCGTCGGTCATGCGCCGCGTGGTACGGGGTTATACCGCGATGGGCGCCGAGATGGCCGGATGCGGGTCGTATCCGGTCAGCGTGAAATCCGCGAAGGTGAAGTCGTGGATATCGCGCACGTCGGGATTGATCCGCATCTGCGGCAACGGGCGCGGCTCACGCGTGAGCTGCAACCGTGCCTGCTCCAGATGATTGCTGTACAGGTGCAAATCGCCAAACGTGTGCACGAAGGTGCCGGGTTGCAGCCCCGTCACCTGCGCGACCATCATGGTCAACAGCGCATATGACGCGATGTTGAACGGCACGCCGAGAAACAGATCGGCGCTGCGCTGATAGAGCTGGCAGCTGAGCGTGCCGTCCTGCACGAAGAACTGGAACATCGCGTGGCACGGCGGCAGCGCCATGCCCTCCACTTCGCCCGGATTCCACGCACTCACGATGTGCCGCCGGCTGTCGGGGCGCGTGCGAATCTGCTCGATGACCTGATCGATCTGGTTGATGGAGCGCCCGTCGGCGGTGCGCCAGTCGGTCCACTGCGCGCCGTACACGCGCCCCAGATTGCCGTCGGCGTCGGCCCATTCGTTCCAGATGCTGACGCCGTGGTCGGTGAGATACTTGATGTTCGTCTCACCTTTCAAAAACCACAGCAGCTCGTGGATGATGGACTTGAGATGGAGCTTCTTGGTCGTCACCATCGGAAAGCCGTCGGCGAGCGCGTAGCGCGCCTGCGCGCCGAACACGGCGTAGGTGCCGGTGCCGGTGCGATCGGGCTTGAACTTCCCCTCGTCGAGGACAAGCCGGAGTAGCTGGTGATACTGGTTCATGGTGTGTGGAAGTGTAACGCATGCCCTGCGCGGTGCACGGGGCCGACCCGCGAACTCGTCCTTTGCGCCGAATGCCGGCTCCGGACTAATTTGGTCCATGGCCAACATCCTTCAGAATCTCCCCGTCGGCGAAAAAGTCGGCATCGCGTTCTCCGGTGGACTCGACACCAGCGCCGCCCTGCATTGGATGCGGGAAAAGGGCGCGGTCCCCTACGCTTATACCGCCAATCTCGGTCAGCCTGACGAAACCGACTACGACGAGATCCCGCGCAAGGCCATGGCCTATGGCGCGGAGAAGGCGCGGCTGATCGAGTGCCGCGCGCAGCTGGTGGCCGAAGGGCTGGCCGCGCTGCAGTGCGGCGCCTTTCACATCTCCACCGCCGGGCAGACGTACTTCAACACCACCCCCCTCGGTCGCGCCGTCACCGGCACGATGCTGGTCGCCGCCATGCGCGAAGACGACGTCAACATCTGGGGGGATGGCAGCACGTTTAAGGGCAATGACATCGAACGGTTCTATCGCTATGGCCTGCTGACCAACCCCGCGCTCAAGGTGTACAAGCCGTGGCTCGATCAGCAGTTCATCGACGAACTCGGCGGTCGCACGGAAATGTCGGAGTACCTCATCAAGAGCGGCTTCGACTACAAGATGAGCACCGAAAAAGCGTACAGCACCGACTCCAACATCCTCGGCGCGACGCACGAAGCGAAAGACCTCGAGTTTCTGAATAAGGGCATGCACATCGTGCATCCCATCATGGGCGTCGCGTTCTGGCGTGATGAGGTCGCGGTGGCGCGTGAGACCATCACCATCCGCTTCGAAGAAGGCATGCCGGTTGCCATCAACGGCAAGACCTACGACAGCGCGCTCGACCTGTTCCTCGATGCCAACGCCATCGGCGGACGGCACGGACTCGGCATGTCCGACCAGATCGAAAACCGCATCATCGAAGCGAAGAGCCGCGGCATCTACGAAGCGCCGGGACTCGCGTTGCTCTACATCGCGTATGAGCGCCTCGTTACGGGCATTCACAACGAAGACACCATCGAGACCTATCGCGCCAACGGTCGCAAGCTCGGTCGCTTGCTGTATCAGGGACGCTGGCTCGACTCGCAGTCGCTGATGCTGCGCGATTCTGCACAACGCTGGGTGGCTCGTGCCATCACCGGCGAGGTCACCATCGAACTGCGTCGCGGCAACGATTACACCATCATGGATACGTCGAGCGCCAACCTGACGTACAAGCCGGAGCGGCTCACGATGGAGCGCGGTGAAGCGTTCTTCACGCCGCTCGATCGCATCGGGCAGCTGACCATGCGCAACCTGGACATCATGGACACGCGTGAGAAGCTGATGCTCTACACCGACACCGGGCTGCTGCGGTCGGGCGGTGCCAGCGGTGTGCCGCAATTGCCGTCGGGCACCGAGTAACGAACACGGCGGGCGTCGCTAGCCGACGCCCGCGCAGGCCGCTACGTTCGCCGATATGCGAATCGCTATCATCGGAGCGGGTGCCCTGGGCGGCACTGTCGGCGCCCGTCTTCTGCAGTCTGGGCAGGACGTCATCTTCATTGCACGCGGCTCAACGCTCGCGACCATCCGCGCCTCCGGGCTCGTGCTGGACAGCTGCGATGGTGACCTGCGCCTGCCCACAGTGAACGTCACCGACGACATCGCCTCGGTCGGTGTGGTCGATGTGGTGCTGGTGACGGTCAAATCCACCCAGATTGAGGCGATCGCACCGACGCTCCGTCCGCTCATCGGACCGAACACCGCCGTGATTCCGCTGCAGAACGGTGTCGAGGCCGCCGCCCAATTGGCGAGCGTCCTTGGCGAGGCGCATGTGATGGAAGGGCTCGCCCGCGTCATCGCCGAGCTGGCGGGTCCCGGACACATCAAACATGCCGCGGTGACCCCGGTACTTGAGTTCGGCCCTCGGACGCAGACCCCACCCGACGCGCCGGCGCGTGCGCAGTTGGCGCGGTTTGCCGATGCGCTCACCGGCGCCGGGTTGCACCCCGTGCTCCCCGACCGGATGGATCTCGCGATCTGGGAGAAGTTCCTCTTCATCGAGCCCTTCGGCACCGTTGGAGCGGCCACCCGCGCGCCCATCGGCGCCATGCGCAGCGTGCCAGAGACCCGGGCGCTGCTCGTCGCCTGCATGACCGAGATCCGCGCCGTGGCGCTCGCCTCCGGTGTCGATCTTGGAGACGCGGCCATGGAGCGCACGCTCGGGCGCTACGACATGCTGCCGCCGGAGAGCACCGCCTCCATGCAGCGTGATCTGATGGCCGCCCGTCCGTCCGAGTTCGAGCTGCAGACCGGGTCCGTCGTGCGCCTTGGGCGCACGCTCGGCGTGCCGACGCCGGTGCACGACGTGCTGTACGCGTCGCTGCTGCCGTCGACGCGCCTCGCGTAATCGCGCTTCGCGTCATCGCGCTTCGCGTCATCGCGCTTCGGCGCCTCGCGGCCTGCGCAAGGGGTCATTTGACGCGTTGCTGGCCTATTAATGGCCGTATGCTGTCCTAAAAACTCATCCCTGCGCGTGGTGTTTTCAGAGCGGATGACGACCACACGGTCTCCGATCATGCCGCCGGCGTGGTCGCACACGCGGCGCGCGCCCGCGCGCACGACCGCGCGCATGAGAGCGGACGCGTTCCCGTCGATTGGGGGCTGACCGTTCGCGGGCTGTGCTGGGAGGATCGCGCAGGCGGCGAGAAGTGCCAGGCGGTGCGTATGTGGGCGGAGTTGAGGACAGGGCA
>CALQGY020000103.1 GCA_943330235.2 Candidatus Kuenenia stuttgartensis
AACAGGGCCGGATAGGTGCTCTTGTGCAAGTCGATGTCACGGCCAGCGGTCTTGCCCAATTCGTCCGTCGTTGCCGTGATATCCAGCACATCATCGGCGATCTGAAAGGCCAAGCCAATCGCGGAGCCGTAGCGCGCAAGCGCGTCGCGGCGCGCCACACTGGCGCGCGCGGCACGAGCGCCGAGCGTCACGGAGGCCGTGATCAGCGCGCCGGTTTTCAAGCGATGCACCCGCTCCAAGGCATCCACCGTGACGTGTAATCCCTCGGCCTCGAGATCGAGCAGCTGCCCACCGATCATCCCGCCACCACCGGACGCCACCATCAATTCGCGGACGATGTCCCCCGCCTCAGCGTCGGGAAGTCCCAGCGCCCGTGCCGAATGCCACGCCGCGCGCGCCGCCAGCGGTACCATGGCCAGCCCAGCCGCCGTCGCGACCGGCACGCCGTACACGCGGTGTACCGTCGGGCGTCCGCGACGTACGTCATCGTCGTCCATGCACGGCAAGTCGTCATGCACGAGCGAGTACGCGTGCACCACTTCAACCGACGCGGCCAGATCGCGCGCATCGCCCGTTCCCCCGCACGCCCGATAGGCCTCCAGCAGCAGCACCGCACGCAGGCGCTTGCCTTCGCCCAGCAGCGAGTACCGGATGGCCTCGGCGGTCAGCGGGGCCATGTCGCCGAGCCATCGCGCGCAGAACCCGTCCAACGCCTGTTGAATCGCCGTCCGATCGGCCGCGAACGTCAGCGCGGGCACACCCGTTTCGGTTGGGGACATGGGTCGTTCAGGCTCCGAACTCAGTGACCGAGAAGGTACCATCCGCGGCTTCGACCAGCTGTTGGACGCGCGCGTCGACCTGGCGCAGCGACTGCCCCGCGACGCGCAAATGACCGATCCCCTCTTCAAAAAGCGCCAGGGCGCGATCGAGGTCGAGATCACTGCGTTCCAAGTCGTGCACGATCTCCTCCAGGCGGCTGAGCGACTGTTCAAACGTCATCGTGGCTCCAGCGAGAGTGTCTCGGGTACGCCGTCCGGCAACGGACGACTGTTTCCAGCGATGGCGCCAACAATCCCGTCGCGCAGCCACAGATCGAACGCGGTGCCCGGGGGGATGTGATCCCGATCGCTCAAAGTAGCGCCATCGAGCGCGCGCGCCACGGCGAACCCTCGACCGAGCGTCGCCAGCGGCGAGAGCGCCTGCAACTGCCCGGCCAGCGTTTCCACCCTCGCCCGCCGACGCTCGACCAAACGCCCCGCCACGAGGGCGAGCCGTTTCCGAACCTGCGAGAGCGCGGCCACCGCGCGCTCTTCGCGCCGGCCGGCGGCCGCCGCGAGACGCTTCCCGAGTGCATCGACGCGCGCGGCCACTTCGCGCCGTGACGGGACGGACAATTCAGCGGCAGCGGACGGCGTGGCCGCACGCACGTCCGCCACCAGATCGCAGATCGTGATGTCCACTTCGTGACCCACCGCCGACACCGTCGGCATCGGGCAGGCCGCGAGCGCTCGGGCCACCCGCTCGTCGTTGAACGCCCACAAATCTTCGCGCGCCCCACCGCCGCGCCCGATAATCAGCAGATCGGCGCCCCCCCAACGGCTCACGCGCTCGATGGCAGCCACCAGTGATTCCGGCGCGCCCTCGCCCTGCACCTTGGCGGCGACCACGACCAGTTCGACGTCGGCGCTGCGGCCGCGCGCGACGGTGACGATATCGTGCAACGCCGCGCCATCAGGACTCGTGATCACCGCGATACGCCGCGGAAAGGCCGGCAGCGGGCGCTTGCGCGATGCCTCCAATAATCCGTCCTTCTCCAGCCGCAGGCGCGTCTGCTCAAGCGCCTTCCGCCACAGCCCATCGCCGGCCGCTTCGATGGAGCGCACCGAGAACTGCAAGTCACCGCGCACCGGCCAGACGGTCATCTGGCCATAGGCCAGGACCTGCATTCCGTCGTCCGGCGTCGCGGGGATGCGCCGCTGTTGGGCACTCCACACCACGCAGCGCACTTGAGCGTCCGCATCGCGCAACGCGAAGTACCAATGCCCGTTGCGATGCGCCTTGAAATCCGTCACCTCGCCCCGCACCCACAAGGGGGGGAATGCGCCCTCAACCAAATCCTTGGCCGCCGACGTCAGCGTGTGCACCGAGATCGCGTTCTCGGGCTCGCTGCCGGGCGTTCCCGTGTCTGCGGCCGGTGGTGGGCCATAGGCGCTTGAGGCTCGTGCCATTGTACCGTCAGGCTTCGGCGAGACCGTGCGCGCGCTGGGCGGCACGCACCGTATTCCGCAACAACATCGCGATGGTCATCGGGCCGACGCCCCCGGGAACTGGGGTGATTTTCGACGCGACCTCGACCGCGCTCGCAAAATGCACGTCACCGCACAGGCGGGTGCCCTTCGCCTTCGTGGCATCCGGCACGTGATTCATCCCAACGTCAATCACGACCGCCCCTGGCTTGATCATGTCACCGGTGATCATCTCCGCCCGTCCGGCGGCAACAATCAGAATGTCGGCGCGACGCGTGTGCGACGCGATGTCGCGCGTACGACTATGACAGATCGTGACCGTGGCATCACCGCCCGCGCGCCCTTGCACCAGCAACGCAGCCATGGGCTTCCCGACGATGTTGCTACGCCCGACGATAACGGCTTCCGCGCCGCGCGTATCAACACCGCTGCGGACCAGCAACTCGATCACACCGGCGGGAGTGCACGACACGAAGCCATCGGTGTGGCCGATGAGCAACTTGCCAACGTTCACGGGGTGGAACCCATCCACGTCCTTCTCGGGCAGGATATGCCGGATGACCGTATCGGGGTCGATCTGCTTCGGTAGCGGCATCTGCACCAAAATGCCGTGCACCGACGCGTCCGCATTCAACTGCTCGATCAACGCCAGCAAATCGGCCTGTGACGTGGTCGCCGGCAGTCGAATGGTCTGCCCCGCCATACCGGCGGCCTTCGAGGCCTTCTCCTTCGCGCCCACGTACGTCGCGCTGGCCCCGTCATCCCCCACGAGGACAACCGTCAGCCCAGGAACGACGCCATGCGCCGCCAAGATCGCCACATCGCGCGCCACTTCCGCACGGATCGTCTCGGCAATCGCTTTGCCGTCAATCAGTTCAGCGGGCAAAGTCCACCGCCCGACTCTCGCGAATCACCACGACCTTGATCTGTCCGGGATATTGAAGTTCTGACTCGATGCGCCGCGCGATTTCTTCGCTCAGCGTCGTCATGCGCGCGTCGTCCACCTGCTCCGGGGTGACCACCACACGGATCTCGCGCCCCGCCTGAATCGCGAAGACGCGCTCCACGCCACGATAGCTCGAGGCAATGCGCTCCAGCCCCTCGAGTCGCTTCACATACGTTTCGAACGCTTCGCGACGCGCGCCCGGGCGGGAGCCGGAAATCGCGTCGGCGGCCTGCACGAGTACCGAGACTTCACTCTCGTGTGGCACGTCATCGTGGTGCGCGGCAATGCAGTTCACCACCAGCGGATTCTCTCCGTACTTGGTGGCCACCTCGACGCCGAGCTGCACGTGCGTCCCCTCATGTTCGTGCGTGAGGACCTTGCCAACATCGTGCAGGATCGCGCCACGCTTCGCGAGTGCGACATCAAGCCCGAGCTCGGCGGCCATCATGCCGGCCAGCCACGCCACTTCTTTGGAATGCGCGAGGATGTTCTGGCCGTAACTGGTACGCCACCGCATCCGACCGATCAGCTTGATCAGCTCCGGGTGCAAGCCAGCAACGCCCACCTCGTACGCGGCCTGTTCGCCCGTTTCGATAATCGTGGTCTCGACTTCTTTTCGTGCCTTGGCGACCACTTCCTCGATGCGCCCCGGATGAATCCGGCCGTCGCTCACGAGCTTCTCGAGCGCGAGTCGCGCCGTCTCACGGCGGACGGGATCGAAGCAGGACACCACGACCGTATCCGGCGTGTCGTCAATGATCACGTCCACGCCGGTCGCGAGTTCGAACGCGCGGATATTCCGCCCCTCGCGTCCGATAATGCGCCCCTTCATTTCGTCGTTCGGCAACGAGACCGCTGACACGGTGGTCTCGGCCGTGGTTTCGGCCGCCACGCGCTGGACCGCAAGCGCCACAATCTTCTTGGCCTCACGCTCTGCATTGCGCTTCGCCGATTCCCGAATCTCACGCACGCGATTCGCTGCGTCGGCCAGCGCCGCATCCTCCATTCGCCGCATCAGTTCGGTCTTCGCCTGCTCAGCACTCAGGCCAGCGATCTGCTCCAGGCGACGGCGCTCGTCCTCGACGAGGCGCTCAAGCTCCTGCTCGCGATCCGTCGTGCGTGCGTCACGCTTGGTGATCTCGCCGAGGCGCTGCTTCAGCTCCGATTCGCGTCCCTCGAGGGAGTCGCGCGCGCGATCGACCTGACTCTCGCGATCGAGCACGCGCTTCTCGTCGCGCTCGACATCGACGCGTCGGGCACGCAGTTCCTGCTCAAGCGTCTCGCGGAGTTGCAGGACCTCTTCTTTCCCGGAAACGATCGCACTTTTGCGTGCCGTCTCAGCTTCGCGGCGTGCGTCTTCAAGAATACGGGAAGCGGTCTCATCCGCCGTAGTCTTGGCGCGCTGCTGATCGCGGATCTCGACGTTCCGGCCGGCCTGCCGTCCCACCATGAAAGCGACGACAGCCGAGATCAGTCCCAGGGCGCCAACAAGCGCCGCTACGGGAAAATCTCCCATGAGATCTATACTCCACCGCGGCAGAGCGCGGATTCAGTGTCCCTCGCATCACACGGCAAGCCGAAAACCGCGACCGCCCCTCCGAAAGCAGGCACTGCCGCGGGCCCGGCGCTCGATGCGCCTTGATGCGTGAACGTATGGAAATCCTTGCTGCACCGCAACCTGCATGCCGGAACGAAGCCGAGACAAACCCGAAAGTCCCGCCTAACTCGCTCCGAGCTCCTCCCCGCGTTTGGCGGGCGGCAGCAAGGGTCGAATATCGGACGCCAACTGACGCAACTCCGCGGTGATCGACGCGGCCGCCGCCCGTTCCTTGAGCAGCTCATCGGTGATCTGCAGCGCCGCCAGAATCGCCGCTTTGTGCGTCTCCACGGTCGCGCCGCTCGACAAGATGGCCCGAATCGTCCGGTCGACGTGTTCCGCCACGGCCTCCGTGTGCGCCGCGGACGCCTCGGTGCGCAGCGTGTACTCGTCCCCGACGATCCGCACGCGCACCACAGACTTATTGTCCATCATCGCTCAGCCCCCTGCACGAGTTGCTGGCGAAGGAACCGAACGCGCTCGGCGAGCTGAACAGTACGTTCGCGCGCCTCATTCAACCGGCCTCGGAGACGTTCGTTCTCGGCGTCCGCAGCGCCATTCGAGGCCGTCACGGGTTCGGCGGCCGCGGTCGCCGCGTGCGCACTCGCCGCGTGCGCACTCGAGCGTTGTTCCACCTCGGCCAGGGCCTCGCGGGCGAGCCGCGCCGAGGCCGTCGCCTCCCGTGCCGCAGCCAAGGCATGCTCCCGAGACTCCGACGCCGCCGACGCACTGACGGTGGCCTCATCCAGCGCAGCCTTTACGAGCGCCAGATCCTGCTCGAGCTCACGCGCCCGCGCCTCGGCCGCCATCGCACGTCGGCGATAGCCAGCCAATTGCTCGGTGAGATTCCGAACGAGGGTGTCCAGCTCCCGAAAGGCGACGACTTCAGGACGCACGCGGACGGATTCCCAGTTCCTTGTCGAGGGTCTCGAGGAGCCGCGCCCGACGCCCTTCAATCTCTTTGTCCCGCAACGTCCGTTCGGGATGGCGGAAGGTGAGACGCCACGCCAAGCTGCGGGAGCCCTCAGGGACACCGCTACCACGGAATTCATCGAACAGCACCACCCGCTCCAGCAAGTCGCCACCGGCCTTCTGCAGGGTCTGTTCCACGGACGCCGCCGTCACGCCATCTGGTACCAACAGGGCAAGGTCGATCTCGGCCGCTGGCGTGGCGGGCAGGGCCCGCACACGAATCCCCGCCGTCGCGGCAGCGGGGCGCTCAGTGGCTCCGCCGTGCGCGTGCGTACCGGGCGGGGCGATATCGGCAGAACTGATCACGCCGAGCGTGATCTCCACGCCAAAGGCTTCACTCGCCCAGACCGGACGATCCAGCGTGAGGCGTTCCACCGATCCCACCCGTCCGCGCCCGGCAATGTCGATGCTCCAGATGACGCTCTCGTCCACCGGGATAAACGCGGCCGACTCCCCAGGGAACGCCGCACCCACGAGGCGTTCGGCAATGGCCTTGGCGTCCCACACATCGAACGCGGGGGGCTGCGGTTCGGTGAAGTGGGGCGGGCGGCGCATCCCCATGATCAGGGCGCCAACACGGACCTCTTCACGCGGCAGACGCGAATGGTCTGCCACGAACGCATTCCCGATCTCGAAGAGCCGGATGTTCCCCTGCATGCGCGAGAGATTGTACTCCGCTCGGCGTGCCAGCGTATCGAGCAGCGAGGACCGCAAGAACGGTTCGTCATCCGCTAACGGATTGCGGACGCGCGGCGTGAGCGCATCGCCCTGCGACGTGAACGGCATCGGGCGCGTCTCAGCGAGCCCGAGTCCGACGAGCTCGTCTCGCACGCGGCGGCCGGCGAGGTGTAACGCATGGTCCGGCGCGTTGCCGGGGCGAAATGGGCGCAGTTCGTCCGGCAGCGCATCGAAGCCCATCAAGCGCGCGACCTCCTCGATGAGGTCGACCTCCAAGAGCAAGTCATGACGCCACGACGGGGCCTGCACCGCCAAGACACCCGCCGATTCCGTCACCGCGCACCCGATGGATTGGAGGCGCTGCACAATGTCCTGAACGGGGACCACCGCGCCGAGCACGCGCGCCACACGCGACGCACGCAACGCGATCGCGACCGGGGCGATCGGTGCGGCCCCTACACTGAGCATCGGGCCAATTTCGCCGCCCGCGACCTGCGCGATCATCGCCGCACCAAAACGTGCGACTTCGTGCAACGACGCCGCATCCACGCCGCGCTCGAACCGATAGCTGGCGTCAGTGGCCAAGCCCACCGCACGGCGCACACGGCGAACGAAGCGCGTATCGAAGACCGCCACCTCGAGCAGCACATCGGTCGTGGTCTCGGTCACTTCCGAGTCACGGCCACCCATCACGCCAGCCAGCGCCACGGGCTGTTCGGCATCACAGATCACCGTCGTGCCGGCTGACAGCGGCCGAAGGGCCCCATCAAGCGTGACGAGCGACTCACCATCGCGCGTCGGCCGCACAACAATCGTGCTCCCGGCCAGTCGACCGAGATCGAACGCATGCACCGGCTGCCCGAGTCCGTGGAGGACGTAATTGGTGGCATCGACGACATTGCTGATGCTCCGCTGCCCAATGCTCTCGAGACGCTTCACAAGCCACGACGGGCTTGGCCCGACACGCACGCCGCGAATCACCACGGCCACGTACGCCGGACAATTCACCGCGTCCTCGACACGGATCGTCACGCCATCCGAGGTCGCCTCTGATGCGCCAGCAGTGACCGTGAGGGTGGCGGGTACCGTCGTGACGTCAGCGATGGGCAGCGACGCAGACGGCGTTCCGGTGACCGCCGAGATCTCGCGGGCGACGCCGCGGTGCGACAAGAGATCTGGGCGATTGGGCAGCACGTCCAGATCGAGACGAAAGTCTGCCAACGGCAACACGTCGAGCAGCGCCGTACCGGGCGCGGCGTCCGTGTCGAGCGTCATGATGCCGTCGTGGTCCTGGCCAAGCCCCAACTCGCGCGGCGAGCAGAGCATGCCGTTGGAGGTCTCACCACGGATCTTGCGCTTCTCGATCTTGAGGCCGCCCGGCATCACGGTTCCCGTGCGCGCGAACGGATATTTACAGCCCGCGACGACGTTCGGCGCACCACAGACGACGTCGAGCAACGTGCCACTGCCGTCATCGACCTTGGTCACCCACAGGTGATCCGAGTTCGGATGCGGCGCGGCCTGCACGACCTGCGCAATCACGAACGCCGAGAGCTCCGCGCCGAGGCGTTCGGTACCATCGAGCGTCACGCAATGCCGACTGAGCAATTCCCCGACCTGCTCGGCGCTCAGCGTATGCGGGACGAACTCTTTGAGCCACTCATGGGAAACGATCATCGCGCAAACTGCTCCAGGAAACGCACGTCGGAATCGTACAACTGGCGGATATCGTGAATGTCGTAGCGCGACATGGCAATGCGAGCAGGGCCCATGCCAAACGCCCAGCCGGTAAAGCGCTCGCTATCGAGCCCCGCGGCCTCGAGCACATTCGGGTGCACCATTCCGCAGCCGAGGATCTCCACCCAGCGCAGTCCCTTGCCGTCGTTGAGGTCCACTTCAACATCCATCTGCGCGCCCGGCTCGACGAACGGAAAGTACGACGGCCCGAACCGCACGCGGCGTGACGCGCCATAGAAGCGGCGCGCGAACTCGGCGAGCGTCGCCTTCAGATCGACGAACGAAATCCCTTCGTCCACGGCCAGCCCTTCCAACTGCATGAAGGCGGGCGCGTGCGTGGCGTCGAAGAAATCCCGCCGATAGACCTGCCCCGGCGCGAGCACGCGCACGGGCGGGGCGAATTGCTGCAATGTGCGCACCTGCACCGGCGACGTATGCGTACGCAGCAGCGTATCGTCGCCAAGGTACAGCGTATCGTGCAGCTCCATGGCCGGGTGATCCGGCGGGAAGTTCAGTGCACCGAAGTTGTATCGCTCGGTCTCCGCCTCAGGGCCCAGGGCAATCGTGAAGCCCAGCTCGCGGAAAATGTCGCAGATCTCGTCAATGACCAGCGTCACGGGATGCAGCGAGCCTTGCCACCCGCGACGGGCCGGCATCGTGGCATCAAAGCGTTGCCCCTCGCCGCCGGCAGACTGTCTGGCGACAAACGCATCCAGCGACTCCTGGATGGTCGTCTTGAGCGTATTGAAGGCAATGCCCGCGGCACGACGATCTTCCGCCGCCAGCGAGCGCAGGGCGCCCTGCAGCGCCACGAGGCGCTCGTCTTTCAACGCGTTGAGCTGTCCCTTGGCATCATCAAGCCGGGTCGCCTGATCGAGGGCGTCGAGCAACGTGCGCGCGTCATGCGCGAGCGCGTCAGCCTGTGCGAGATAGTCGGAGAGTTGCACGAGAGGAATTGAGAGATCCGTGATACGCGCAGGGCCGGCGTCCCCGAAGGCAGCCGGCCCTGCGACAACATGACTGCTCGACGACAACTACGCGGCGACCTTCGCCGCGTCGATGGCCTTGCGGACCTGTTCGGCGATCGCCGCAAACGCTTCCGGCTCACGCACGGCCAGATCGGCCAAGACCTTCCGGTCGATCTCGATGCCAGACGCGTGGAGACCGTTGATGAACGCGCTGTACGTCATGTCATGCATGCGGGCAGCGGCGTTGATACGGACGATCCAGAGGCGACGGAAATCGCGCTTCTTGTTCTTGCGGTCCCGATAGGCGTAGCGCCAGCCGCGCTCAACGGTTTCTTTCGCGGCCTTCCAGAGCTTGGAACGGCCACCAAAGGCACCCTTGGCGTGCTTGAGAATCTGCTTTTTCCGCTTGAGGCGGACGACGTTGGATTTAACGCGAGGCATGTATCGATCTCCTTAGGCGAGGATGAGACGCTTGATGCGCTTCACTTCGCCATTCGTGGTCACGATGGTCGGCCGGCGCAGATTCCGCTTCCGCTTCGAATCTTTCTTGGTCAGGATGTGGCTCTTGTACGCCTTCAGGCGCCGGATCTTCCCCGATCCCGTCACGGAGAAGCGCTTCTTGGCGCCGCTGTGGGTCTTCATCTTCGGCATGGTACGCTCACGGCTGCGGTAAACCGCCTCACGTCGGAGGCGGGCCTTCATCGATCACGCGTCGATCACTTCGGCGCGAGAATCATCGTCATCGACTTCCCTTCCATCATCGGCGCGCTTTCCACCTTGGCCAGATCCGCCAACTCGGAGGAGACACGATCAACGACCAGCTTTCCCAACTCGGGGTGCGCGATCTGTCGGCCGCGGAACATCAGCGTCACCTTCACCTTATTGCCCTCTTCGAGGAAGCGTCGCGCATGGCGCGTCTTCGTCTCGAAATCGTGATCGTCGATCCCAGGGCGGTACTTCACTTCCTTGAGATGGATCACGTGCTGCTTCTTCTTCGCCAGCCGCGCCTGTTTCGCCTGCTCGAACTTGAACTTCCCATAGTCCATGATACGAACGACGGGAGGCCGCGCGGCGGCCGCCACTTCGACGAGGTCCAACCCCTGCTCTGCAGCCTGGGACAGTGCCACGTCGACTTCCATGATGCCGAGCTGACTTCCGTCGGCGGCGATCACGCGAACGGGGCTGATCCGGATTTGCCGGTTCACCCGTGGCGGACGCTTGGTCGAATCCTGAATAGGCCGAACTCCGGTGAAGAGAAACAGAAAACGCGGACCCTTGAAAGAGTCCGCGTCGCAACGACCACGCAGCCGATCACGCATAAGCGTGTCGGCGGGGATCGGTTCGATGGACTCCAGCAGCACACCTCGGGGAATGCGCACATTCCTCATCGAGGGCCGACGGGTGGGATGGGCGTCGCTGCCCATCCGCTTCTCGGTTGTCGATGCTACACCAGCACCTGCTAACCCTAGAAACGTAGACGACTTAGGCGCGGGGTCAACCCCCCTGCGCCCGAAATCTACTCCGCCAGCCGGTATCCCTTGCCGTCAATCGCCGCCCGGCCAAATCCGGTGTGCGCATCGTGTTCGAAGACCAGCTGCCACTCCTCGGCGACGGCCTCCGCGAGCAGCGCCCGCTTCGACTCGAGCGTGACCAAGGGCTCCACGTCGTAGCCCATAATCCACGGCAGCGGCAGATGGTGAACCGTCGGGACGACGTCACCCAGGAAACACAGGGTCTCCCCGCCAGACCGGAGCAGCACGCTCTGGTGGAACGGCGTGTGTCCCGGCGTCAGCCGAACGCTGATGCCCGAGCGCAACTCCGGCTCGCCCTCAATAAGGTCGAATCGTTCTGCCGCAAAGATCGGCGCCCAATTATGCGGGAAGTAGCTGGCCGACGTCCGCTCGTTCGCCCGACCGGCGTACTCGTATTCCCCGCGCTGCACGACGTAGCGGGCGTTCGGAAAGGTCGCGACGGTCTCTCCCCCCTCGTTGCGCCAGGTGTTCCCGCCGGCGTGATCAAAGTGCAGGTGGGTGTTGATCACGAGCGAGACATCGGCGGGCGAAAACCCGGCCGCCGCGATCCCCGCCTCGAGCGCGGTCCGACCGGGTTGCGGCGGCCCGGCGACCGTGTTTTCGATGCCATAGATGTCGTGGAATTTCGCCGACTCCTTATTCCCGACCCCGCTGTCGATCAGCACCAGACCATCGTCGTGCTCCACCAGCAAGCATCGCATCCCCATCGGAATGCGATTGCGGGCATCGGCCGCGATCTTCCGCTCCCATAGGGTCTTCGGCACCACACCGAACATGGCGCCGCCATCGAGCTGCTGCCCCCCCGCCTGAATAGCGTGGATGCGCCAGCGACCGAACGAGCGGGAATCAATCAACGGATCTGGAAAGCTCACGCGCTGTGGTCCTCAGAGGCAGGAAGCGGAAACGCACGCCGCCGACGATCGGCGGCGGTCGAAGAACGGCGGCGGGACGGTGAGTCCAGCCGAGCGGAGAGGAGGGGCCACGTCGTCAACCCTTCGTCTTCGGCCACCCGCAGCAGGCGCAATAAGACCTTCGCCGTGGCCTCGGCGTCGCCGCCGGCGCGATGGCGCCCCTCGATGTCGATGCCGAAATAGCGCGTCACGCTGTCGAGATTCCTACGCGCCAACTGGGGCAGCAGCAGCCGGGCCAAGCGCACCGTGCAGAGCCGCGGGCCGGAGAGCTGGACGCCGCCGAGTGCCAATTCCTCGCTCACGAATCCCCAATCGAACGCGGCGTTGTGGGCGACGAAAATGTGCCCCGCCAGACGCGAGCTGACCTCGTCCGCGACGCGACGAAACGTCGGTTGGTCCTTCACCATCTCCCAGTTGATATTCGTCAACTGCGTGATGAAGGCAGGGATCGGACGCTCGGGATTGATCAGCTGCTGATAGACCTCGACGATCTCGCCACCGCGCACGTGCGCAATGGCGATCTCGGTGATCCGGTCGCCCAGACCAGCACGTGAACCCGTGGTCTCGACATCGACCACCGCGAAATGCACGTCGGCGAACAATGACGCCGCTTCGGCGCGCGGCGCGCCGTCGGCATCCGACGTCTCGCGGCGGCGCGGCGGCGCCGCGATCACGGTAGGCGCGGCAAGCCGATCGGCGCGGAGCGCCCAGTGTCCGGACGGCAGTTGGACGAATTCCTCATGACTGGCGAGGAGGGCCAGCGCCATCCGTTCCGCCGCATCGGGCTGCAACCGCTCGACCTGACACACATCGCGCATCAAGGTCAGGGCATCGAGCGGACCGCCCGCCAGCAGCTGCGCGGCGCGCCCGGACAGCGTCGTCGGCCGTCGACCAACGACGGTTCCGAAGGGCCCGATCGAGTGAGGAGAGTGGTCCGACATCGGGACAAGTTAGCGCACCACCCTGTCTAGTAAATCGCAGGGACTCCGCCTAACTTTGTGAAGTATTTCACAAGCCCTCCCGTGAAGAGAATAGCCGACTCGACCGTCCGACGACTCTCGATGTACCTCCGCTACCTGGAGGACCTCGATACGCGTGGCCAGCGCACCGCTTCCAGCGATGAGCTGGCCCAGTTGTGTGGGACGACGCCGGCGCAGGTGCGCAAAGACCTGTCCTTCTTTGGCTCCTTCGGCAAGCGCGGACTCGGCTATCCAGTCCATGAGCTCACCGCGCACCTGCGCGAAATTCTCGGGCTGGAACGCGAGTGGCGGGTCATCATCATCGGCGCCGGCAAGATCGGCGCAGCGCTCGCCAACTATCGCGGGTTCTTGCAACGCGGCTTCCGCATCGCGGGCGTGTATGACAAGAGCCCCGAGAAGATCGGCCACGCGTGGGGTGAAGCGATTGTCCGCGACATCGCCAACCTCGAGCAGGACCTGACCGAGGCCGAAACGCTCATCGCCGTGTTGGCGATCCCCGCGGATGACGCGCAGCTGATCGTGGATCGCATTGTCGGCGCGGGCATTCGCGCCATCCTGAACTTTGCGCCGACAAAAATCACTGTGCCGGCCCACGTCTCACTGAAATCGGTGAACATGGCGATGGAACTGGAAGGGCTCTCGTTCGCCCTCACCCACGCCATGGCCAACAGCGGCGCCGCTTAAATCGCGACGTCCTGAAGTGCCTGCACGAGACGGGCGAAGTCCTCGGCGGTCAGCACCTCGGGACGCACCTCGTTCGAAAGTCCGCATGAGGCGATAACCGCCGCCGCGCGATCCGCGTCCAGCGACGAGATGGTTCGCACCACGCGAATCAACTGCTTACGACGCAGTCCGAACGCCGCTTGCACAAAGCTCCGAAAACGTGCTTCACGGTCTGCAGTAATTGCCGGTACGTCGCGTGGGGTAAGGCGCACAACGGCCGAGTCCACCGTTGGCGGTGGATTGAAGGCGCTGGGTGGCACCTTCCGCATGAACTTCACGTCGGCAACCGCCTGCACGTTCACGCTCAGGGCGCCGTACGTCTTGTCGCCCGGCGGCGCGGCC
>CALQGY020000104.1 GCA_943330235.2 Candidatus Kuenenia stuttgartensis
CGGGCTGTGCTGGGAGGATCGCGCAGGCGGCGAGAAGTGCCAGGCGGTGCGTATGTGGGCGGAGTTGAGGACAGGGCATCGCCGTGTAGCGCCGCCGCGGGAGCTCAGCCGCACGATGCTCCAGCGCTTGGCGCGCAACGCCAACGAGCAGGGCGATGCCGTCTGGAGGCGCACCGCGCATCGCGATACGGCGCCGACGGAAAATACGTGCGATGGCACCCTTGCTTGCCCTCACGACCCTTCGAAAAAACGCTGCACCTTGGTACAGCGCTGTACGGTACCGCTGCGTACATTTATCGAGATAGCTTTCGAAGGTGTAATGGCACGCCGGTCTCCTTCCTGCCGGTGTGCGTTCGATGCGGCAACCTGCGGCGCATCACGCGCCTCATTCCTGGTGGAGTGGCCGGCATGAAAAAACTTCTCGCGTATTCCAGCACCCTCGTCGCCGCGACGTTCGCGAGCGCGACCGCGATTGCGGTCACGCCGTACGTCGTGATGTCGCAGGTCGCCCCATCGTATGCGACGACGCGATCACTGCACGCGCCATTGCGTGCAACGCCCACGTACTCGAGTCACGCGGTGGGTCGATTGGGCGGTGTCACGTCCACGTCACGCGCAGTGATCGGAGCGCGCGGCATCGCGGTGACGGCGTTGACCGATGTGGTGCAGAAGTATTGCGGCTCCTGTCACAATCCTACGATGCGCCGCGGCAATTTGAATCTGCGCGGCTTCGCCGTGGACAGTGCGTTTGCCGCGCCGGACGTCTCTGAAAAGATGATCCGCAAGTTGCGCACACAGATGATGCCGCCGCCGGGATCGAAGCGGCCCGCCGGTGATACACTGCTCGCGTTGACGGAAACGCTCGAACGTGTGATGGATGAGTCCGCGCCGATCAATCCGGGAACGCGCACCTTCCAGCGCCTCAATCGCGCGGAGTACGAGCGCGTGGTGAAGGACCTGTTCTCGCTCGAGATCAATGCGGGTGATTGGCTTCCGCTCGACACGAAGAGCGCGAACTTCGACAACATCTCCGATGTGCAGGCGTTGTCGCCGATGCTGCTTGAGGGCTACCTCAACGCGGCCGCCGCGATCAGCCGCATGGCGCTCGGTGATCGCAAGGCCGTCTCCGGTCAGGCGTTGTTCAAGACGTCGCCGTTCGCGTCGCAGCATCCGTGGGATCATGTCGAAGGCACGCCCTACGGCACGCGTGGTGGCATGGTCTTCATGAACAGCTTCGCGGCCGATGGCGAATATGTGTTCCGCCTGAACGTCGGTGGCGGTGTGGGTCGGCCCATCGAAGATCTCGACGTCTCCGTGGACGGCCAGCGTGTGGCGCTGCTGCGGTACGATCGCGGGATCGCGCGTAACGGCGAGTCCGCCGACGCGCCAGCCGGTGCGGACTACATCAATACCGAGCCGATCCGGATCAAGGCCGGCCAGCGCAAGGTCTCGGTCGCGTTCCTCAAGCATGCCGAGGGCCCGTACGAGGATTTGCTCAAGCCGTATGAGTGGTCGCGCGCCTCCAGTGGCACCGGCGCCGCCGGCACCACCGAACCGCCCCCACTGATGGAAGTGATGATCACCGGCCCCAACAAGGTCACGGGCGTGTCCGCCTCGCCCAGCCGTGATCAGATCTTCACCTGTCATCCCACCGCCAAGCCGGCGCAGCGTGCCTGCGCCGAACAGATTCTGACGCGTCTGGCGGCGCGCGCCTATCGCCGCCCCATCACGACGCGTGATCGCGACAGCCTGATGAAGTTCTACGATCAGGGCGCGGCCAACGACGACGGCTTTGAGTCCGGCGTCCGCTTGGGTGTGCAGGCCGTCCTCGCGAGTCCGTTCTTCGTCTTCCGTTTCGAGAAGGCGCCGACGAGCGCGGTGGCCGGCACGGACTTCAAGATCGACGACTACGAACTCGCGTCCCGGTTGTCGTTCTTCCTGTGGAGCACCATCCCGGACACCCGCCTGCAGACGCTCGCGATGCACAAGCGCCTGTCCGATCCGGTGGTGTTCAACGCCGAAGTGAAGCGCATGCTCGCCGATCCGCGTGCCGAAGCGATGTCGACGCGCTTCGCGGCGCAGTGGCTGCGCCTGCAGGATCTCGAGAAGGTGCATCCGGATGCCTTCCTGTTCCCGGACTTCGATCTCGCCCTTGCACACTCGATGCAGCGTGAGACCGAGCTCTTCTTCCAGGACATCGTGCAGAACGATCGGAACGTGCTCACGCTGTTTACCGCCGACTCAACGTTCGTGAACGAGCGGTTGGCCAAGCAGTACGGCATTCCGAACGTGACCGGTCCGCACTTCCGGAAGGTGGCCTATGCCGACGATCAGCGTCGCGGCCTTCTCGGTCACGGCAGCGTGCTCGTGCAGACGTCGCTCGGCAATCGCACGTCGCCGGTGTTGCGCGGGAAGTGGGTGATGGAAGTGTTGCTGGGAACCCCGCCCCCCGCGCCGCCGCCAAACGTGCCCGACCTCGAGCAGACCAACGGTGCCAAGGATGGCAAGCAGCTGACCACGCGCGAGCGCATGGAAATCCACCGCGCCAACCCCACGTGCAAGAGCTGCCACCTGTTCATGGATCCCATCGGACTGGCGCTCGACAACTTCGACGTGACGGGCAAGCTGCGGTATCGCGAGAACGGCGCGCTGCTCGATACGCGCGGCCAGTTGTACGACGGCAAGGAAATCTCCACGCCGGGTGAACTGAATAAGGCGCTGCTCGCGCGCCCGATTCCGCTGGTGCGGAATTTCACGGAAAATCTGATGGCCTACGCATTGGGCCGGCGTGTCGAGCCGTACGACCAGCCGACGGTACGCGCCGTGGTGCGTGATGCCGAAAAGAAGAACTATCGCTTCTCGGCGTTTGTGATGGGTGTGGTGAATAGCAAAGCCTTCCGCAGCAAGCGCGCCGAGCCGGTATCCGCCGATGCGTCGCAGAACTGACCTGAACGACTGACCTGACCTCTCGAGGAGATTGACCCATGCTGTTCCTGACCCAAAAGAGCCTTCCGCGCCGGTCGTTCCTCCGCGGCCTCAGCGCGACCATCGCCCTCCCGTACCTTGATGCCATGGAGCCAGCGGGGAATTTCCTCGCCAAGGCTGCCGGCGGCAGCGCGGCCAAGAATCACACGCGCCTCGTCTGCATCGAGTCCGTGCACGGTGCCGCCGGTTCCAACGCGTGGGGCGCCTCCAAGTACCTGTGGGCACCGCAGGGTGTGGGTCGTGACTTCACGCTCACGCCGGAAAGCGCGCTCACGTCGCTCGATCCGTGGCGCAAGTACGTCAACATCATCAGCAACACCGACGTCCGCATGGCCGAAGCGTTCGAAGCGCCGGAAATCGGCGGCGATCACTTCCGCTCCAGCGCGGTGTTTCTGACGCAGTCGCACCCGAAGCAGACGCAGGGCTCCGATCTCTTCGTCGGCACGTCGTTCGACCAGATCGTCGCGCGGAAGATCGGCCAGGACACGCCGATCCCTTCCATGCAGCTCTGCATCGAGAACCTCGATCAGGCCGGCGGTTGCTACTACAACTACGCCTGCGCGTACACGGACACGATCAGCTGGGCGTCGCCGTCGCAGCCGCTCCCGATGATCCGCAACCCGCGCGCCGCGTTCGACATCCTCTTCGGCGCCGGCAGCAATAACGCCGACCGCGCCGCGCGTCGCAAAGACAACGGCAGCATCCTCGATTGGGTGATGGGCGAGATGTCGTCGCTCAAGCGCGATCTGGGCGCCACCGATCGTCGTCGTGTCGAGCAGTATCTCGAGAATGTGCGCGAGCTCGAGCGTCGCATTCAGCAGGTGGAAGAAAAGAACAAGAGCGGCGACGAACGCGCGCTCCCTGAGGCGCCGTCGGGCGTGCCCGACTCGTTCGCCGAACACATGAAGCTGATGTTCGACATTCAGGTGCTGGCGTTCCAGTCGGACATGACGCGCGTCTTCTCGTTCAAGACGGGTCGCGATGCCTCCAGCCGCACCTTCCCGGAAAGCGGCAGCAACAAGGGCTTCCATCCCGCGTCGCACCATGGTGGCCGCGAGTCTGCCATTCTCGAGTTCAATCAGATCAACCAGTACCATGTCGCCATGCTGCCGTACTTCCTCCAGCGTCTCAAGGACACCACGGAAGGCGACAGCAACCTGCTCGACAGCACGCTGATCATGTACGGCTCGCCGATGTCCGATCCGAACATCCATGCGCACCGTCGGTGCCCGCTGGTGCTGCTGGGCGGCGCCAATGGCATGCTCCCGGGCAACGTCCACCTCAAGGCGCCCGATGGCACCCCGATGGCCGACGTCATGCTGTCGCTCCTGCACAAGTTCGGCGTCGATGCGCCGTCGTTCGGCGACAGCGTCGGCGCGTTCGCGCTCCAGGCGTAAGGAGATCGCAATATGAGCTCACGACGGGGAATACTCACCGCGGCGCTGCTGGTCGCGCCGTGGAGTCTGCTCGCGGCACAGCAGAACAACGGGGCGAACGTCCAGCGAGGCGCCGCGAGCGATCGCGCGCGCACCACGACGGCACGCGTCGCGAACACCCGTACGAACCTCGGCGCGTCGTTGATCGACGTCGCCGAGCGCGGTGATTTGGCTGCGGTGAAGTCGTTGCTGGCGCAGGGGGCCGATGTGACCGTCGCCCGCGGCGACGGCATGACGGCGCTGCATTGGGCCGCCGAACGTGGTGATGCTGCGATGGCGGCGGCGCTCCTGAAGGCCGGCGCCAAGATGGACGCGAAGACCTCGGTCGGTGGCTACACGCCGTTGCACGTCGCCAGCAAGTCTGGCGGCGCGGCCGTGGTGAAGACGCTGCTCGACGCCGGTGCCGATTCCCGCACCATGACGTCCACGGGTGCGAGCGCACTGCATCTCGCGGCGGCATCGGGCAGCGCGGACGCGGTCGATCAGCTCATCAAGCACAAAGCGGATGTCAACGCGCGCGAAACGTCGTGGGGCCAGACGCCCCTGATGTTCGCGGCTACGGAAAATCGCGCCGACGCGATCCGCGTGCTGATGAAGGCCGGCGCTGATGCGACGGTGCGCACGCGCTCGATGGATCTGACCGAAGAACTCTCGCGCCAGCAGGCGGCCGCCAAGAAGCGCAATGAAGTGCTCTTCGCGGCGCTCCCGGAAAAGCAGCGGGATTCGATCAAGGCCGCCGCACTGAAGACCGCCGCCGAGACGGCGGCGCGCAATTCGTTCGGACCGCCCGCACCGCTGCCTGCGGCCGCGCAGGCGGCACTCGACTCATCGCGCGCCTATAAGGTGGGTGTCGCGGCGCCGCCAACGCAGGGACTGACCGCCACGCAGATTCAGGACGCCATTCGTGCGGGTCGCGAAGTCTTCGATGCGCCGGCGGTTGCGAAGGCCACCGAAGCATCAGCGCTCGAGAATCTCGAAGGCAACGTGTCGGGATATGAGGCCACCGTTGGTAGCATCGGTGGTATGACCGCGCTGCTCCATGCGGCGCGTCAGGGCAACACCGCCGCGGCGATGGCGCTTATCGACGGCGGCGCAGACATCAACGCCTACATCTCCACCGACAGCACCACGCCGCTGGTCATGGCCGCCATCAACGGTCACTTCGATCTGGCGATGCAGCTGGTGAAGCGTGGGGCGAACGTGAAGCTCGCCACGAGCGCCGGCCTCACGCCGTTGTATGCCGTGCTCAATAACCAGTGGGCGCCGCGGTCACGGTATCCGCAGCCCCAGGCCGTGCAAACGCAGCAGACCACGCACCTGGAATTGATGCAGGCCATCATCAAGGCGGGTGCCGACGTCAACGTGCGCATGAAGAAGAACCTGTGGTTCTTCGCCTTCAACAACTGCGGCAACGCCAACTGCGGTCTCGAGATGTTGGACGGCACCACGCCGTTCTGGCGTGCGACCTACTCGGTAGACATCGAGGCGATGCGCATGCTCAAGGCAGCCGGCGCTGATGACACGATGCCCTCGTTCCGCGTGGCGCAGGCAGGACGCGGTGGACGCGGTGGCCCCCCAGGCGCCGGCGGCCCTCCGGGTCGTGGTGGTGGAGCGGGCGGCGCCGATAACACCGGTGGTCCCATCGATGCTGAAGCGGACTCGGCGATGAAGGCTGTGCCGCCTGGCATCGGCGTCTATCCCATTCATGCGGCGGCTGGCGTCGGATACGGCAATGGATTCGCCGGTAACTCCCATCGCCATGCACCCGATGGCTGGATGCCTGCCCTCAAGTTCCTCGTTGAAGAGATGCACGCCGACGTGAACAAGCGCGATCTCAACGGCTACACCCCGCTGCACCACGCCGCCGCGCGCGGTGACAACGAGATGATTCTGTATCTCATCAGCAAGGGTGCGGACGTGAAGGCCGTCGCACGCAACGGACGCACCACGGTCGATATGGCCAACGGTCCGGTGCAGCGTCTCCGCCCGTTCCCGGAGACCATCCAATTGCTCGAGAAGCTCGGCGCGAAGAACAGCCATCGTTGCGTGAGCTGCTAAGCGTGACCTGTTAAGCGTGAGCTGCTAAGCGTGAGCTGTTAAGCGTGAGCTGCTAAGCGTGAGCTGTTAAGCGAGCGTCGCGGCAGGGCCGTCCGCAGGTCGGATGGCCCCGCTGTGACCCGCACCGCAGGCGCATGAGATCACGTTGGTTCGATAACGGCAAACGGGGAGAGCAGCCAGTTCGGCATGCACTCCCCGTTTGTCGTACCACCCAGCGCAACCGTCAGTGCATCGTTACGGCTTCTTCTCGGCGGCCAGCAGCAGGTTTAAGTGATCCTGGATCTGCTGCAATCCGCCCTCACCGTCGCCCCAGACGATGCGACCGTCATGATTGAGGTCAGAGCCCGCGAGAAGCTGGTCGCAGAGCGACTGCAGCTGACCGGCCAGCGTCGCCGCGGCAGCAGGCGTGGTGGCCGCCTGAATCTTGCGCGCCAGTGCCATGACTTGGTCGGCACGGAGCAACGTGCTCTTGGCGGCGGTAATGATGTGGACCGTATGCGCTTTCACGTTCGCCGAAGCGCCGACGTCCTTCGAGGCGGCATCGGCGTACGCGATGATGCCGTCAAGCGAGCGCTTGAGGCCGTAGTTCTTGCCCGGCGCCGTGGCGGCTGGCATGGACTGCGGGTCGACGGCGTGCAACACATGGCCGGAGTGCATCTGCAACGTCTGCAGATTGTCCAACGCCCGGGCCATGAACCCGGCATGCTGCGCCGCCACCTTGGCCTCCGTCTGCGCCATCGCGAGCAAGCCGGCCTTGCCGGGCGTATCGAGGTAGCCGACGGCCACATAGCCGATCTCAATGCCGACGATACCAGCAGGGAGTACAACCACGGGCGCGACCACCGGCGCGACAAAGACGCCGGGAATGGCCTGACCGGTGAGCTTGGCGACCATCGAGTCGAGCTGGAAACGCATACGCCCGTCGATAGACACGGCATAACGGCGCGCATTGTACTGCTCATCCGTCATTCCGCTCTTGGAGAGCACGGCCGCGACCAGCTGGCCACGCCGTTTCTGCATCTCCACCTGCGCCTGAAGGGTCTTGTTTTTCACCTGCGCGAGTTCGGCCCCGCTGGAATCGAGAATCGCGGCGATGGCGATCTGGGCCTGAGCGAGCGACAACAACTCGGCGACCGAAAGTGGTGCCGCAGCCGCCGGCTTCGGGGCCGCCGCGGTGGAGGACGAGACGGGAGGCTGCGTAGCCTGCGCGAAGAGCGGCGTCGATGCCGGCAAAGCGATCAGCAGCGCACAGAGCGGCGCGGCACGCGAGACCAGGCGGGAGGGGAGTGCCATGGTGGTAATCGGGAAGGAGAGCAGTCGGGCGTCTGTACTCAAACGCTCCAGAAGAGTCATGCGTTGGCGGTCGAAGCGCAAACCCGCTGTGCCGACACCGCTATAGTGGCGTCCGGTGCACCTACGTTGCAACATCTTGCTCTGAGATTCTTGCCGAAAACATCTCGACCCCGACCCAGAGAGCACCCAATGACGTCCCGCCCGTCACGTCTCCACCACACCGACCTGCCTCTGCGCCACACCAGTCTCCGACCGTCACGGGGGAATTAGATCGATGAATGTCCGCACCTCGCTGCTGGGGACAACGGTCGCCGTCGTGCTGAGTGCCACCGCTCCGACCGCTGCACACGGGCAGAACGGCGATCTCACGGCTATCGCCGATCGCGCCTTCGCCACGTGGAACAGCACGCACGGTCCCGGCTGCGCGGTGGGCATCGCACGCGGTGGCCGCACGGTGCTGGAACGTGGATACGGAATGGCCGATATCATCGGCGATCGTCCCATTACACCGGCCACGATTCTCGAATCGGGGTCGGTCGCCAAACAGTTCACGGCGACGGCCGTGCTGCTGCTGATGCAGGACGGCAAGCTGTCGCTCGAGGATGATGCGCGGAAGTATCTCCCCGAACTGCCGGAGTATGGACGCCCCATCACGGTACGCCATCTGCTGACGCACACGAGCGGGCTGCGTGAGTGGAGCAACCTGATGGCGTGGCAGGGATGGCCGCGCGGAACGCGCGTGCACACGCAGAGCGACGTGTTCGATGTCATCACGCGACAGCGCGCGCTGAACTATCCGGTGGGCGATCACTACTCGTATACGAACTCCGGATTCCTGTTGCTCCGCACGCTCGTGGAGCGGGTGAGCGGCAAGTCGTTTGTACAATTCACAACCGAGCGGATTTTCACACCGTTAGGCATGACGCACACGCGCTGGCGCGATGACTACACCACGCTGGTGCCCGGACTCGCGCAAGCCTACGGACGCGCGCCCGACGGCTGGCATCTGAACATGCCGTTCGACAACGTCATCGGCGCGGGCGGACTGCTCACCACCGTCGGCGATTGGCTGGTCTGGAACGAGGCACTGACGAAGAAATCGCTAGGCGCGGCCGTTGGGGATTCCATCACGCGTCAGATGAAACTCACCAGCGGACTCGAGATTCAGTATGCGCTGGGGCTGATGGTGATGCGCTATCGCGGCCTGCGTGAAATTGCGCACTCCGGATCCACGGCCGGCTACAGCACCTTCCTCGCGCGCTACCCAGACCAAGACAATCTCTCCATCGCCGTGATGTGCAACTCGGCGGGGGCAAACGCCACGGCATTCACGCATGCCATTGTCGATGCGCTGGTCCCCGGACTGCCGCGTGCGGCAACCATCGATTCAGTGCCCGGCGATCGCACCGCGATGGAGCGCCTCCGCGGTCTCTATCGTGACGTACGCACCAACACGATCACCGAGATCGCCATGACCGACGGTCGGCTGCGTCGAGTCGGTGGCGCGCCACTCGTGCCGCTGCGTGACGGCGGCTACCTCTCGGGTGGTGCGCGCCTGCGCTTCACGATGGGCGCCGACGGCGCGCCGAGCGACTTCCGCCAACCCACGGCGGACGGTGACACGAACATTTTTGTGCGCGTGGCCGATGAGCGATGGGTGCCCAGTGCGGCGGAACTCGCGTCGTTGAGCGGTCGCTACCGTAGCGACGAAATCGGCGTGACGTTTACCGTGGCCGTAGTGGACGGCCGTCTGACGCTCAGTCCGCGTGTCGGCGTGGTGCAAGCACTCACGCCGACGTACCGCGATGCGTTTGAGGCGGACGGCGAGAGCATCTGGTTCGTACGCGATAAGAAAGGCCGAGTCAGCACAATGCACTTCGGCAGCAGTCGCGCGTGGGACTTCGTCTCCACCCGAATGCCCTGACGCCGCCTGACGGCAAGACGCATGGCGGCAAGACGCATGGCGGCTCGACGCATGGCGGCTCGACGGTGGCTAAGCCAATACGCCGGTCTTGCCGCCGATGTGCGACCAGAGTGCCCGTTCGACCATCACCGGGGTCCACTCACGGCCCAGTTGCGCGGCGCGCGCCGAAAGCGCTGCCGCGTACTTGGCATAGTAGCCGAGGGTCCATGCGACGTTGCCAAGCGACGGTACTTGCTGGGCGACCAACTCATCGAAGAACGGATACACCGCGGGCGCCAAGGCCGCGGTGACCGCTGAGGCCGTGGCTGGTCCGACGCCCGCGAGCGTGGCGAGTGTGGCGATCGGCTTCGTCGCATGCGGCATCAACGCGAGCGCTGACGTGCTGGTCGTGACGACGAGATCGGCGGCATTGCCGCGCACCAGCACCAGATTGGGCGCGCGCCAGACGCCGCGCGCCATCTTCCATTCGGTCAGCTGCACGAGTTCCTCGTGCGTGATGTGCGGCGCATGGCGTGACGCCATGGCCGCCGGCAATTCATGTGTGTACCACTGGTCCAGCGCCGGTAATCGTGTGACGCCCTGCTGGTTGATCACGTCGTCGTAGCGCGCGAGTGCGGACTGCCACGCGCTGACGTCGTCGTTACTCCAGAGGACCGTGTGCATCAGACGATTACCGGTGGAGCGCGGCGCGAGCTTACTTGACGCGCGCGCGCTCGAGGCGCGTGACGGTGCCTTCCATGTGCGACAGAATCACCACGCCGCCGGCGCCGAATCCGGCGATCGTGCGCCCTTCGGGGATCTGCACGCGGTCGACGACTTCACCGTTCGCATTGATCACATCGTAGATGGCACCGCCCGCTGTGGGCTTGGTGTTGATCGTGCGAATCCACACGTTGCCATCGGCATCGGGCTTCGCCGACGTGGCGAAGAACGGTGGCTGATAGTCAGGCAAGTCGCTGGGGGACACGTACGTGATCTGTGGCGCCATCACCTGCGGTGCGCGCGTCGGCGCGCCGCCGCCCATCGCGCCGCCTTCGGCGCGAATCATCATGGTCATCTGCGGGGCGCCACCGCCACCGCCCATCGCCCCGCCGCCCATCATCGCGCCGAACGCCTGCGCCATCTGGTTGCCCTGACCCGGATTGGCCGCGGCCATGCGATCACGCTGCGCCTTCACGGAATCGATGAGCGCCACCTTCTCGTCGTCGCTCAAGCGCTTCCAGTCGAATGCCATCTTGGGCGACGACTTCTTCGTGCCGTCCGACGTCATCCAATCGATGTGATAATCCTTGCCGCGAATGAGCGCGATGTGACCCGCCGACGTGACCGCCCACTCATCCACCACGGGGAGTGGATTCACTTCGATGGAGATGGTGATCTTGCCGTCCACGTTGGACATGTTGGTGTTCGTCTTTGGAATCTTGACGAAGCCGGCGGTGTCCACGACGCGTGTGGTGAGATTCACGCGCACGATGGCCATGGTGTCGGCAATGGCCGGCATGGTCGGCGTGCCGTTACCGCTCATGCGCATCTGGATGCTGGGCATGCCGCGGTACACGAGATGGTTGTCGCTGTAGTATGCCCCGATACCGGCGCCGCCGGCGGCGAGCATCATCGCGTCCTGCGAGCGCGGCACCGACATCACGCGACCAACTTTTCCCGACGGATCAATCACCAACATCGACAGCGACGCGGCATCGACGAACAGCGTGGAGTCGCCGCGAAACGCGATCAGACTGCCGCTGCGAGGACCATACGCGCTGGCGGTGCTACTGGTGGAGTCGGCGACGATGGCGATGAGCTTGAACGTGCTATCCACCAGCAGCACGCGACGGCTGGTCACGTCATTGATGAGCAACCGTCCGCCCGGGAGCGCGCGGAGGTTGGTGGCGACACCGAGGGAATCGGTGCTGGCCGATTGCACCGGACCCAGCTGACGAACGGCGGGACGCGTCTGGGCGTGCGCGGCGAGTGGTCCCAGGCACGACACGAGCATCAAAGAGCGAAACGATCGCATGGAATATTTGTCGGGAAGTGGTGAAGAATGGCGAGTGCGAGCTGACGGTCGTGGTGCGCTGTTCATTGGCGCATGATGATGGTCTGTGAGCCACCGCCGCCGCCGGTCATCATCATGCCGGGGCCGCCGGGGATCGCCGCGCCGCCGCCGCCGGCCGTGCCGGAGCGGATGCTGGACAGATACCGCTTGTCGAGTGCGCTGGCGACGTAGCTGGGCAGCTTGCGGAGCTGCTCCTTGGTGAGCAACGCTTTCACCGTGGGTGCCACGGTCAGGAGCAGGTCGATAGACGCTTCCCGCGCGGTGCGATAGCGCGCGTAGGCTTCATCGTGACTGTACGTATCGGGCAACGCCGCAAAATCCTTGGCCACCGGCGCCCAGATGGAATCGATGCGCACGATGAAGCGGCGATTGAGCGAGGCGAGGGAATCGGCCTGCGCCGCCGACAGCTTGAGCGTGTCCTGATCGCGCAAGATCGTGGCCACCGGATTCGGAATGCCCGCGCTGCTGAACTGCGCCTTGATCATCGGCTCGACGGCCTTGGTGCCCGTGGTGCGACGGCCGCGATCCAGCGACTGCGTGAGCACTTGCCGTTCGCGCGTGGGCGCGATGTCGTAGCGCAGGAGCATCTGGATGGTGACCGGCGTGCGGAACGCGTTGAATGCCGGGTTGGTGTTGCCGAAGCGCTGATTGACTTCGTACTTGTAGCGGCCGCTGGTCGGATCGAAGCCGCGCACATACAGCAGCGTCGGATCGGCGAACGTGGTTTGCCCCCAACCACGCAGGTGATTCTCGCCATGCAGCATGAGGTCCGCGGCCCCCAGCGGATTCACCACCGAGAACGACAACGTCGCGCGCTGCGGCATCCGCACCTTGAGTGGGTTGAGCGAGAAGCTCAGGCTCGCGGTGTGCGTCCACGGCCCCTGGCAGCTGTTGCGTGACGCGAGCTGTCCCACCTGCGATTGCAGGCAGGCACGCGCGCCGCTTGAGCCGCCGGACAGCAGCGACTGCATTCCGGCGGCCACGGTCGCGTCCGTGGTGGCCGACGGATTGAAGATGAACGCGCGGTCATTGGAGAAGCCATCACCGTTCACATCGCCGCCGATCACGGGCGTGTACGGCGACCCGGAACGCACCGTGCCGAACCAGTTGATGCGAATCAGATCGAAGGCGTTGTAGCCCAGCGAGTAGGTGAGCTGATGCCGCGAATCGAACGTGGAGCGGCTCCAGTCGATGGTGGTCGGGTTGGCGGCCGTGCTGGTGAAGCCGCGGTACTGCTCGCGCACGTTGCTGTACGTGTAGCTGCCGCTCCAGCTGAGCCCCGAACTGAAGCTCATCGGCGAGATGCGCAGACTCAGCTGCCGGCTCATGGAGTTGAGGTCGGAGCGCTGCTCTGTGACCCGCGAGAACTGCGACGCCTTCCGGGCGTCGCCGCTGGCAATACCGCCCGTGGCGGGGAAGATGCTGCTGGCCAGCACATACACTGGGCGATTGCCTTCGTTGGCGAGCGCGAATCGTTGCACGCCGGCGAAGTTGAGATCGGTGAAGCTACCCTGATTCAGGTTGTACGAGAACGTGCCATCGATGGTGGCGAACAGGCGATTGCCGAGGACCGCGCCACCCCAATTCAGATTGGAGCGCACACTGCGCGGGGCGCGGTAGTCTTTTGCGAACAGCGAGACATTGGGCGCGCCGTTGGCGAAGACGGTGCCGGTGCTGCCATCGGCGCAGCGATCGGGGATGGCGGCAGGGTTGGCGTACGCGCTCCAGTTGGCCACCGGGGCGGCCGGCCCCACGCACATCAGCTGCTGCACGGC
>CALQGY020000105.1 GCA_943330235.2 Candidatus Kuenenia stuttgartensis
CGCTGCGCGTCGTATACGCGTATTCGTGCCGGCATCAAGCGCGCGGCCGAGTTGGCCGCGACCGCCACTCCAGCCAACGGGAAGCGCGAATGACACACGATCCGAATTCCGGCACGCCGAAGAGCGATCAACCGAAAAGCGATCGACCGAAGAGCGATCAACCGAAGAGCGATCAACCGATGGATCGGCGCTCGTTCATCAAGATCAGTGCGCTGGCCGGCGGTGGGTTGCTGGTGGCGAGCGCCTTTGATGCGGCTGAGCATATCGCCGCCGCGGCGCCAACGACCGGGCTCGCGCCAATAGGTGTTGCCCCTGTTGCCGATTTCGCCCCGAACGTCTTTGTCAGCATCGCTCCGAGCAGCGCTGTCACACTCATCGCGCCAAACTCGGAGATGGGGCAGGGCATCAAGACGTCCTTGCCCATGATCATCGCTGAAGAGCTTGATGTGAAATGGGAGCAGGTGACCGTGGTGCAGGGTGATCTGAATCCGGCGTATGGCCGGCAATTCAGTGTCGGCAGCGGATCGACGGTGGCGAACTACACCGCGATGCGCCGCGCGGGTGCCGCCGCCCGTGCGGTGCTCGTTGAGGCCGCGGCGCAAGAGTGGAACGTGAGCGCCAGCGAATGCACCACCGCCGATGGCGTCGTGATGCACGCGGCGTCGAACCGAAAGGCGACCTATGGCGCCCTCGCGACGAAGGCCGCGCAGCTGCAGGCGCCGGCGAACGTGCCGCTCAAGGATCCGAGCACATTCAAGCTGCTCGGTACCCGCGTCACGGGCGTTGACAATCGCAAAATCGTGAAGGGAGCGCCGCTCTTTGGCATTGATGTGAAGCTGCCCGGCATGCTCTACGCGACGTATACCAAGTGTCCGGTGTTCGGTGGTGACGTGGGGAGCGCGAACCTCGATGAGGTGAAGGCTAAGCCCGGCGTACGCGATGCGTTCGTGCTGAGTGGAATCGCGGGGCTGACATCGGGTGTGGCGGTGGTTGCCGATTCAACGTGGAACGCGTTCAGCGCCACGAAGGCGTTGAAGGTGCAGTGGAACGAAGGGCCGCAGGTTGCGCAGAGCAGTGTAGATATGGCCGAGCAAGCCGTCGCGCTGGCCAAGGCCAACGGGCCGGCACCGCTGCCGTCTGGCGCGCGTGCCGTTGACGCGGTGTATCACTATCCGTTTCTCGCCCACGCCACGCTCGAGCCGCAGAATTGCACGGCGTGGTATAAGGACGGCGTGATGGAGATGTGGACGCCCACGCAAATTCCGTCATCGGGACAGGGGCTTGTCATCCAAGGCCTGGGGCTCGCGGCAAAAGATGTGAAAGTGCACATCACGCGACTGGGTGGCGGATTTGGCCGACGCGGCAGTAACGAATTCTCCATCGAAGCGGCCGCCATTGCGAAAAAGCTTGCGGGCACGCCCATCAAACTGACGTGGACACGCGAACAGGATTTTGCGCACGACAACTATCGCTCGAACGGGTGGCACTTCTTCTCGGCCGGACTCGATAGCAAAGGCACCGTCGTGGCGCTGCACGACGCATTTGTGAAAATGCTGGGCGGACCGGGCGACATGTCCGCCGGTGGCTTCCCGTTTAACGCCATTCAAGGATCGCAGGTGCGATCCGGCAAACTGCGTGGAGGCATTCCCACGGGATTTTGGCGCGCGCCTGGTGACAACGGCAATGTCTGGGCCACGCAAAGTTTCATGGACGAACTCGCGCATGCCGCGGGGAAGGAACCGCTGGCGTTTACGCTTGAGATGCTGGCAACCGTCCCCGCGTCGCCGCGATTTGACACGAACAAGATGATAGCGGTCCTCAAGCTCGCCACCGAAAAAGCGAAGTGGGGACAAAAGCGTCCTCGTGGCGAGGGCCAGGGATTCGCGATCTGTTTCGCGAACAACGCGTACGTCGCCATTGTCGCCGATGTCGCCGTGAGTCAGGCGGGCGAACTCAAGATCAAGAAGCTCACCGCCGCGGTTGATGCCGGCACGATCGTCAACGTGAGTGGCGCCGAGGCGCAGGTGCAGGGCTCTATGCTGGATGGCATCAGCGCGGCATGGTTTCAGAAAGTCACGATTGAGCGTGGCGCGGCAGCGCAGACCAACTTCAACAAGTATCCGATGCTGCGCATGAACCATGCGCCGCCGGTGGTCGATGTGCATTTCGTGAAGTCGGCGGCGCCGCCAACGGGGTTGGGTGAACCGGCACTGCCGGCGGCCGCACCCGCTGTGTGTAATGCGATTTTTGCCGCAATGGGCAAGCGCATTCGTACGCTGCCCATCGCCGACGAAACGCTCAAGTGGACATAGGCTGGTGCTCGTGAGCGCACGGCGGTGAACGAATCGTTGCGCGCTTCCGCCGCGGCACCGAAGAAGCCCACGAAGGCTGAGTTGGCGGCGGCGGTGCATCTGACGGTGCCTGATCTGGTGGCGCCGCGGCTGCGCGTGCTCTTTTGCGGCATCAATCCGGGGTTGTATACCGCCGCCATCGGGTATCATTTCGGCCGACCAGGCAACCGCTTCTGGCCGGCCTTGCACGGCGCCGGATTTACGCCGCGCCAACTGTCGCCGTGGGAACAGGGGGCGCTGCTCGAGCTTGGCATTGGTGTGACCAACATGGTGGAGCGCACCACCGCGACGGCGGCCGAGTTGTCACCCGCGGAGTTTGTGGCCGGTGGCGCGCGACTGGCGCGCGTGGTAGCGGAGTATCAGCCGCGGGTGGTGGCGTTCCTTGGTATTGGCGCGTATCGATCGGCGTTCGCGCGTCCGAAGGCGCCCTTGGGGCTGCAGGCCGATCGCCTGGGTGAGACGGCGCTGTGGGTCCTACCGAGCCCCAGCGGTCTGAATGCGAATCACCAGCTGGCCGATCTCGTGGTGCTGCTGCGCGACCTGCGCGAGTGGGTGGACGGTAATGGCGCGCTGGTACGCGCGGCCGCGCCGACGCAGTAGCTTCCAATTCTCCCGTACGTTTTCCCGACCGAGCACCTCATGGCCATCCTCTCTGCATTGCGTCGTTCCCGTGCCGCGGCTGTCGCGGTGCTGGTGGGTTCTGTTGGCTTCATCGCGACCGCCGGTGCGTTCGGTGCGTGCGGCAAGGACGTGCCGCCGGCCGATCAAGGCGCGATGGCCGACACGGCGACGACTGTGGCGCGCACCCCGACCTTCGGGTTTGAGGTGGTGGCCAGTTATCCGCATGACCGGACGGCGTTCACCGAAGGCTTGTTCATTCATGACGGCCGCTTGTTTGAAAGCACGGGCGAGGTGGGCAAGTCGAACATCCGCGAGGTGGATCTCACCAGCGGACGCGTGCTGCGCAAACGCGACCTGGCGCCGCCGTATTTCGGTGAAGGGATCGTGATTTTTGGCGACAAGCTGTTTGAGCTCACCTGGACGAGCGGCAAGGCCTTTGTGTACGACTGGAAGACCTTCACGCCAACCGGTGAGTTCACGTACGAGGGCGAAGGGTGGGCGCTGACGACCGATGGCACGTCGCTGATCATGAGCGATGGCACGCCGGTCATTAAGTGGCGCGATCCGAAGACCTTCGCGGTGCAGAAGAGCATCACGGTCACCGATCATGGCACCGATGTGAAGGCGCTTAATGAGCTCGAGTGGATCAAGGGCGAGCTGTGGGCCAACGTGTGGCAGAGCGATCAGATCGCGCGCATTGATCCGGTCACGGGGATGGTCACCGGGTGGATTGATCTCGCGGGTCTGTTGCCGGCGATGGATCGTGTGGGCACGGAAGATGTGCTCAATGGCATTGCCTACGACGCCGCGAAGGATCGCTATTTCGTGACGGGCAAGAACTGGCCGAAGCTGTTTGAAATTCGGCTGAAGCGGCGCAGTTGATAGCGTGCGATCGGGCGGCGCGTGCCGCCCGATCGCCGAGGCTTACTGCAGACGCTAATCGCAGACGCTTATCGCAGACGCACAATCGCGTAGCGCAGTGCGGTGGGCAGCGCCGCGCCGTTGGACGCGAGATTGATGAGGGTACTGCGTCCGGTAGGGAGCCCGAAGCGGATGTAGCTGCTGGTGCCGCCGGCCAATGTGATGCGCTGGGTATTGCCGCTGGTAATGGCGCGCGCATTGATGGGATAAATGCCCAGCGCGGACGACCCGCTGAAGCGGAGCCCCGGATAAATGCTGCGATAATTCCACGCCGGGACGATGTAGCGCGCATTCAGCGCCGATGTCGTCGCCGCGCTGTAATCATCGGCGATCAGCGACACCGTCCAATCCAGCAGATAGTCGGCGAACTGCGTGGGGCCACCGAGGGCGTTGGCGAGATTGGTGCGTCCCGCCGTGGTGGAGTTCACGAGCGAGCGATAGAACGCCGACTCGCCAGTGGCACCCTGACGACCGGCGGCGAAGCGCAGGAAATTCCACGTCGCGCCGCGCGTGGCCAGCGAATCGTTGGGCGCGTACGGCGAGTTGGCTTCGGGGTTGATGAGATACGTGTAGAAGCGCGAGAAATTCTGCGCCGCATAGTTGCTGAAGAGCGACGACTGCTGCGTGACATTGGACAGCGTCAGATTCTGCCGCGACGTGAACCCGGACATGCGATAGTACAGCATCTCCTCGGCGGTGTGCGCGAGCCCTTCATCCAACCACGTCTCTTCGTTGGGCGTCGCCGAGGTGTTCACGTACAAGCGGCGTCCCGAGTTGATGAGGTGCTGGAACTCGTGGGCGATGGTGCCAAGGTTGAGCGTCGTGACTTCGTCCTTGGTGCGCTTGTTGTTGTTGATCGTGCCCGTAGGATCGGGGACGAGCAGGTAGAACATTTCCGCTTCGTTGGATGTCGTGCAGCCCGCCAAGCCACCGCGCGCCGTCTTCGGATACAGATCGCGTGCGAAGAAGAAACCGCCGATGGTGTAGCCGTTGGTGGACGGCGGCGTGAGCGAGTTCACCATGCGCGTGTAGAACAGGATGATCTTGCCCGTGCCACTGACGTTGGTGGGGGCACCGAACGCGGTGGTATCGAGCGGGAAGACCAGCGTGTCGAAGATGGCGGCGACGGCGGCGTACTCCGTGTCGGAATACCCACCGGTCGGATTCTCGTTGTCCGCGACCACGATAGCGCGCGCCCCCACGGCCGCGACGCGCGAGGTGCGGTTGCTGGGGTTGGTGCAGGCCTGCGACGCATTCGCGTTGAGCGTGATGGCGTCGCCCACCTTGATGTCGGTGGGAATGGAGAATGCGGCCACGCTGCTGCGCTGCGCCTGCCAGGCGCGGGCGTTGGGTACGAGCGGGGTGAGTTCGCGGCGTTCGAGTTCGCGACGCGACAGTTCGGCGCGATGCGGCGCGTCGCTCTCGTCGGGGGCCATGACGGGAATGTCGGCGCCGGCGGGTAGCCGGAGCGGCGCGGCGGCCCCGGCCCCGGCACCGGCACCGGCATCGGCATCGACGCTGATGGCGGCGGTCGCGGGGCCCGTGTTGCCGATCGCGAAGACATCGATCGGCGTGACGCTGTTGAAGGACGACGCGGTGGAGATGAGCGTGAGCGCATACTCCTGATTGACGCCGACCGGGGCGGTGAGGCAGACGCGCGCACCGGCTGCGTCGCTCTCGGGGATGATGACTTCACCGACCGCCAAGGTACGCGGGGCAATGGGCCCGCAGACGGAGGCGCCAGGCGGTCCCACCGTGACGCTGACGTTGGTGGCGATGGCGCCCGATGTGGCGACGACGCGGCCGGTCCCCTGGCCGACGGCGGTGATGAGCCCGCTGGTGGAGATCGTGGCGACGGCGGCGTCGGGCGCGCTGAACGTGATGGCCTGGCTGCTGACGTCGTTGCCGAATTGATCACGCGCGCTGGCGCGGACGCGCAGCGTGTCGCCGATACCCAGATACGCGCGGTCGGGTGAGGTGACCACCACGGCGGCCGGGCCCGCGAACGCCGTGGCCGTGAAGACGATGGGCGTCAGCCCGTTCACCTGTGCGCTGACGCGCAGGGTGCCGGCGACGGTGCCCAGCGTCCATGTGGTTTGCGCGACGCCGTTGCTCCCGGTGGTGGTGGAGCCGGCCGTGACCGACCCGGCGCCCACGCCGACATCCCAATCGACCCGCGCACCGGAGATGGTTTTCCCCTTCGAGTCCGTCACGACCACCGACAGCGGGGTCGCTAAGGCCACACCGACCGGACCGCTTTGCTGGTCACCCGCTTGCAAGCGGACGTCCGACGGCGTCGCACTGGGGCCCGTGGGGCTGTCCTTCTTGCACCCCATGAACAGAGCGGCACCAAGGGCGAGTGTGAGCACTCGCGACTGTCTCAGAAACGCGTCAGGCAAAAACGCCATGCGTACCCACCGGCGGACGAATAGGAGAAAGGGGCGTAGCGTACCAACCTATGATACCCGTGACGCCGCGTGTTGGATGTAGATTCGTTGTTACTGAGGTCCCTGCCGACACTCCCCCTGTTCGCACCCGCCCATGTCTTCTGCTTCGACCACCGACACGCCCGCCCACGAAGAACACGTGCGGCATCGTCGCCCCTACGACTCGGTGCTGGACACGATTGGATGGACGCCCCTGATTCGGCTGTCCCGCGTGGCGAAGGGCATTCGCACCCCGCTGTACGGCAAAGCCGATTTCTTCAATCCGGGTGGCAGCGTCAAGGACCGGATCGGGCTGCCGATGATTGAAGCGCACGAGGCGGCGGGGACGCTGAAGCCTGGTGGGACGATTGTTGAAGCGACGAGCGGCAACACCGGCGTGGGGCTGGCCATCGCGGCCGCTCTCAAGGGCTACAAGTGCATCTTCACGATGCCCGACAAGATGTCGCAGGAGAAGGTGCGCCTGCTGAAGGCGTTTGGCGCCGAGGTGATCATCACGCCCACGGCGGTCCCGCCGGATCATCCGCAGAACTACGTGCAGATGGCCAAGCGCATTGTGCGCGAGACGCCGGGCGCGGTGCTGGCGGGGCAGTTCGAGAATCCGTCCAATCCGGCGGCGCATGTCGCCACCACCGGCCCCGAGTTGTGGGAGCAGACCGACGGGCGCATCACGCACTTCGTGGCGGGCGCGGGGACCGGCGGGACCATTAGCGGCGTCGCGCGCTATCTCAAGTCGAAGAATCCGAACATCAAGATTATCGCGGCCGACCCCATGGGCTCGGTGCTGGCGGAATTGTGGCGCAGCAACGGGGAAGGGCATCCCACCGGGGCGCCGTACAAGGTGGAAGGGGTGGGTCAGGACTGCGTGCCGTTGACGCTCGATATGAGCCTTATTGACGAATTCATCTCCGTGAGCGACAAGGACGCCTTCGGGATGGCGCGGCGCCTGACGCGTGAAGAGGGGATTTTCGTGGGCGGGTCGGCGGGGATGATTGCGCATGCGGCGCTGACCGTGGCGCGTCGTCTGGATGATCCGAACGCGTGTGTGGTGACGTTCTTGTGCGACACCGGCGAGCGGTATCTGAGCAAGGTGTTCAACGACGAGTGGATGCGTGAGAACCAGCTGCTGGATGCGCCGCCGACGAGCATTGAAGCGGTGTTGGGGCACAAGGACGGCAGCGCGCCGGCCATCGTGAGCGTGGCCCCGGGATCCTCGGTGCGTCAGGCCATTCGTCTGATGGCGCTGCACAATGTGTCGCAGGCGCCGGTGATGGATGGCGCCGTGTGCATCGGCAGCGTGGCGGAGTCGCAGCTGACGTCCAAGTCGCTGGCGGAGCCGAAGGTGCTGGACCAGTCGGTGGCCGACGTGATGGACCAGCCGTTCCCGACGGTGGAGAGCGATCAGCCGGTGGAGAGCGTGGCGAAGCTGCTGTCGAAGAGCAACCGTGCGGTGCTGATGAAGAAGGACGGCGTCGTACAGGGGATCGTGACGCGCTTTGATGTGCTCGAGTACCTCATGCATCGGTGAACAGGCCATGAACATCACGGTGTTGTTGGGCGGCGTCTCGGCGGAGCGCGACGTGTCGCTGTCGTCGGGGCTGCGCATTGCGGTGGGACTGCGCGCGCGCGGTCACACGGTGACGTGCCTGGATCCGGCGGAGGGGGTGCTGTCGCGCGAGACGGAGGCGCGTCTTTTGGTGAGCGGGGTGGGGAGTGCGCCCCCGTCGCTGGAGGCGTTGGCGGGGCTGGGATCGCGGTCGCTGTCGCCGTTGTTGGCGTCGCGTCCGGAGATCACCGGCGCGGACTGCGTGTTCATCGCGCTGCACGGCGGGCAGGGTGAAGACGGGACCGTGCAGGCGCTGCTGGATATGGCCGGCGTGCGCTACACGGGGAGCGGGCATCTGGCGAGCGCGCTGGCGATGGACAAGCACCTGACCAAGGTGCTGCTGCGCGCGTCGGGGGTGGCTACGGCGAACTGGCTGATGGCGCCGGCGCCGGGGACCGGTCTGGTGGACCCCGACGAGGTGGCGCGCGTGCTGGAGTGGCCCGTGGTGGTGAAGCCGTCGAAGCAGGGGAGCACGGTGGGGCTGTCGATTGTGCGCCAACCGAGCGAGCTGCAGCCGGCCATTACCGAGGCGTTCCGGTACGACGACGAGGTGATGGTGGAGCGGTTCGTGCCGGGTCGCGAGCTGACGGTGGGGATTCTGGGCGACGACGTGCTGCCGACGATCGAGATCAAGCCGATGAAGGAGTTGTACGACTACGAGTGCAAATACACGGCGGGGATGGCCGATGAGTTCGTCGCCGAACTGTCGGTGGATGTGCAAGTGAAGCTGGCGGATCAGGCGCGGCGGTCGTTTGCGGCGCTCAAGTTGCGGGGGTACGCGCGGATCGATTTCCGGCTGGACCCGCAGGGGCAGCCGTGGTGTCTTGAAGCGAACACGTTGCCGGGGATGACGCCGACGAGTCTGATTCCGCAGGCGGCGGCGGCAGCCGGTGTCTTGTTTCCCGATCTCTGCGAGCGCATTGTGCTGCTCGCGATGGCCTAACGGCCGCGCCTTTTCGTTTCGCCCGCCTCTCCGCCATGGAATCCACGACGTACGACGAGTTTGAGAGTCCGCGCAGTCCGACGGCCGTGTTTTGGCTGATCGGGCTGTGTGTGGCCGTGTACTTCGTGCAGGCCACGTTGGTGGGCGAGATGAACATGGCCAGCGCGTTGGGCTACGCGACGGGCGATATCGCGGCGCGAAAGTTCTGGACGATCGGCTCGTACATGTTCGTGCACGGTGGGTTGATGCACCTGGCGCTCAACATGTGGACGCTGTGGCTGTTCGGGCCGCGGGTGGAGCGTGCGTGGGGCGCGAGCACGTTTACGTGGTATTACCTGTGGTGCGGGCTGGGCGGCTGGGCCTTCCACTACATGCTGCAGCAGGAAGGGGGCATTCTCATCGGCGCGTCGGCGGCGATCTTGGGCATTGCGGTGGCGTACGCGTCGCGGTGGCCGGACGATGAGGTGTTCTTGTTCGGTGTGGTGCCGATGAAGGTGCGGTGGCTGGTGATCTTCATGGCGGCGATGAACATCGTGATGGCGATTATCGATCACGGCGATATCGGCGGCACGGCGTACGCGGCCCACATTGGCGGCATAGCGGCGGGGCTGATCTACCTGTACGCGCCCAACACGCAGAGCTTAGACCGCCTGCGCCGGCGCATTGCGCCGGCCCCGGAGTACGGCGATGAGAGTCCTCGCCCGATCCCGCGGAGCGGCGCGCGCCCGGCGGCGCGCGAGGTGGACGACATTGTGGCGCAGAGCAAGGCGGCGGTGACCCGGACGCGTCCGGCCCCGACGCCGCGTGCCGCGCCGACGGCGGTGGCTGAGCAGCCGTCGACCGGGCTGGATGCGGTGCTGGACAAGATCGCGTCGAGCGGGATGTCGAGCCTGACGTCGGCCGAGAAGCTGCTGCTGGACGAGTGGTCGAAGCGGCTTCGCGAGACGAACGGAGGGTAGGCTGGGCTTGCCGGCGGGTTTTACTTGTGGGGCGCGGTTCCCGCGGTCGTCTGGCCCGGTAGCGGTACATTCCGACGCGTCGTTGGCCGTGCATCACGATCCGCCGTTCCTTCGTTCACCCGCGGTTACCCCCGCCGTTCCCGCTGCGCATATGCCGAAGCCTGAATTGTTGGAGACGTTTCCGAATCCGTACGCGGACCGGAATTACGAGATATTCATGGAGACCGACGAGTTTACGTCGTTGTGCCCGTTGGGGGGCATCGAGACGGACGCGGCGGAGCTCAAGTTGCTGGAGGGTGGGGCGCCGGATTTTGCGACCATCCGGATGACGTACACGCCGGCGGAGCGGTGCCTGGAGCTCAAGAGTCTGAAGCTGTATTTGTGGAGCTTCCGGAACGACGGCATTTTTTACGAGCGCGTGGTGAACCGGATTTTGGATGATCTGGTAGCGGCGTGCACGCCGAAGTCGATCACGGTGGTGGGCGATTTCAACGTGCGTGGCGGCTTGAAGAGCATCATCACGGCGACGTGGACACGTCCGGCGTGAGGTGATTGCGGGCGAACCGCCGCGGATCATGCGTTGAGGGGTTGGCGGCGGGGCGCCGGTGATTATGTTTTCAGTCCGGTCTGGGGCGGGATTCCAGGTTTGGTGTATGGCTAGGTAGCTCAGTTGGTAGAGCAGCGGACTGAAAATCCGCGTGTCGGGGGTTCAATTCCCTCCCTAGCCACTGTGTACGCGCATAGACAAACGGCGCCCTGACTTCGGTCAGGGCGCCGTTTTGCGTTTGTGCGTCAGCGGCGGGAACGAGTAGACGCCTGCGGGAGCGCCGACGGGCCGGATCCGATCCGCGCCACTATTGCTGGCAATCCCTTTCTGGGCTGTGAAGGTGTGACGAATTGCCATACTAAAAAGAATTTATTGCCAAAAAAGACATTTTATCCGTACATTATAGGACATAAGGACGGTTTTCGCTGCCTATCGCGAGATTCTGGCCTCCGTCCGCAGGTGCACGAGACTTACGCGCCTCGGTGGACACCCACACGTGATATCCTGAGATTATCGCCCAGCGGCGGAGTTTATCGGGATAATCTGGGAATATACCGGCCAATCTCTGTCTCTATGTCGAAAAAGTCGCTGGCGCTACCCGATGTGTTTGTCACCACCGCGGCGACGTCCAAAGCGGTATCGCGCGCCGTGCGCGATGGAAGGGCGCGAAAGATCGCCCCGCGGCTGTTTACGAGCGACCTGACGAGCGATCCAGCGCGGATCGTCGCCCGAAACCTGTATCAGGTGGTCTCCCTCCTCGCCCCAGGCACGGTGATCTCGTATCGCACGGCGATTGAGAGCCGCCCGGCCGAAGACGGGTCCGTTGTCGTGAGCGCGCCCTATGAGCGCCGGCTAGCGCTCCCTGGCGCGGCGATCCGTCTCGTCGAGGGGCCGGGGCCACTCCTCGGCGACCGCCCGATGCTCGACGTCTACATCGCCTCCCGCGCGCGCGCGCTCCTTGAGTGCCTCAAGCCCTCCCGTGCGCGGGTGGGTGTATCGCGCGGCCTGTCACGGGCCCGGATCGAGGAAGAACTCGAGCGTGACCTGCGCGGGGGCGGACCCGACGCGCTGCATCGACTCCGTGACGACGCCCGGGACCTGGTGCCGGCGCTCGACGCCGCACGCGAATTCGACACGCTGCACGAGCTGATCGGAGGGTTACTGCGCACCCGCCCGGTCAAATTCACGTCCGACGTCGCGCTCGCGCGCGCGGCGGGCATGCCGTACGACCCGGACCGGCTCGGGCGCTTCCACGAGGTGTTCGCCCACCTGCGCGCGCTGCCGCCGCACACGATCCAGGCGGCACCGCAGTCCCCGCAGGCGTTCCTCCACTGCGCGTTCTTCGACGCGTACTTCTCGAACTACATCGAGGGCACAAAGTTCAAGGTCGAAGAGGCCGAGGGCATTGTCTTCCACGGCGCGCTCCCCGCTGGCCGACCGAAGGACGCCCACGATGTCGTTGGGACGTATCGGGTGGTGAGCGCCCCCGAGTACGTCGGTCGAAGCGTGGTGGACGATAGCCCGGACGCATTTCTCGACCGTCTGCGCGCCGCGCATCGCGATATCATGGGCGGGCGCCCGGAAGAGCGCCCGGGCGAATGGAAGCGGACGGAGAACATGGCCGGCACGACGGTGTTCGTGCATCCAGACCTCGTCGAGGGCACACTGCGAAAGGGGATCGAGATCGTGCGTGCAGTCGACGACCCGTTCTATCGCGCCGTGGCCCTGATGTTCGTGCTGAGTGAGGTCCATCCGTTCGGCGACGGGAATGGCCGCGTCTCCCGAGCGTTCATGAACGCCGAAGTGCTGTCGGCCGGTCAGCCTCGGATCTTGGTGCCGATCATCGTCCGCGATGAGTACATCACCGGACTCCGCGCGATCTCCCGCGACGCGTACGTGCAGACGCTGATCGAGGTGCTCTCATTCGGGCAGCGGCTGACGGCGGCCGTCGACTTCAGCGCATACGACGAGGCCCTCGCTACGCTCCGGTCGGTCGATGCCTTGGAAGAGCCACGGCTCGGTATCCGGCCGCGCATCCCTGCCGAGCGCCCGTGAAGCGCCCGTGAAGCGCGCGGGCCGCTCGATACCGACGCGACCGGGCGCATGGCCGACATGACAGCGGGGCGGCCCCGTTCGGTGGTCGCCCCGCTGTCGTTCAGCGCGCTCGATGCGCGGCGGTTGGCCATCCCGATACGGTAATCCCAGTTTTACTACGAGGGATTACGCTGGGACTGCAACGATTATGCGTTTGGTGATTTGCGACGACGGCGAGCGGCTACACCGAGTCCGAGAAGACCTGCCGCCATCAGGGCGTAGGTGGAAGGCTCGGGGACGGTCGTTGAGCCGAGCGAAGAGATCGACACTTGAATGTCAGAGACGTTGTCGCCGTACGGATTATCGGTGAACGTAAAACGGAGGCCCGCATCTCGACCGGCGACGAAGTAATCGTACACGTGGTCCGGGTTGTAGGTATCGACGGCCGGCCGGCGACCCAGAACTCCATCCCAAGCTGCTACGCCAAAGCCATCCCCGGGAACCTGACAAGTGTCGAGGTTTTGGAAGAATCCGCAGAAGAAGAATGCCGCATCGGGCCGAGAATTGTTGTAGTTAGTTAGACCATCAAGCGGTCCAACCCCAGCGCGACCGCTAATTCGCACCCTGTAGACAGTCCCGGAAAGCAGCGACGGGGTGGTCAAATCAAACGGACCGCTCAAGTTCCACGCGAACGAGTAGAACGGTTGTGGATTCGGAGCCGTGACATAGAGATACTGCGTCTCGCCAGCGACCAGTCCAAAGTTGGTATTCAGGTACGGCGTCTGAGCTGGCAGCGAGACCGCCGCTCCAGCCAACAATGAAAGCGACAAGGCAAGGACTGGAATACGCATGATGCACCCGACCGAATGGTGTGAGCGAGACCCGCCGCCGCGGGGAGGGATGAACTTCGCTCGACAGCATACCGCCCCTCGGTCAAATCACCGTCAAACTGCACAGCACGTAACGGTGCTGCATTCTGCCCACA
>CALQGY020000106.1 GCA_943330235.2 Candidatus Kuenenia stuttgartensis
GCTGTGCGTCACCATCAACGTGGTGAGGTGCTGCGAGCGGACCACCTCGTCGGTCACGCGCATGACCTGCTCGGCCGCACGCGGGTCGAGGGCGGCGGTGTGCTCGTCGAGCAACAGCAGCGCGGGGCGGCGGATGGTGGCCATGAGCAGCGTGATGGCCTGTCGCTGTCCACCGGAGAGGGTGCCCATTTGCGCGTGGAGGCGTCCTTCAAGACGCATGCCGAGGGAGGCGAGCTGCTCGCGATAGCGATCGAGGGTACCGCTGGCGAGGCCGATGCGTAGCCCGCGTGACAGCCCGCGGAGTTCGGCCATGCGGAGGTTCTCCGCGACCGTCATGGACGGGCACGTGCCCTTGAAGGGATCCTGAAAGACGCGCCCGATCAGCGTGGCGCGCTTGTGCTCGGGGAGGCGCGTGACGTCGGTGCCCGCGATGCGGATGGTGCCCTCGTCGGGGAGAAATGTGCCGGCGATGGCGTTGAGGATGGTGGACTTTCCCGATCCGTTGCTACCGATGACCGTGAGAAACTGTCCGGTGGGCAGGGTGAGATCGATGCCGCGCAGCGCGTGCACGTGCTCACCGCCCGGCTGCTCGAACGTCTTGTGCATCTCGGAGATTTCGATCATCGGGTGGCTCCTGCACGGGACAGGCCGAGGCGTGCGCCGAGACGCAATTGGGGAAGGACGAGCGTGAGGAGAACGAAGGCCGCGGTGGCGAGCTTGAGGTCCACGGGGTTGAGGCCGATGCGGAGCGCGAGCGCAATCAGGGTGCGAAAGAGCACGCCGCCAACGGCCACCATGGCGATGGTCGCGCCGAGGCGCCAGCGCTTGGGGCGCAGCGTTTCGCCGAGAATCACGGCGGCCATACCTGCCACGAGCGTGCCGACGCCCATCGTGACATCGGCAAAGCCCTGATACTGCGCCATCAGGGCGCCCGACAGCGCGACCATGCCGTTGGAGAGCGCGAGGCCAAGTTCCACCATGCCGCGTCGATCAACGCCCTGCGCGGTGATCATGGCCGGATTGTCGCCGGCGGCGCGCAGCGCCATGCCGAAGTCGGTGCGGAGAAACCACGTCAGCGCGAGCCCCAGCGCGAGCATCACGATGACGAACACGGCGCCGAACGCCGCGTCGTTACTCCACGATCCGACCGCGGGGACGAGATCGGCCAATCGCGTGGCGAGCGTGGCGCGGTCGAGCAGCGAGATATTCGAGCGTCCCATGACGTGCAGGTTCACCGAATAGAGCGCGGTCATGACGAGAATACCGGCCAGTAGCTCCGTGACCTTGAGCCGCGTGTGCAGCAGGCCGGTCACGTAGCCGGCCACCATGCCGGCGAAAAACGCCGCGATGGTGGCGAAGAGCGGATCGACTCCGCTGACCATCATCGTCGCGGCCACCGCTGCGCCTAACGGAAAGCTGCCGTCGGGCGTGATGTCGGGAAACCGGAGAATGCGCGACGCGATGTAGACGCCCCAGGCCAGCGCGGCAAAGGCGAGGCCGAGGACCATGGCCGAGAACCAGAAGCCCCACTGCGACGACGTGTGACGCACCCCGTTGGCGAGTGCGGGGGCGCCGGCCCCGGCCACGGCACCGGCCACGGCACCGGCCACGGCACCGGCCACGGCACCAGTTACGGGAATCACCTTGGTGGCCCGCGCGATGACGGCGGCGGGAATGGTAATGCCGAAATCGGCGGCGCCTTTCAGATCGACAATGAGCTGCGGAATGGACACGCTCTGAAAGGGGATCGTGGCTGGATTCGCACCGCGCAGCACGCGGATCATCAACAGCCCCTGCGCGTAGCCGTTGTCACGGAAGCTGGATCCGCTGGAGAGCGGCACGCCGACGAAGCCGGTGTTCGATGCCACCACGGGCATCTTCAATTCGCGCGCGGCCTTCACGAGCGCGGGCGACCCGCCAGCGATCATGACGCTGGGGATCTGCATGAGGCCCCCGACGCCCTGCGCGCGCAGCGCCTGCACGCCGGACACGATGTCCTGTGAACTCATGCACGCAATCGGCACGAACTTCAGATGCAGCGCTTCGGCCGCTTGCTTGGCCTTCTCGAGATAGAACTCGGCGAACGGGTCGGCCGGATCGAAGAGCGTGCCCCACACGGTGATGCCGGGAAACACTTCCTGCGCGAGCGCGAACGGCACGTCCATGCGCAGGGGAATTTCCGCGCCCGTGACGTTGGGCCGGTGGTCCGTGGCGCTGGTGCCGGCCTTAATGAGGTACGGATTGGCGACGGCCCCGAAGACGATGGGGCGATCGGTGATGATCTTGAGGGCGGTTTGCGTCGCGACCGAGGACAGGGTGGCGACCTGCGTCACATTCTGCTGCAGGAACTCCTTCATGATGAGCGACAGCGTCGGGATGTCCCCCTGCGCATTCCGCTCGAGGAACGTGACGTTGACGTCCTTCACGTAGCCCGAATCCGCCATCGCCTGGAAGAATCCCTCCCGCGCTTCGTCCATGGGCTGGACCGAGGAGATCTGTACGACGCCAATAATGGGTCGGTTGCCACGTTCATCCCCTCCGCATGCGGCGGCCAGGAACACCGCGGCGATCGCACCCACACGGATCAGCGGAAACAGCCTTCGAGGCATGGTGGTACGGTGGCGGGAAGGGGACGACAGGCGGCGGGAAGGGGCAAGCCGACTGAACGGTACCTCCGTTGCGGGCCATTCGCCCGCATATTCCGCAGATGACTGCCCTCCCACACCGTTTTCCCATCCGCCGCCTCGCGTCGCGTTCTCGCGCGTGTGCGGCCTCTGTGCCCATGCTCGGCGCCTGCGCTTGGCTGGCGCTCGCCTCGCTGGCGCCGACGCGGTTGCACGCGCAGCCCGCCATCCCGACGCCCGAGTCGGTGCTGGGCTTCACAGTCGGCGCCGACTACAAGCTGGCGACCTACGACGAGAGCATCACGTACTTCCAGCGTCTCGCCGCGTCGAGCAATCGCATCAAGCTCATGGACGTGGGCAAGACGTCCACGGGCCACGCGTGGACGCTGGCCATTATCTCGTCGCCCGAGAACTTGGCGAAGCTGGATCACTATCGCGAAATCGCGCAGAAGCTGGCGCATCCCGCGGGGCTGACCGACGCGCAGGCGCATGCGCTGGCGCGCGAAGGGAAGGCGTTCGTGGATATCAGCGGCGGTTTGCACGCGAGCGAGATTGCCGGCTCGCAGCATACCATCCAGCTGGCCTACGACATTCTCTCGAAGCCGGACGATCCGAAAAACAAGGCGATTCTCGAGAACACGGTGTTGTTCTTGTGGCCGAGTATCAATCCCGACGGCCAGAACATCGTGGTGAACTGGTACCGCGAGAATGTGGGGACGCCGTATGAGGTGAGCCCGTTGCACGAGCTGTATCAGAAGTACATCGGGCACGACAACAACCGCGACGGCTACATGCTGAACGTCGTGGAGTCGCGCGTGGTGGCGCGCACGTGGCGGCAGTTCGAACCGAACATCATCTACGTGCAGCACCAGACGGCGCCATTCCCCACACGTATTTGGCTGCCGCCGTTTGCCGATCCCATCGCGACGCGCGTCAACCCGATGTTGTCGCGTGAAGTGAACACCATCGGCATGACCATTGCGCAGCAGCTGGAGCAGGAAGGCAAGGTGGGCGCGACGCACATGGGTACGGGCTTTGATGCGTGGTATCCCGGGTATATCGACTATCTGCCGATGCTGCAGAACATCGCGGCCTTCTGGACGGAGACGGCGTTGTATCAGTATGCGACGCCGCACTTCTACACGGTTCGTGATTTCCCGGCCGAGTATCGTGACCTGCGTCCGCAGTCGTTGTATTCGAGTCCGTGGCCCGGTGGCTGGTGGCGCCTGAAGGACGCGGTGGATTACATGCGTACCGCGTCAATGGCGGTGCTGGACTACGCGGTGAAGTATCGCGAAGACCTGCTGTACAATCGCTATCAGGCGGGGCGGAATACCATTGCGAAGTATGCGGCCAATCCGCCGTATGCGTACTTCGTGCCGCAGCAGCAGCGCGATCCGGGCACGGCGGTGGAGTTGCTGCGGCGCTTGGCGTTTCAGGGCATTCGCGTGTCACAGTTGGATCGTGATGTGCGCTATGAGAACACGCTGTATCCGCGCGGGACGTGGGTGATTCCGATGGATCAGGAATACGGTGAGCTGGCGCGCGAGGTGTTGGAGAAGCAGGAGTATCCGGATCTGCGCGAATATCCGGGCGGCCCGCCGGAGCAGCCGTATGACGCAGCGGGATGGACGCTGCCGTATCAGATGGACGTGGCGGTGCATGAAGCGCGCTCGCCGCTGAGCGCTGAGCTGCGTGCGGCGATGAAGCTGGTGCAGGGAAAGGGCACGGACTTGGCCAACGCCGACGCGCCGTTCACGACGGACGCGAGTGCGGCCGGCATCGTGCCGCCGCCGGCGCGCATTACGGGCGCGGGCGACTTGCTCGCGCTGGATCCGGCGCAGAACAACAGCTTCCGTGTGTTGGCGCGCGCGATGAACGACGGCGCCACGGTGCGCTTCGATAACGGTCGGTATGTGGTGGGGGGCGCCGGTGTGGAGAAGGCGGTGGCGCAGGCCGACGCGTTGGGGTTGCGGGCGGAGCGGCGCGCGAGCGCGGCGGCGCCGAGTGGTGCGGCGGTGCGCAATCGTGTGGCGATCTATCGGCCGTTCACGGCGAGCATGGACGAAGGCTGGACCGAGTGGCTGCTGGATAGCTGGGGCTTCAAGTACGCCGTGCTGACGAACTCGGACATTCAGGCGGGTGATCTGAATGCGAAGTACGACGTGATTCTGTTTGCGAGCGATCGCGTGGCGACCATCACCGACGGCTTCGCCGAAGGCACGGTGCCGCCGCGTTACGAGGGTGGTGTGGGCGATGCGGGCATTCGCGCGCTGGACGCATTCGTGCGCGCCGGCGGCTCGATGATCACGTTCAGCCAGAGCAGCGACTTTGCGATTGGCGCGCTGCATCTGCCGGTGAAGAACGTGGTGGCGGGGCTCAAGCGCAGCGACTTCTTCTCGAGCGGATCTATTCTTGAGATCAACGCCGACGGCACGCATCCGGTGATGGCGGGGATGCCGGAGAAGTCGAAGGTATTCGTGGATGGCAGCCCGGTGTTCGCCACGACAGAGGGCTTTGAGGGCAGCGTCCTGGCGCGCTATGGGAAGGAAGGCTCGCCGCTGCTTTCGGGGTATCTGTTGGGCGAGAAGTATCTGCAGGGGCAGGCGGCGGCGGTGGATGTGAAGCACGGCCGCGGCCACGTGGTGCTCATCGGCTTCCGGCCGCAGTGGCGCGGGCAGCCGTTTGGCACGTTCAAGGTGGTGTTCAACGCGCTGTTCTACGGCGGTGCGGTGTCGCAGAGTGCGAAGTCGACGCCTGCGTCGGCAGCACCTGCCTCGGCTGCGCCGGTGAAGAAGCCGAACTAACCGGCAGCGCGTCGGTGGGCCAGCGGGGTGCTCTGACACGGGCACCCCGCTGGCTGTTTCAAGGCCGAACTATTTGCGATGCTTCGCGAGCGACGCTTCGCGACTGGCACGAAATTCCGAGCCGACGTTCCACGTGGGCCATACGGTGCCGTTCGCGACATCGTACGCCACACGAAAGGTGAGTCGCGTGTCGTCTACGATGCCGGCGAGATCCCAGTCGGCTTTCACGTCGTCGCTGGGCTTGTGATAATCACGCGCGATGTAGTCGCCGCGCACGCGCTGCTCGAAGCCGGCCGGTTTGTCGAGATAGTCGGTGCCCGGAAACAGAAAGGACAGGGCGGGCACGCCGTGACGTGCGAACTCGAAGTGGTCGGCGCGATAAAAGTAGCCCTTCTCCGATTCGGGATCGGGCTTGACGACACGCGCATCGGTGGCCGCTTCGCGCACCAGCAGATCTTCCAGCGACGACTGTCCCACCCCCAAGCTCACGATGGACTTGGTGCGGCCATAGGCATTCATGGCGTCCATGTTGATGTTCGCGAGTGTCTTGTTGAGCGGATAGAGCGGATTGGCACCGTACCAGCGCGAGCCGAGGAGACCGGCTTCTTCGGCCGTGACGGCGAGGAAGAGGATTGTGCGCTTGGGGGCGACCGCCAAGGCCTTGAAGGCGCGTGCTTGTGCCAGCAGCCACGCCACGCCGGTCGCATCGTCGAGGGCGCCGTTGTAGATGGAGTCGCCGTTGATGGCGCGCCCAATGCCGAACGCATCCCAGTGCGCGGACATCACCACGTATTCGTTGCGCAGCGCGGGGTCGGATCCATCGAGGCGCGCGATAACGTTGCGCGACGCCATGCGGCGTACGGTGTTGTGCACCGTGATGGCGGCCGTGCTGCCCAGCGTGACCGGGCGAAACGCGCGCGTGCGGGCGGTGCGCTCCAGTGCGTCGAAGTTCTGCCCGGCCGCGGCGAAGAGGCGCTTGGTGGCGTCGAGGTGAATCCACCCTTCCACCGCGCTGTGCGCCGGCCCGTTGGCGATTTCGAGTTTCTCGCGCGCGTTGCTTTGCACGGTGGTCCACGGATAGCCGGCGGGTCCGGTCTGATGCACGAGCAGTACCGCGGCGGCGCCATGTGCGGCGGCGGTCTCGAACTTGTAGGTCCAGCGGCCGTAGTACGTCATGGCCTTGCCGCGAAAGATCGTGCTGTCGAGCTGTGTGGTATCGCGTGGGTCGGGCACCGGCGGATCACCCACGAGCATGATCACGATCTTGCCTTTCACATCGATGCCCTTGAAGTCATCCCACTGATACTCGGGCGCGACCACGCCGTAGCCAACGAACACCATGTCGGCGGGCTTGACGGTGACGAGCGTGTCGGGGCGCAGCGACCACGCGACGATATCGTCGAGCGCCTTCAGGGTCGTGCTGGTACCGCCACGATTGACGCGCGCATCGATCACCGAGGTCGTCCCCACCAGCGGCACGGGCTGGATATAGCTCCCGTTGGGATTACCCGGCTTGAGTCCGATGCGACGAAATTCGCGCTGGAGGAACGCGACGCTGGAATCTTCGCCGCGCGTACCGGGCGCTCGCCCTTCGAACGCGTCGGAGGCCAGCGTGCGGATGTCCTGCAGGATGGGCGGCGCCGTGATGGTGGCGGTGGCACGGGCGATGTCGGCGGTGCGCGCGGGCTGTGCGGAGAGCAGCGCGGGGGCCAGCGTGGCCAGGGTGGCGAGCCGGCGGTGACACATGCGGTTCATGACCATCGGGTGCAGGGGCATCGCGGAGACCGGGGGATGGACGGGTGCGGCGGAACGACGCGGCGACGGCAGGGGCCACTCGCGCGCCGTCGCAGTCCTCCGTGTCCTCCGTGTCCTCTGTGTTAACAGCTTTTAGACACAGAGGTCACAGAGGTCACAGAGGTCACAGAGGGTTAGCGGCGGATCATGGTGATGTCGAGGAGCTGTTGGCGGACCGTGGTGGCCTTGCCGATTTTCTCGAGGGCGGCCCAGAGGCGCGCGACGGTTTCGCTATCGACGAGACCGGCGGGCGAGCCGCCATCGCTTGGGGTGCCCATGTTCTCGCGTGTGCGGAAGGCGTCGACGGCGGCGACGGTCTCGGCGGTGAGGACATTGGCGTCGGGGGCGCGTTCGCTGATGGTTTCGCCCTTTTTGTAGTAGCCGAGCGTGTTGAGGATCAGCTTGAGCTGGAAGACGTCGCCGCCGGAGAATTGCTGGAGCGTGCGATAGCCGAGGGTTTGCGAAACGGCGTCGTAGATGCGACGAAGCTCCCCCACTGGATCAGCATTTTCGCAGACGTTGATATTGACCGTCTGGCCGTCGGTGCGGCGCGACATGCCGGGGCGCGGATCGGAGACGACGACGGCGGCGGAGGTGCGGAGGCCGTGTCGCTTGTCGCCACCCAACTGGAAGCCGGCGTTGATGGCGTCGATGAGGCGGTCGGCGAGGTGATGCGGCGTGCCTTCGCTGGCTTCGAAGCTTTTGGCGACGGCGGCGATGACTTCGGGGCCGACGAGGATATTGCCTTGCGTGACGTAGTTCTTGCCGGCGCGATGGCCCGCCCACTGCTTGGGGCCGGTGCCGGTGTGCTGCGCCGACCGCCCGTCGAGGCTAATGACGCCGATCTGCCGCGATTGGAATCCGGTGTCGGCCGCCATCAAGCGCTTGAGGGCGGCGTCGGGGGCTTCGCCCTTGGCGAGCGCATCGAGCAGTTCGTTGCCGTACTCGGTACGCGTGTTCGCCTGCGTCGCGACGGCGCCGACGCCTTTGCGCACCCAGGGCACGCCGTTGCCGACGCAGGCGACGCGCGTGGTGACGGCAACGCCGACTTCACCGGTGCGTGGGTCGACGGCGGCGATGGAAAACGTGTGGAACACGAGTGAGTCGCGCCACGCGTAGGGTTCCTGAGCGTGGGCCGCGGCGGGCAGAGCCAGCGTCGCGGTCAGGGCGAGGGAGAACAGACGAAGGCGCATGGGGAGCTCTGCGTGGGGAAGACGGGCCGAAGTCGGGCGCCGCAATCATAGCAGCAGAGACAGGACACACGCAAAGGGACGCACCGTGATGCGCGCTCAGCGCGACGTGGCGTTCGGAAACTTCTTCACGATGGCGGTGACTGCGTCGCGCAGATATCGCTGAAACTCGGTGGGATGATCGCTGGTGCGCGCGGTACCGCGTCCCCGCCAGAGCAGGTCGTTGGTTTTGGCATCCACGACGTCGACGATGACCGTGCCCTCGGTGTATGGCGTCGCCACGGTCTCCACGCCGCCCCAGCCGATCCAGCGGCGCCGGTAGCCATAGTCCCACATGGTGATGTCGAGACGTTCGCGCGTGCTGGCGTAGTAGGCCACCGTGAAGTCGGCGGAGTCAGGCGATAGCGCGTAGCCGCGCGCGATGAACGCGTCGGTGACGTTAACGCGCAGCGCCTGATTGCTGATGGAGTTGACGAGCATGGGGTCGTCTTGGCCGCGCCGCCCGTCTTTCCGCGGTGGCGGGGTCAGTACGCGGAAGGTATGGAACGCGCTGAGCGTCGCCTCGGGGGCGACGGTGGTGCGTACGCGGATGTACGGGCCACACGCTGAGAGGACGATGGCCGCAGCGATGGAGGATGCAATCACGCGATGACGGAGCATGGCCGTGGTGGCAATGGGGAATGGCATTGACGTCGGGTGTGCGACGTGTGTTCCCATGGACCATAGGCGTTCAGGCGAGGCGCACGCAGCGTGTGATCGCCTGACACCGCGTCGGGGAAGTGCGGGGGGGTGAATTGCCGACGCTGCTGCCCGACGGTACGTTTGCGCGGATCGCGGTGTTGCCCACCCCCAGATTTTCGCCTGAGGCTGATAATGTCTCCCAGTGATATCGAACGTGCGGAAGAACTCGGTATGCTCCCCCGGCACGTGGGAATGCTCAAGTCATTTTGCCAAGGCCTCTACAAGAGGAAAAAGCTCCTCCTGATCGTGCGCGCCACGAATCGCGGCGCGGTGGCGCAACACTACAACAATAAAAATCGTTCTGCCAAGCCACTCTGGGCGAAGAACAAGAGCTCGGAATTTGGTGGAAAGGCGCGCACGACGGAGGCGATTTCGGGCGGGTCCGATGGGGAGCGGGTACGCAAGTCGTACTTTCCCGACTATGACTTGCAGGGAGTGTACGAACTGCGGGACACCGCACCACCGACGTACTACCGAATGTTCGCCGGGAACTACGTGAACTTTCAGAAGGTGGACGCAGCGGCGCCGTCGAATGCGAAAGTTCGCCAAGTGGCCGCCACAGAAAATGCGCTGATCACGAAAATGGTGGACAAATTCAATCAGCGCGAACCATCCGCGAAAGGCATCGCGTCCGCGGCCATCGGTTCGGCCGAGAAGCACACGTTTATTCAGGCGCTCAATGCGTTCGTCTGCGGAGAACACGCGCACCAGCACATGTTTCAGCATGGCGCTCAGGATGGTTTTCTCTATCAGGGACGCCCAGTGCTTGACGTGGACGAGAAAGGGTTCCTGGTGTTCGAACCGACGGGCAACATGCTCGCACTGGTCAGCGATGAACTCGGGACCGCCAGCGGAAAATTGCGCGACTACTATGCGCGCAATCGCATCTCCTGGCCGTACGTGCTGCGGAAGAACTCGTGAACACTCGTCGCCAGTTCCTCCTCCAGGCCCCCTTGGGCATGCTCGCCGCCGCGGCCGCCTGCCGCGGTGATGAGCAGACGCCGGCCGCGTCTCCTACGCCTGGCGCGCCGCCGACCTTCGGCACCGCCGCGGCGGCCGGCCCGACCGTGACGGCCAGCACGTTTGCCGCTGCCGAACCGCTGATGCAAGTGCACATGACCGACGCCGAGCGCACGCAGGTGGCGGCGAGCTGGCGCACCAGCATGGGCGCAACCCTAGAGCGGCGCACGGGACCGCGCACGGTGCCACTGGACGACACGATGGTGCCGGCGTTGCAGTGGAATCCTGCCGTTCCCGGCGCGCCGCTGGGCTCGACGCGGAATCAGTTCATTCGCACCACGGTGAACCCCGGCCCACTGCCTACGTCGGACGCGGCCATCGCGTTTGCGCCGGTCACGCAACTCTCGCGCTGGATCGAGACGCGTCAGCTGACGTCGGAGCGGCTCACCAACATCTATCTCGCGCGGATCGCTCGGCTGGACCCCAAGCTGCTGTGCGTCATCACCGTCACACGCGACGTGGCGCTGGCACAGGCGCGTGCCGCCGATGCGGAGATTGCCGCCGGAAAATATCGCGGACCGCTACACGGTATTCCGTACGGCGTGAAAGATCTGCTCGATACCGCGGGCATTGCGACGACCTATGGGGCCGATACCTATCGCGATCGCGTACCGACCGCGGACTCGGTCGTGGTGAAGCGACTGCACGACGCGGGGGCGGTGTTGATCGCGAAGCTCAGTCTTGGTGCCCTCGCGCTCAACGACGTCTGGTTTGGCGGACAGACCATGAACCCGTGGCTTCTCGAGGAGGGCGCGTCGGGTTCGAGCGCCGGACCGGGCGCCGCCACGGCGGCGGGGCTGGTGGCGTTTTCGATTGGCAGCGAGACGGGCGGCAGCATTATCAGCCCCGCCATGCGCTGCGGGGTCACGGGACTGCGTCCCACGTTTGGTCGCGTGCCGCGCACCGGCGCAATGACGCTCTGCTGGTCGCTGGACAAGCTGGGCCCGATGACGCGCAGCGTGGAAGACGCCATGCTGGTGCTCCACGCGATTTCAGGGGCTGATGCGGGTGACGCGTCGAGTGTGCCGAGCACACTGGATTACGACGCGAACGCCAGCGTGAAGGGGCTGCGCGTGGGCTACTTCCCCAAGTGGATGAACGAGCATCCTGCCACGGATGTGGACCGCGCGGCGCTTGATGCGGTGCGCGCGTTGGGGATGGTGCCTACCGAGGTGTCGCTCCCCGATTGGCCGTACAACTCGCTGTCGTTGCTGATTTTTGCGGAGGCGGCGGCGTCGTTTGAGGAGCTCACGCTCAGCGGGAAGACCAGTCAGCTCAAATCACAGACCAACGATTCGTGGCCCAATCTCTTCCGGCAAGCGCGCTTCTTGTCGGCGGTGGATTTCGTGCAGGCCGATCGATTCCGTCGGCGCGTGGCGAATGAAATGGCGCGGATCTTCTCGCAGGTGGATCTGCTGTTGGTGCCGTCGTTGCGCGATGAGATGCTGACGCTGTCGAACTGCACGGGGCATCCGAGTCTGACGTTGCGCGCCGGATTCGTGCAGGTGTCGGACGCGCGCAGCGACTGGGCACCCAACCCCGAGCATCCGCTGCCGCACTTTACCACACCACGTCGTGTGCCGCATGGCATTACGCTGTTGGGGCGTCTGTTCGACGACGGGTTGGTGGGGCGCGCCGGCTTGGCACTGGAACGTCACTTCAAGGTGGCGGGGGAAAACCCACCAGGCTTCGAGTAGCGCGGGGAACATCTCGCGCGGGGAAGGTCTCGCGCGGCGTGTGACGTGTCGACGCCGCGCGTATGCTGATCAACCCGAGGGAAGCGTCCGGGGCGTGTCGCGGTCGTCTTTGAGCATCACGCCACTCTGCTGACGCTGGCGTGCGTGTTCGAGGAGATACACGAGCGCGTCGGCGGCGTCGTCGTACGACAGGCCGTCGGGGCGGATGTTGGAGATGCAGTTCCGATCGGCATCGACACGGCCCGGTGTCGGCGCCCAGGTGAGATAGGCGCCGAGGCTGTCCGGCGCGCTTAAGCCGGGTCGCTCGCCGATGAGCACCACCACCACCTGTGCGCCGAGTGCGGCGCCGATGTCGTCGCCGACGGCAACGCGCGCCTGCTCCACGATGGCGACCGGCGTCACGGTCCACTCGGCGACGTCGTGTGGCTGCCGTGCGTCCGCGGGACGGTGCAGTCGCGCCAGTGTGGCGCGTAGCACCGGTGCGGCATGTCGCTGGACCGCGAGTGCCGACAGTCCGTCGGCGATGACGAAGGCGATCGAGCAGCGCGGCTGATTATCGGCAGATCGATGCGTGACCGCGTCCATCGCTGCGCGGTCGGCCTCAAGCCGCGCCCGCGACGTCGCGTTGAGCTGCCGGCCCGCGTCGGGACGACGGAGATACATCTCCCGCGACGCCGCAGCGCTCTGTAGCGGCACGGTGTGAAGTCCCAGTGTGTGCACCACTTCCGCGAGAGCCGGAACGTCGAGCGTGTGGTACACGGCATCGCGTGCGAGCGCGTGCGCCTGCTGAAAGTCGAGCATCACCGACGTCGGGAGGCTGATTCCTGCGCGCCCCAGTGCGATACGCGCTGGCGTGTGCGCGGCGAGGGTGCTCCACGGGTTCGGGATCGTGAGGTCATCCGGTGCGCGCACCTCGCTCACGACGCCTCCGAAGTCTGCGGTGCCTGCTGCAATGCGTGCTGGAAGGCCGACGGGATGCCACGACGGTGCGAGGCCAGACGTCCCGTTTCTCCGGGCGCGAAGATGCCCATGCGCTCCAGCCACTGCTCGAACTCCGGCGCGGGGCGCAGCCCCAGCACGCGACGGGCGTACAACGCATCGTGAAACGAGGTGCTCTGATAACTGAGCATCACGTCGTCCGAGCCCGGCACGCCCATGATGAAGCTGCACCCCGCGACCCCGAGAACGGTCAGCAGCACGTCCAAGTCATTCTGGTCGGCCTCGGCGTGGTTGGTGTAGCAGAGATCGCAGCCCATGGGCAGCCCAAGCAACTTGCCGCAGAAATGGTCCTCCAACGCGGCACGTGTAATCTGCTTGCCGTCGTACAGGTACTCCGGCCCGATGAAGCCCACGACCGAGTTGACCAGCAAGGGCGCGTAGGCGCGCGCGACACCATAGGCACGCGCTTCAATGGTTTGTTGATCGCAGCCGTGATGCGCGTTCGCCGACAGTGCGCTGCCTTGCCCCGTCTCGAAGTACATGACGTTGTCGCCGATGTATGTCTCGTGATCGTCGGCATCGGTAAA
>CALQGY020000107.1 GCA_943330235.2 Candidatus Kuenenia stuttgartensis
CGCAGGCGACGGCAGGTGAGCATCGAGAGCAGGGTCATTCTGGCGAATAGAGATGGGCACCGGCGGGAACCGTCTCGCCGGTCGTGGTGCGATGCGTGAAAGATCGCCGGAAGTGGGCATTCGTTGCAGCGGGGACGAGCACCGACTTTGACGTCAATCACGGGCGGGCACATCCATGCGCCTGCTCGATCGGTGGGTGGAGGCCGCGGTGCCGACCCCTATCGAGCGAACGTCCCACGCCTAACTTGCCGTATTATGCGCATTGAATTCGGATCACGGGTCGCGGTCGTTACCGGCGGCGCCAACGGCATCGGGCTGGCGACGGCGCGTCGATTGGCGGAAAGCGGCGCGCGAGTTGCCGTGTGGGATCGCCTGCGCGAGGCCGGTGAGGCCGCTGCCCGCGCGCTCACGGAGGCGGGCTTCGCGGTGCTCTTCGTCGAGACGGATGTGACCGACCGGCCGAGCGTCGATGCCGCCGTGGCGGCCACCCTCGCACGCTTCGGCGGCATCGATATTCTCATCAACAACGCGGGGATCACCCGCGATGCCCAACTCGTGAAGGTGAAGGACGGTATCGCGGTCGACGGCATGACCGACGCCGATTTCGATGCCGTGCTGGCGGTGAACCTCAAAGGCGTCTTCACCTGTACCCAAGCGGTGATCCCGCATCTACTCGCCCGCGGCGGCGGACGCATCATCAACGCGGCCTCGGTGGTCGCGCACAACGGCAACTTCGGGCAGACGAACTACGTCGCATCAAAGGCCGGGGTGATCGGCATGACGCAGGTGTGGGCGCGTGAGTTGGGCAAGCGCCACATCACCGTGAATGCCATCGCACCGGGGTTCATCGCCACGGACATGACGGCCAAGATGCCCGAGGCCGCGCTGCTCGCGATGGAGGCACATACGCCCGTGTCGCGGATTGGCACGCCGGAGGACGTGGCGAACGCGTACTGCTTCCTCGCCTCGGATCAGGCGGGCTTTATCAACGGCGCCGTCCTGCAGGTGGACGGCGGGCTCGTTATCGGGACCTGACGCCGATCGCGACGACGACGCTGGCGTACACTCGGGCGTACACTCGGGCGTACGCCCGCGCGTCAGCGCGCTTCGGTGCGCGGCGCCGCGTACTGCATACGCACCAGAATGCCGGCGGCCCGTCGCGAGGCCACAGAGCCCTTGGGTGACCAGCGCTTGGGGGAGGGGAGGATCGCTGCGAGGCGCGCGGCCTCGTCGCGCGTCAGCGTCGCGGCGCTCTTGCCGAAGTGCGCGCGTGCCGCCGCTTCGGCCCCGTAAATGCTCGGCCCCCACTCAGCCAGATTCAAATACAGGTCGAGGATGCGCTCCTTCGAGAGCAGCAGCTCCAGCCAGAGCGTGATGTAGACCTCAAGGCCCTTTCGGACAAAGGAGCGTCCGTTCCAGAGGAACAGGTTTTTCGCGACTTGCTGCGTGAGGGTGGAGGCGCCGCGCAACTTGCCGCCGCGGCGCCGCCGCTCGAGGGCGTTGTTCATCTCGACGAAGTCGATGCCGTGGTGCAGATAGAACCGGTCATCCTCAGAAGCGAGCACCGCCCGCCGGAGGTTGCCCGAGATCGCACTGCGTGCGACGGGCGTGTGCTTGGGCCACAGCGGCCTCGTGCCGGTCAATGCGCGCCCGATGGTCTGCTGCACCATCACGGATGTCATGGGCGGCTGGACGACCGCCAGCACGAGAATGACGGGCACGGGCGCCAGCAGCAGCGCCAGCGCCGCCCAGAGGGCGTGACGCAGGATGCGACGCCAGCCGGTCCGCCCTTTCGACGAGGCCGCACTCATACGCGCGGTGCGCAACGCGTCACGCAACGCGTCACGGCTCGCGCAGGTGCGCGGGCGTGTCCGGCGGCTGACGACGCCAGCGGCGGTGTTGCCAGAAATACTGCGCCGGATACCGACGGACGAATCCCTCGAGCATCTGCGTGTAGGTGAGGACGATCGTGTCGATATCGGTTTCGCGGTCGCCCGTGGGATGGACCGGCACGGGTTCGATCAGCACGGCGTACTGCCCGTTGGGTTCGCGCACGATCGCGACGAAGAGCACCGGCACACCGAAGCGCAGTGCGAACACCGCGGGGCCGCGCGGCGTCTTTGCGGGGCGACCAAAGAAGGGCACGAAGGTGCTGGCCAGCCCGAGGGCATCGTGATCGCTGACAAAGGCGACGCAGCGGTTGTCGCGCAGGGACCTCGGTGTGCGGCGCACCGCATCCTGATCATGGATGACTTCCATGCCGATCTTGCGCCGAGTGCGTCCGACGTACGCTTCGAAGATGGGGTTGGCCATCCCGCGCGCGACCACGTCGATGGGGGCGCCACGCGCGGCGAAATACGCGCCGCCGAATTCCCAGTTCCCGAGGTGCCCAGTGACGAGAATGATGCCTCGGCCGGCGGCCAGCCCCTGCTCGACATGCTCCCACCCTTCCACGCGGGCCACCCGCGCGAGAATGGCCTGGGTCGACGTACCGGGCATGACGGCGGTCTCGATCGACGTGCGTCCGAGACTGTCGTATGAGGCCGCGGCCATGGACTCGACCTGGGACGGCGTCAGGTCGGGGAAGGCGGCGGCGATTTGTCGCTCCACCACGCCGCGGCGGATGCCAAGGGGCTTGTAGACGAACCGCCCGATGCGGCCGCCCACCCAGCTAGCGCCGCGCCAGCCAATGAGGCGCAAGGCGCCCACCGCCACGCGGGTGGCCAGATACTCCAGGCGGTGCGAGAGCGTGGGGAGTTTCGCGGGGGTGGTCATGAAGGGCGAAACATAACGAGTCATGCGATACCTTTCGCCAATATGCTTTTTGCCCGATGCTCCCTTTGCCGTGCCGTGACCATCCTGCCGCTATGAACCCGCCGTTGCCGAACACGCCAGCCCACGCAGCGAGTGCCAATGCGAAGGCGAGTGCCAGTGCGCAGCGTTGGGCCCAGATCGGGCTCGTGGTGAACGCGTTTCTGGCGATGATCAAGCTCGTGGCGGGGCTCGCCGGCAATTCCTACGCCCTCGTGGCCGACGCCATTGAGAGCGCCACGGACATGATCGGGTCGTTGGTGGTCTGGAGCGGTCTGCGCATTGCCAGCCGCTCGCCGGATGATCGCTATCCGTTCGGCTATGGACGCGCCGAGCCGTTGGCGGCATTCGCCGTGGCGACGATGATGTTGGGGGCTGCGGCCGGCATCGCGATCGAAGCCATCAGGGAAATCCGCACACCGCATCATGCACCCGCCCCATTTACGCTGGCGGTGCTGGCGGCCGTAATTGTCGTCAAGGAACTGCTTGCGAAGCGCGTGCTCAAAGTGAGTGAGGCGAGCGGGAGCGTGGTGGTTCATGCGGATGCGTGGCATCATCGGTCGGATGCCATTACATCGGGGGCGGCCTTTGTCGGGATTGCCATCGCACTGCTGGGTGGCCCCGGGTGGGAGCCGGCCGATGATTGGGCGGCGCTCGTCGCCGCCGTGATCATTTGCGTGAACGGTGGCATGCTGCTGATGAAGGCGATGCGGGACCTGATGGATCGCGCACCCGATGCGGCGCTGTTTGAGGCCGTTGGTGGAGCGGCGCGCGAGACGCCGGGGGTGCTGGCCATCGAGAAGCTGAAGATGCGGAAGAGCGGGACGGGGTTGTACGTCGACATTCACGTGCAGGCGGATCCGGCACTGTCGCTGCACGCCGCGCACGTGCTGTCCGGGTGCGTGAAGAGCGCGATTCGCGCGCGCGTGCCCTCGACGTTAGGGGTGCTGGTGCACATGGAACCCTACGAACCGGAGGAGGTCGTATGACGCCGCAGGTCGCCATGCCGACGTTTCATCTGCTGGAGCGCGGGGAGTGTGACGCCCTGTTGTCCACGCACCATGTCGGACGGCTCGGCTTTACGTTTCACGATCGCATCGACATCGAGCCGATTCACTACGTGTATGCCGATGGTCACATCTACGGGCGTACGCAGGTCGGCACGAAGGTCAACGTGCTGGCGCACCATCCGTGGGTGGCGTTCGAAGTGGACGAGGTGGCTGACTTATTCGTCTGGCGCAGCGTCGTGGCGCACGGTCGCATCGAGTTTCCGGATCGAGACGGCGCGCCAAGTGAGCGCGCGCAGTACGCGCGCTGCCTTGAGGTATTTCGCCATCTGGTGCCGGCAGCGATGACGGCCGAGGACCCGACCCCGGCACGGACCCTGTTCTTTGTGCTCCATATCCACGACCTGACCGGGCGCGCCGCCACCATGCCCGGCGAGTTGCCGCGATGAGTAACGGCACACCCGTCGGCGTGTCCAACGGATCGACGCATATCAAAGGGAACGGCATCCCGCGCGAACTCGACGCGCTGCGCCTAGAGGCGGTCCATCGTGATGACCACCTCAAGCTTGGGAGCGGATCGGCACGTATCGGTGAGTTACCGCCGCGCGAGGTCATCGTGGAGGCCACGGCCACTCTGCTGACGCGGCTCGCGGCGCTGCAGGAGGCGTTCCATGCGGACGGACGGCACGCGTTGCTACTCGTGCTTCAGGGGCGCGATGCCTCGGGGAAGGACGGCGTCATCAAGACTGTCTATGGCGCGTTCAATCCGACCGGTGTGCAAGTCGCGGCCTTCGGCCCGCCGACGCCGCTGGAACTGAAGCACGATTTCCTCTGGCGCGTGCATCAGGTGGTGCCGTCGCTCGGGATGATCGGCGTGTTCAATCGCTCGCATTATGAAGATGTGCTCGCGGTGCGGGTGCGGAATCTTGCCCCCGAGTCGGTGTGGCGGCCGCGTTTTGCGCAGATCAATGCGTTCGAGCGTTCATTGGCCGAGAACGGCGTCATCATCCGGAAGTGCATGCTGCACGTATCGCGCGAGGAGCAGTACGTACGACTGAAGGAGCGACTGGACGATCCGCGCAAGAACTGGAAATTTCGCCTGGAAGATCTGAAAGATCGGGCGCGCTGGGACGAGTATACCGACGCCTACCGGGAGATGCTGAGCGAATGCAGCACGCGGGAGGCCCCGTGGTTTGTCGTGCCTGCAGACGACAAGGTCCTCCGCAATTTTCTCATTGCGCGCATGCTCGTGGACACGCTGGAGTCCGTCGATCCGCAGTTTCCCGCCATGGATGCGGCGGTGCGCGAGGCCGCCCGGGGCTTCACCTGATCAGCGTGCGACGCAATACGCCGCGGTCACCCTGCGTGACCGCGGCGTGTCCGGTGGTTAGCGTCCGCCGCTGATGCGGACCGGCAGCCAATACGTGAACTTGACGGCCAGAAAGTTGTCGCCGGCGGCACGCGTGGTGCGGAAAAGTTCTTGCGCACGCGCCGGATCGCCAAAGGCCTCACTGGCGCGACGATTCTGCTGCCAGACCAGGAATAGCGTGCTGCCCGGCTTCCACTCCCATCGCATGACCGTGTTGGATCGGAACGACAGCACGTGGAAGTTTGGGTTGCCGATCGTAAACGTCGACGCGCCGTCCACCACGGTGTAGAGTCCCGTCGATTCCGCCCGGATAGTGGTGCCATCGAGACCGTACTCGCGCAGCAACCGACTCCGCGGCGCCGAGAGCTCCCCGAAGCGTGAATACTGCCCGCTGGCGACGAACGGCTCCGCGTATCCTTCCAGCGTGAGGCTGGGCGAGAAGGCGTAGTTCGCGCGCAGCTTGGTGGAGATGGTGGACCGGTCGATATACGCGAAGATGTAGCGGTTGCCGTACGTGCGTGTGCCACCGGCGACGCGGGTGACGTACTGCCGCGCGTCGGTCCCCGCCTGATACGTGGGCTCGACGGAGAGGGACAGTCGCGGCGATGGCCGGAGCGTGATCTGTCCGGAGACGTTCCGCTGCCCATTGCCCAGTTGGTCGACGGTATATCCACCATTCAGGCGCCATCCCGTCTGCGCACCGAACGAGTTGTTGAGGCGGAACTCTTGGCGGAATCGCCGGAGAACGCCCATGTACGGACCGCCGCGGGTGAGGGCGTCGTCGACGACCGGGAGCTCGATGGTCGACTTCACGTTCACGCTCCAGAAGTTCTTGAGCGTGAGGCTGGTGTTCTGAGTCCACGTGTTGAGCTGCTGCGCACCCTCGTAGTTCCACGCCCCGCGCGTTTCAAAGCCCAGTCGCCAGTTCTGCAGATAGCGACCGGGCGTGGTTTCGCGAATCTGGATGTCGGCGTTGTACTCGATGTCGTCGGTGGACTGCACTCGCCCGAGATCGTTCAACTCGAAGCCGGGTGACTCCAGCTTGACTTCGGCGCCCGCGAGAATGTGCCGTCCGGCATCCTTGTCGGCGCGCAGTTGCGCGGAGTAGCCGGAGAGCGAGCGCTTCCGCGGATCGTAGATCGTGGTGGCCCGGTCCGGACGCTGGAACAGTCGGGAGTTCGCGACTTGCAACAGGCGCATCGCGGCCGTGTCGCCGGCCACATAGGTCCCCGCCACGAATCCACTGATGGCGTATTTGCCTTGCTGAAAGCGCAGGCGCCAATCGGCCCCGCCGAAGTAGCTCTCGCGGGCCAGCAGCTTCGCGAGCGCGGGCGTGCTGCCGACGCTGCGCTGCACGGTGGTGAAGGACGCGCCCAGTGTAGAGGCCTGCCGCCCGATTTCCTGCTGCAGTCGCAGCACGCCGAAGGCGGCACGCGGCTCGACGGGCACCGCGCTGATCAGGTTGGAACCGATCATTTGCACGCGGGCATTCTCTGCGCCCGTGACGGCCGTGACGGCACCGATGGACAGTCGGTTCGGCAGTCGACCGGTGAGCTTCGCGGCGCCCAGAATCGTGCTCGCGCGTGGGGCGTCGACGAAGTCGCCTGACGCCGATCCGCGCGGCGCGGCGCCGATGCGGCGCGGATAGAAATATTGGGCGCCGTTGCCGCGGACCATCTCGCTCCCTTCGGTGAAGAAGGGCCGACGTTCTTCGAAGAACGTCTCGAACCCGCTGAGATTGACCTCGGCCGGATCCGCTTCCACTTGGCCGAAATCGGGATTGACCGTCGCATCGAGCGTGAGACTGGGGCCCACCGCCATCTTGGCGTCCATCCCCATACGGCCGGCGTACGGGCGAATCAGTGGGTTGGTCGTGGTGGTGGCGCGCCGCGTCGCGTCGCCGGCGACGTAGGGGATGACTTCGACCGGCCGCGTGGGCGAGACGTTCTCCAGCCCTTCGAGGGTGCCGAAGCGCGAGATGTAGCCCGTCTCCCGCTGCGAGATGAGCACCCACTGCAGATCTTCGTTCTTGTCGGGCATCCAGCGGTCCATCTGCAGCCCCCAGCGCTGCTGGGCGGCGCGCGGGAATCGCAGCTGTGAAAACGGGATGCGCATTTCGGCCGTCCATCCGGTCGCGTCTTCGTGCGCCGCGGCGGTCCAGACCGGATCAAACTGACTTTCGCGGCCGCGGAAGTCGTCGTCCTGCGTGTGTCGGAAGTCGGAGCGGACACCGGCTACCGAGACGCCGAATCCGACCCCCGTGCGACGGTCCAGCTGCGGATCGAACGTGATGGTGAAACGTTCGGCGTTCCCGAAGCCGTCGCGTCGGGTGACCGACCGGCTGATCTCGGCGGGGTTCTTTCGCAGCATGCGCGCCCCGACGTAGATGGCGTCGTCATCGTAGGCGAGATAGACCTGCGTCGCCTCCGTGGCCGGCTGCCCTTCGCGCGGCTGCTGCTGCACGAAGTCGGTGATGGGGGTGAGCTGTGTCCAGAGTGCGTCATCGAGACGCCCATCCACCCGTGGGGCACGGGTGATGCGGACGGCGCGGGCGATTTTCGGGGACGGTTGCGCGACGAGCGGTCGGGCAACGGCGGCGAGGGGTGCGGCCGAAACGGCGGCGCACGCCAGTATGGTGCGAAGCGAAGAGAAACGAGACACGCGAAGCGGAACGAGGGCGGGCGGGAACAGCGGTTGGGAAGAATACGCAGGCGGGGCGCTCTGTGTTCAGTGTTGGACGCCGAAAACCGCCACTGGTCCGTCACGCTCCCCCTCGTTAGGTTCTTGGTTCTGTTCGGAGCGGAGCACTGCTTCGACGGGACGTGGCGCAGCCCGGTAGCGCACTTCCTTGGGGTGGAAGGGGTCGCAGGTTCAAATCCTGTCGTCCCGATGGTGCAGGACACAACACGCGATGTGCAAATGGCCACCGGAGCAATCCGGTGGCCATTTTGCGTTCATGCTCGGGGGCCGTCGATGGTCAGCCGATCGTCAGTAGATCGATCCCGTTGATGACGTCAAACCGCCCTGCGTGACCGAGAGCGTGTAGGGGACGGCCGCGGTCGTCGACCACGTGGCCAGGTTGAAGGTCTTGCCCACCGGCACATGCACCGCCGTGATCGGCGTCATGGTGAGGGGCGTGGCGGGCACGCTGTTCACGCAGATGCGGGTGACCGTGCTGGCCGCGCTGAGAAAGAACGCGCCGGCGCCGGCGCCGTAGACCGTGGCCGTGCCGTTGCTTGATACGGCGAGCGCCGAGGTCTCATCCACGCCAATGCCGCGCGGGGCGGTCGCGCGCCCGTCCTGCTGCAGGCGCGCCAGGAACGTGACGAGGCGTCCCATGCGGTCGCGCACCGCGAAGTGCGAATCGGCCAGGACGTTGGAGAGTGCTGGCACGTTGAACAGGGCGGTGGTGAGGGTGACCGACGCATCGTACGGGTTGGCCATGACGGTGCTTGAGACGGACGACGCATGCAGCGCGGCGTACACGAAAGGACTGAGGACGGCGAGTCCGGCGCTGGTGCCGCCGATCGGGTACCCCGCGGCCACTCGCGCATTGACGGCGGTCTGCAAGGCGGTCCCTGTCCAGAGGTTGACGTAGTCGGACTGGTCGCCGCCGGCAATGAAGATCACCTCGGCCTTGGCAATGGCATTCGCTACGGTGGCGCTGTTCGCTCCCGCCATCGACGAGATCACGATGCTCGTGACCGAGTTCGCGCCCAACCGGATGAGGTACTTGTTGTAATCGTCCTTACCCGCGGTGCGCAGGACGACCACGTCCCCGTACTTGAGTGGACTGCGCGTGCCGCCCCGCGCGAGCAGCCAGGACATGCCGGCATCGCTGTCCGTGCCCCCACCGGCCAGCAAGACGCCGCCCGCGGGGGCCGTCTGCACGTCGGACGTACTGCCCGATACGTAGGTGGTGTAGCCAAGATCAACTTTGGCGAGGGCCGTGGCCCGATCCCCGAGGTCGTCGGTGAGGGGGGCGGTGGACGCGTCGGAGGGGCCGGCGCAGGCCGCAGCCAGCAGGGCGACCGCGATCAGGTAGTGACGACGAGTCGGCATTGGTCAAGAGTCCGGAGGGGGCGCGAGATGGATCCAACGGTACTTAATAGCGTAGGCGATGCGCCGCGCCGACGGTGTCGGGCATTCCCGCGCAGCCGCGGTTGTTCGGCTGGCGAACGAAGCGAGGCCAGAAGGACCCATGTTGTGCGGAGCGGCCCCGGCCTTTCTCCTACGGGATGGCGCTAACGCCATCATCAATAGACGCTTGACAGAAAGCCCCGATGGTCCGAAACTTTGTTCACCTGACAAACAAAGTCCGAGAACTGACGACGTTTTCTGCCGTCTCGCCTCGGATCCCCGCCCTCGATCAGGACCCTCCTTGCCGTCTCGGCGACGCCGTCACTGGAGCCTTTGTATGCGATTCACCTCGTTGGTCCCTCGTTTCGCTTTCGCGCTCGCGGCCTGTGGGAGCGTCCTGCTTTCCGCGTGCGACAGCTCCACCACCCCGGCGGCGAAGACGCTGTCGTCCATCACCGTGTCGCCGTCGTCCGCGACGCTCGCCATCGGCGGGACGCAGGCGCTGACCGTCACGGGCAGCTACAGCGACAACAGCTCGGCGGCGATCGCGTCGGGCGTCACCTTCACGTCCTCGGCGCCGTCCATTGCGACGCCGAGCAGCGCGGGCGTGGTGACGGCTGTCGCGGCCGGCAGTGCGACCATTACGGCCACCGTGTCGGGGAAGAGCGCTACGGCCAGCATCACCGTGTCGCCGCCGGTGCCGACGATGTCGTCCATCGCCATCACGCCCACGCCGGTCACGCTGTCGGTCGGCGCGACGCAGCAGCTGACCGTGACCGGTACGCTGAGCGACGCGACGACGCAGGCGCTCACGTCGGGCGTGACGTTCGGCTCGTCCACCGCGACGGTGGCCTCGGTGAGCGCGAGCGGTCTCGTGACCGCCATCGCGCTCGGCACGACCACGATCACCGCGACCCATACGGCGTCCGGCAAGACTGGCACGCTCGCGGTGACGGTGAATGCCAACGGCCAGATCTTTGTGGATGACTACAGCACCGGCGTGTCGTTCGTGGACTTCGGCGGGGCCGCGAATGCGGTGACCGTGGACGCCGCGACCCCGAACAACGGTCGCAAGTCGCTCAAGATCGTCATCACTGGCAGCGGTGCGTACTCGGGCGGCGCGTTTGCCGTTAGCACGGCGCGCGATCTGTCGTCGTTCAATGCGGTCACGTTCTGGGCCAAGGCCAGCGTCGCCAAGTCGTCGCTGAAGGTGGGCCTCGGCAACACCGGCACCTCGGACAAGTACGCGGCCGAAGTGACGAGCCTTCCGCTCACGACGACGTTCACGAAGTTCGTGATCCCGATGCCGAACCCGGCCAAGTTCACGGCCGCGAACGGTCTGTTTCACTTTGCCGACGGTCCGAATAACTACACCATCTGGATCAACGACCTGCAGTATGAGAAGCTGCCGGTGGCGCAGGTGGGCGCGCCGACGGCCGCCGCAGCGCCGTGGGGGGCAACGACGGTGACGATGGGTACGCCGGTGCAGTTGGCCTTCGGCAACAACACCGTGAGCTTTGCCGCGCCGGCGTTGCCGGACGGTGGGAAGCTGTCGAACGTCTCGTGGCGCTGGTTCACGCTGACGTCCAGCAACCCGGCGGTGGCCACGGTGGACGCCGACGGCCTCGTGACGGGCGTGGCGCCCGGCACGGCGACCATCAGCGCCTCCATTGGCGGCATTACGGTGGCGGCCAACCCGGCCATCACGGTGGTGGCGGGCAGCGCGCCGACCACGTTCCCGGCGGCACCGACGGTGGCCGCGGCGAATGTGCTCTCGCTCTTCTCGAGCAGCTACACCAATCGTGGCGTCGACACGTGGCAGACGAGCTGGAGCGCGGGCAATAGCGCGCTGGTCGATCCGTTTGTGATTGCCGGCCACAACGTCAAGAAGTACTCGCTGTTCAACTTTGTGGGCATCGAGTTCGGCACGAACGTGCCGGCCAACATTGTGGATGCCTCCACGATGACGCACTTCCACGTGGACGTGTGGACGCCGAATCCGTCCAGTAATCTCGAGATCCAGCTCGTGAACGACGCGACGGGTACGGCGGCCGTCGGCAAGTTCCAGGCGGGTGCGCTGGCGAGCGGATCGTGGGTGTCGCTGGAGATTCCGCTGGCGAGCTTCGCGGGGCTGTCGGCGAAGAACAAGCTGCAGCAGTTGCTGTTCGTCGGGACCAGCCCGACCATCATCTACGTGGACAACATTTACTTCCACAAGTAGGCGATGCGTTGGTGGTCGGGCGCAGGAGACGGCACCATGCGGTCCTGCGCCTGACACGTAGCACGGTTGCGGTCCGCAACACGCGCTTCGCAACACGCTGATACACAACGAGTCGGCCACGCCTTCGTGCGTGACCGACTCGTTGCGCATAGCACTTCATTGCAATGCATCTATTCCACAATGATCGTAATCACGGTGCCGGTCACACGATTTTTCGTGTACTGGCCCTGGGGTACCGTGAACGAGTTCTGCGAGAAGAGCGTATTCTCGATCATCCCTTCTCGGCTCAGTTGGTCAATCGCTGCGGGTGACAGGTCCGCGATGTCGTTGTTGTCGAACCATCGCGGGGTGCCGTTGGCCCAGTTGCTTTGGCTTGCGATGAATCGCATTTCGGTTTCCGCACCCATCACTAACGCCAGGCTGTAGCGGCCGGGCGTTGTGGGGGCGTGCAGCAGTCCGCCGGTGTTGGCGTTGCTGAAGTGCAGCAGTGGGGTGATGCGCTCGCCGTGGGGCGGCAGTGAACAGAGCACGATGAAGTTGGTCCGCCGGTCGCCCCACATGGCGACGGCCCCGGCGAGCATCGCCGCATCGCGTTTCGAGGTGATGGAATGCAGCCGCATGCGCCCGTCAATCGCGGCGCCCGGGCGAACCGTGATGACCGGATGCGTCGAATCAATCGGCTGGCCGTTGAGCGTGGCGCTGGCGATCTGCAGTCGCTCAGCCCCCGATGCTTCGACGTAGATCTTGCGCGAGCGCACCGGAGGCAGATCCCCCGCGGACACCTCGAACTGCATCACCCCGTCCGGATGCAGGCGGAGGTCGCTGAATTCCGCGACGCCGCCGCTGACGGGCTGCTGCAGTGTGCCGAGTAACGTCGGGGTTCCGACGCTCGGGACCATGCGTACGCGCGCGGATCTCGGCGTGTTGTTGGTGATGTTGCCGTGTGCATCCCGGAACGCCACGCGCAACGGCGCCGAGGTGTCGGGAACGAACAGGAAACCCTGCGACGTGGGGGGCTCGATGAGCTCCATGGAGACAGCGGGGGGCGCGAGGAACCGGCTCATCGCGCGGCTGGCGGCCGTGCCGCCAACACTCAGCAGCATGAAGCCCAGCGCTGCCGCCACCATCGGGTATCCGTGGACGAAGCGCGTGCCAAGCGGAATGCTTGCGGTGAGTCGTTGTGCCGTGGCGACGGTGGCCTCTTCGCCGAGGAAGAGATCTGCCGCGGTAATCGGGTTCCGCCAATAGCCGCGGTCCCGCGACAGCGTCATCCAGCGTCGGAACGTGCGCATCCCCTCCGGATCGTTGACACTCACCAACAGGCGTCCTGCCTGTTGCAGCGACCGGAGCGTCGGTGACGCGGGCCGCTGCAATTCGCGCGCGAGCCGCTGAGCAATTTCGCGACGCTGCGCGAGGCTGGCCATCGACAACGCGGCGTCGGCCAGGCGGTCATGGGCGACATCCCAGGCCTCGCCGTCCTGTACGAGCAGCCCGCGTTGCTCGAGCGAGACCGTGACGGCCGACGGGGGCGAGGCCGTACCGTGATCGCCGATCGCCGCGGTGAGCATGGCGGCGTCGAGCGGGCGTCGCATCAGTGCGATCGCCACCAGCATCGACAGTGCGTCGGGCGGAAGATCGATCATCAACTGCTCGAGGACGCTGCCGCGCGCCAACTCCTGTCGAAGCTGTTCGGTGCTCGGGCACACCCATCTTCCCTGCACGATCTGCAGCCAGCGACGCTCGATGGCCAGATCGATGGTGGAGATCACGAGTAACGGAATGCCGCCGGAGACTTCATGCAGCAGATGCGCGAGGTGCAGCCGGAGGTCGTCGCTGA
>CALQGY020000108.1 GCA_943330235.2 Candidatus Kuenenia stuttgartensis
CGCTGACGCGCACCCCGCTGACGCGCACCCCGCTGACGCGCACCCCGCTGCCACGCGACACGCTGAGCAGGGCGGAGCGATACGCACCGCGCGCATCGTTATCATCGGTGCCGGATTCTCCGGCATCGGCATGGCCATTCGCCTACGTCAGCGCGGCATCACAGACTTTGTCATCCTCGAACGCGCCGACGCGCTGGGCGGCACATGGCGCGACAATAGCTACCCGGGCTGCGCGTGCGACGTACAGTCCACGCTGTACTCCTTTTCGTTCGCGCCCAATCCCGAGTGGAGCAGCACCTTCGCGCCGCAGCCCGAGATCTGGGCGTATCTGCGCCGCTGCGTGCAGACGTTCGACATCGGGCGCCACATCGTCTTCGGCCAGAACATCACCGGCGCCGCATGGCACGATGACGCGCAACGCTGGACCGTTACGACCACCACGCACACATGGCACGCCACGATCATGGTGGCGGCCAACGGACCGCTCAGTGATCCGATCACGCCATCGCTCGCGGGGCTGGACACCTTTCGCGGCCCCGCCTTCCATTCGGCGCAGTGGCAGCACGACGTCGACCTGCGCGGTAAGCACATCGCCGTCATTGGCACTGGCGCGTCGGCCATTCAGTTCGTCCCACACATCCAACCGCTGGTCCAGCAGCTCGATATCTATCAGCGCACGCCGCCCTGGATCATGCCTCGTCATGATCGCGCTGTGCCCGCCTGGCGACACAGGCTCTATCGCACCCTGCCGTTCACACAACGCGCGCACCGCGCTGCCCTGTACGCACTGCGTGAACTCACCTTCGTGCCCTTCCGCCATCCGCGCATCGCACACGCCGCGCAACGGCTGGCTACACGACACCTGCACGCACAGGTCCGCGACACCACCCTGCGCGCGCAGCTCACGCCGTCGTACACCATTGGCTGCAAGCGCATCCTGCTGTCGGACACGTACTACCCGGCGCTGACACAGCCTAACGTCGCGCTGATCACCGATCGGATCGCACACATCGGTGCGGACCGTATCGTCACCGACCATGTCGCCTCCGACCACGGTGCGCAGCGCACACACACGCCGCGACGCGCCGACGTGATCATCTTCGGCACCGGCTTTCGTGCCACCGACCCGCCGCTTGCGCCCTGCATCACCGGGCGCGACGGTCGTTCGCTCGCCGAGTCGTGGCAGGGCAGCCCGAAAGCGTATATGGGCACCACCGAAGCCGGCTTCCCCAATCTGTTTTTTCTGCTCGGGCCCAATACAGGGCTCGGTCACAATTCCGTGCTGCTCATCGTCGAAGCGCAGATTGAGCACGTGCTCGGTGTGCTGGCCCTCATGGACGAGCGCCACGCTGGCGCCATCGAACCCACCGAGGCCGCGCAGCGCGCCTATGTGCAGTGGATTGATGAGCGCCTCGCTGCCACGGTCTGGAATCGCGGCGGCTGTCACAGCTGGTACCTTGATGACACCGGACGTAACTCTACACTCTGGCCGGAGCGCGTCGGACGGTTCCGTCACACCGTCGCGCGCGTGCGTGCCGACGACTATCGCAGCATGCCGCGCGTTGGTGCGTGACCACCGCCGTCATAATCTGTCTCTACCGCGTTCCGTCATCCCATGTCCGACCTCGCCCGTCTCCGCCCCAATCCGTCGCTCGCCGAACGCCTCGAGGGTCGCCTCGGCCGATGGCTCGCGCACCTGCCCGGTTCGTTGCTGCTGCGGCTCATTCGCGAAGCCCCGCACGTCGTCGACGGTCGCACGCTGGATCCGCATCTGCAGGTTATCCTCGCCGCGCAGCGCCGGAAGGTGCGCCCCGGCCTCTGCAGCCCAACGGTCGCCGCGGGGCGCGCGACGTATCACCGCGAAGTGCTCGCCGCCGCCGGGACCCCCACACCCGTCGCGCACGTGCACGACATCACGGTGGACGGCGCTGAAGGTCCGTTAGCGGCGCGCCACTACGTGCCGGCCTCCGGCAGCACGGGCCCTGCCCCTGTATTGCTGTTCCTGCACGGCGGCGGCTTTGTCATCGGTGATCTCAATACGCACGATGAACCCTGCCGGCTGCTCTGTCACTACGCGAACATGCACGTCGTGAGCGTGGCGTATCGGCTCGCCCCCGAGCATCCGTTTCCCGCCGCGGTGGAGGATAGTATTGCCGCGCTCCGCTGGCTGCAGCAGCACGCCGCCGCACTCGGTGCGGATGCTACGCGCGTCTGCGTTGGCGGCGACAGCGCAGGCGGCAATCTCGCCGCCGTCGCATCGCTCGCGCGGGCGCGCGACGGCGCACCGCCTGCCGCGCAACTGTTGTTATATCCCGCCACCGATTCTACCTGCCACGCACCATCGCGCACCACGTTCGCCAGCGGCTATCTCCTCGAAGTGTCAGACGTGGTCGCATTTCGTCGCCACTACCTCGGTGATAACACCGATCGCTACGCGGACCCCATGGTCAGCCCGGCGCTGTCGACCGACATCGCGCTGTCGCCACCAACGCTCATCACGACAGGCGGCTTTGACGTGCTGCGCGATGAAGGCATGGCGTTCGCGACCGCTCTGCGTGACGCCGGCGTCGCGGTCATCGAGCGGTGCGAAGCCGGCATGATTCACGGGTTCGTCCATATGACGTATGTCTCGCCAGGCGCACGCAATGCAACCATCGCGATCGCGCGCGCACTGTCCTCACTCGTGGACGTGCGCCGTCCTCGCTGAGTGACATGTAGGGTGATCATGGCGGAACGTGTCACACGCTATGAAGCCCGCGTGATGCACGGCAGGGGTCATGCATCGCGCGGTCCCGACACAGGAGCGTATTGCATGAGACACACTCGCACCAACACGGCGGTACTCGCGACCCTCGCGGTGAGCATGCTGTCGGCGACGTCGCTACTGCACGCGCAGGTCACTGAGGTCGCGCGCACACCCATCGCCGACGCGGCGCAGCTCACGTTCGGTTATCGCTGCGATGACCGGTTTGTTATCCGCAACGACGGCGCGCGTTCGGTCGATCTCGAGTACGCCATCGAAAAGGGCAACGAGCACACCAAGCTCACCCTCGGCGCGCGCGAACTCGTCGAGCTCGAAAGCAAAGCCAAGAATCCGATGGAGCTGTGGATGGACGGCAAGCTCGTTGCAAAGGCCGAGAAGGAAAAGCGGTCCTGTAAGGACGTCGCCGGTTCGGCCTCCGTGCTCGTCGCACCACTGGAGGTGCAGACCAGCGAGCGCGCCGCACGCGCATCGTACGGCGCGGGCCCGTATCCCTATTACGATCCGTTCATGGCCGGCTACTACGGTGCGTACGGCACCTTCGGCTTCGGGCCCATGTATCGCGGGTACGTGGGTGTGCCTATCCTCATCGGCGGCCGGTCCGGCGGGCGTGGGGGCCCACCGCGGCGGCGTTAACGATCGTGGCAGCGCCCCGTCTACCCGTCCATGACGCGATTCTGGATGGGGCGCGCTCCCGAAAAAGCGCTCAAGCAAGTGCGTTGCCTGACGGCGGCGCGGGTGATGTTGGCGGGCGGTCTGGCCCTACTGGGCACCGTCGCCTGCGGTGAGTCCGCCACGGCCACCCCCACCCCCGCCCCGCCGCCACCATTCGTGGCCACCGTGCAGAGCGTGGCCGTGTCGCCGGCCACCGCGCAGCTCCAGGTCGGTGCCACGGCCAGCCTCGCGGCCGTCGTCAGAGACCAGCGTGATTCGGTGATGACCGGCAAGACCATCTCCTGGACCAGCTCCAGCGCGGCCGTCGCCACCGTCTCCGCCGCTGGGCTCATCACCGGCGTCGCCGCCGGTTCGGCCACCATCACCGCCACGGTCGACGGCAAGGCGGGCACCGCCGCCGTCACCGTGTCCGCGGCCACGGGCGGCCCCACCGGCGAGTTCCAGACCACGGTACCGCCCATCGCGCTCAACGTCATCGTGGCGCGCCCCACCGACAACGCGGCCACGCTCAGCGTCTACTCGGCCACCGAGCGCGATGTCACGGTGACCGTCAACCCGGGTGCCCGCACCGTCACCCAGCACGTGCTTGCGGCCACCACCGCCAACGTGGATCTCACCGGGATGACCGCCAACAGCGCCTACACGTATCGGGTCGATGCCCCCAGCGCGACCGCCGTGAGCGGACAGTTCCGCACCGCACGAACCGCCGGCAGCACCTACCGGTTCGTCATGCAGGCCGATTCGCATCTAGATGCAAATAGCGATACACGCATATATGCGAATACTCTCAACAATATGGTGAACGACGATCCGGACTTTCTGATGGATCTCGGCGACACCTTCATGACCGACAAATACCCGGTTTATCAGGACGCAGCGGCGCAATACTACGCGCAGCGCTACTACTTCGGACTCGTCGGACGCACCGTGCCCACGTATCTCGTGCAGGGCAATCACGACGCCGAACTGGGTTGGCTGGCCAACACCATGGCCCCGTGGGCCGCCGGCATGCGCGCACGCTACTTCGCGCCGGTGCTGGCCAATCCGTTCTACAGCTCCGCGCTCGCGCCCCGGAACTACTACGCGTGGACCTGGGGCGACGCCACGTTCATCGTCCTCGATCCCTACGGCGCCACGCTCACACAGCCCAGTCGTGCCCCCAACAACTGGGCGTGGACGCTCGGGCGCGAGCAGTACGACTGGCTCAACGCGCTGCTGCAGCGCACCACCTCGCCGTACACCTTCGTGTTCCTACACAATCTCGTAGGCGGCAGCGGCTCCGAAGGACGCGGCGGTACGGAAGCCTCCCGATTCTGGGAGTGGGGCGGCGCCAACGCCGATGGCAGCGCCGGCTTCGCCACCCAGCGCGCCGGCTGGGCCAAACCCATTCACGATCTCTTGGTGCAGTACAAGGTGTCCGCAGTCTTCCACGGACACGACCACCTGTACGTGCATCAAGAGCGCGACGGCGTCGCCTATCAGGAGGTACCGCAGCCCAGCTTCGCGCGCGAAAACTCCATCGCCAGCGCGGTGGACTACGGCTATCTCAGCGGCACACTGCTGGGCAGCTCGGGGCACCTGCGGGTCACGGTCAGCCCCGCCAAGGCCACCGTCGAATACGTGCGCTCACGACTCACCGCCGGCAACGGCGACGTCGTGGACCGCTACGACATCGCGCCGGCGCGTCGATAGTCAGACCCGCGCCGCGCGCGCCGCGTGCACTCGATGCCGGCGCCACGCTTCCCACGCATTCGCCGCCAGCAAACCGGCCAGCAAGAAGTACGCGGCCCCGATAATCTCAAACACCGCATAACTCACAACGGCCGTGATCACGCCGAACACCAGCTGATCACGCGCCTTCGGCGGCGACGTCGGCGGGTCGGTCACCATGAAGAACGCGAAGAACAGCGCCGCATGCAGATCGGGCTCCCGATACAACTCGGCCACATGCGCCGGATCGGCGACGAACGCCGTGACCGTAATGAGCAGGTAGTACACACCGAGGAACGACAGCAGCGCCGGCATCTTGTTCACGCGATTCGTGATGAACAGCCCCGTCGCGAACAACGCCACTAACGCGGCAATCGGCAGCCCGGGCAGCGCCCCCCACCAACTCTGCCCCGTATCGAACACATAGAAGGTGGCCACCAACGCCAGCGCCGCCGGATTGAACACGTTCGCCGAGCGCCCGCGGACGAGGTACTTGCTCACCACGCCGACAGCCGCCGTGACGGCGGCAATGTGCCACGGCTCATGCGGGCTGAGCACCATGGCGACTAACAGGCCCGTGAGCAGCGCCCCGCTGGGAAACGACCACGTTTTTTCGCGCCAGTACAGAATGGGGGCATCAATCGCCATCGCGGCGAGACTGGCCGCGATCACACCGGGTGCGAGCACACGCCATCCGCTCCCCGCCGCCGCCAACAGAATCAGCGCGGGCAGAATCAGAATCAACAGCCCCTTCGGCGTCTTGAAAAATCGCTTCAGCGCTTTGAGCGGAAGCGACGGCGACGCCATCGCCAGATCAGTCATGGGTCCAGCCGCGCGTCGTAAAGCGATCCAGCGTTGTCGTCACCAGCATCCCCTGTACGTCGTGGTCTTCCAGCATCGCGATCCCATCAATCGGGCCCAACACGAACGCGGCCGTTGCCAGTGCGTCGGCCACCATCGCCGACGGCGCCACCACGGTGGCACTGGCAACCGCACTCGCAGTCTCACCGGCGTTCACCTGCACAATATGCCCCGGGCGTTCGTAGTCGCCGGAAGTACACATCGCGGCATCGGATAATCGCACGGTCTCCAGCAGCTGCGTGGCATCACGCGGGTGACGGATGCCCACCGACCACGGCGCACCGTCAGCGTTGTGGCCACCAACAAACACATCACCGCCGGCATCAATCAGAAAATCCGCTAGCGGCGCGAGTTCACGCGAGGCCATATCAACGGCCAGCCCCTTGGCCACCGCACCAAGGTCCAACACCAGCGGACGATGCAGCGTGATACTGCGCGCCTCGGCATCCAGCGTAACATCGCGATAGCTGACGTCATCTGCCGCCTCGATGCCGGAGGCGGCCACCTCACCCGTCTGATACGCGCGATTGAACCCGTGCGCCTCCATGCGATGTCCTACCGTCGGATCGAACGCGCCCTGCGTCACGTCCGCGACCGCCAGCGCAAACTGCACGGCTTCAAACAGCATCGCACTCACCGGCACCGCGTCACCGATACGCGCCGACAGCCGACGCAATTCGCTCTGCGCATCGAAGCGTGAACACACCGCCTCTACGCGCGCAAACCAGGCGATGGCGCGATCAACCGCTTGCGTGCGCTCACGTCGTGCGCGCTGACTCGTGCCATGACCGATGACGCGCACGGTCACCATCGTGCCCATCGACGCCACCGACCTCACGTACCCCGCGTCCGTTGTGCTCACACGCGCCTCACCCAAGGACGCGTTGGCGGCAGCGTGCACGGCCGGCGCCCGCTCTCACTTCGCTTGCGCGAGCGCCTGCAGCACCGCGTAGTACAGCGCGTTCGAGCTCTGCGTTGCCCCGGACACGACATCCACATCGGCGCTCTGTCGCGCGGTGATCTGTGGCACGAGAGGCGCAATCCACGAACACGAGTATCGCGTCAGACACTGCGAAATCACGGCCGAGATGATCCGGCCATCCTTGATCTCCACCATCGCCTCAATGTCGCCGTGCCGCGACGTCCCGCGCCCCACGAAAAACCCGTCACGCCACCCCACCCGCGCGGGGGCGGCCGGCGCGGCAGGCGCTTCCGCCGCGGGCGCCGCCGCGGGGGCCGTCGGGGCGGACACCGGCGCCGATGTCGACGCGGCCGCGACTGGTGTGCTCGCAACCACAGGCGTCTCATGCGAAGTCGCCGATGCCGACACGCCGTCGTGGCCCGCCGATCCTGCGACCGCCGATCCCGCGACCGCGACCGCGTTCGCGTTCGCGTTCGCGTTCGCGCTGGTCGACGCGGCCACCGACGCGGCCACCGACGCGGCTACTGGTGCAGCCAGACCGGCCGTCACCCCTGTCCCAGCCGCGCGGGCCACACCTCCGGCAACCGCAGTCGCATTCGTCGGCGCAGTGGCCGCTGAACCTGCGGCCGCGCCCGGAACCGCACCCGACGCCGCATCCGCCGCGGCATTCACCCCAGCGTTCGCCGACGCATCCGCCACCGTCATCCCCGGCGCGCTTGAGGCCCGGGCTTCCGCCGACGGCGGACGGCGCCGCGACCCCTCAGCGCTCTCCGCTGCCATCCGGTCGGCCGCCGGCTTGGTTCGCATAAACCCCGCTGCATAGACCGCCAGCACCGCGGCCGAGCCCAACACCATCAAGTTCGTGCTGCCACGTGCGCCACCGCGACCGCCACCCTTCTGCGGGGCAGTTAACGAGGCATCAGCGGCACGATCAGCGGAGTCTGGACGGGGGGGCACGCGACGGTCGGCGCAGGAGGGATGGAGAGCAGCCTGATGGTCAGACCACATGCGGACGGCGTTCGTTCCGCCCGACCACAGGATATACGGCCTCGACCGCCGACACGCTGCAGATTCGCGGGATTCAACACGAATTCAATCGGACGCGATGGCGTCGTGTAGCACAATAGCCACGGGGTCGGCACGCGCAAACGACCCCCGTCCTCGCTCCTGAGAGCGTATCACGTGCTCCGCGGTGGCACCGTAGCCCCGGACGCTGAATCGGGCACCCCCGTACGAAACAGCACCAGTCGTTGCCCGTCGCGCTCAATCTCCCGATCGAACGCCATCCCGAGCTTACGCAGCACCTGCTGCGATCGTACATGGTCGGTGGCCGTCAGCGCCACCACTGACGTGAACGGAAGCGCCGCGCGCGCGAAGCGCATGCACGCCGAGGCGGCCTCCAGGGCAAGCCCTCGCCCCCAGTACGCAGGATACAGGCTGTACCCCACTTCCAACTCGTTCACCCCATCCAGCAACAGGTGGCGCAGGAGCACGCGGCCGGCACTCTCACCGCTCTGTCGGTCGCGCAGCATCCACACGCCAAACGCAAACTCCTCCCAATGCTGGAGCGCGCGCACCATGTAGGTCGCGGACTGCTCCTCGTCACGCACTCCCCCAAGCATCGCCATCTGTTCGGGATCTTGATGCATGCGAAAGATCTCGGCCGTATGTGCGAGCCGAATGCACTCGGCCGTGAGCCGAGGCGTAGAAAATGCGACGGGAACGGTCATGATTCCGGCCAAAGTGAGCGCCGACCCGTGCGTTTGGGTAGATTCAAGGAATCTCTTCCGAGCGAGGACGTATCCAAGATTTCGACTTCGAATCGGCCGGTCGCCGATATCACTGCACGATCGTTGAACGGAAAGGCTCCATGGCCGGTTCATGGTGGTGGTTTACCGTGTCCGGCGATAATCAGAGCTACGCCCCGTTCCAGGCGGTCGCGACCGACACGCCCGAGAACGTAGAAGAGCGCGTCCTGCAGTACTACAACAACCGCCTCTTCCAGCTGACCCAGCCCAGCGTCCGTGGCGGTCACTGGTCCAACCGTGGCGCCAAGCCCGGCGCCGCAGCGGCCGCAGCCGCCGCAGCCGCAGCCGCCGCGACTTCCGCAGAACCCGAAGTCACCGAGTAGCCTGCGCGCCCTGATCGCCGACCCACATCAGCGTCGGCGATCAGTGAACCGCAATCGAACGCGCCAGTTAGCGTCGGGGTTCGAGGACCTGCGTCACCCGGTCCACCACATCACTCCAATGCGCTCGGTCGACCGCGTTCTTTGCGGTCGCGGACGCCGCGCGTGCCTCTCGCTGGATCTCACGCAGCTGTGCGCGGGCCAGCGCGGGCATATCGCTCTGCGGCACGTTGGGCGCGGTAATAAACGGCAACACCCGCCCCGGTGCGCCCCCACCAAACCCACCACCCGCATTCGGTGCCGCCACTGGCGGGGCAATCAGCGCGTCCAGCCGCTGCAGATAGACACGCTGCAACTGGCGCCGGCTCGCATCGGGAGACGCGCCGTTGAACACGCTCCGCTTCAGGTCCGACAGGTACTCGGCCAGCGGGTATGCGTTCGTCGCGTCATACCGCTCCGACTCCGCCAGTCGCCCCAGACGCGCACTGCTCAGCAGCGACGTCATCATCGCCGTCTGTCGCGCCCCCAACACCGCGCTCGGTCCGATGCGCGAGACAATCTCCTGCGGACGCAGCCACGTGGGCGTCGTGATGATCTGCTCGCTCAGGAAGGCCAACGCCGCCTTCTGTTGCGCCTTCGGCACCACGCGGAACACCGCCCCCGCCTGATCGGCGGTCTTGAGATCCACGTTCACGCCGCCGATGACCGTGGCCACGTGCCCCATGTATCCCGCCCAGCGTCCCACCGCTTCCTCGTAAATCTCCTGCAGCTCGCTGTAGTCGTCGCCCGACTTCGTGGTCCACGCGACCAGACTCGGAATCATGCGCTTGTAGTTCATCACGGCGTACATCGAGGACTTGACCGGATCATCACCCAGATCTTCCGTCTGCACACGCGGATCGGCGCCGCCGAGTCCCTGCGGCGTGAAGCGGTACGGCATGGGGCCCGACTGGTTGGTGAGCAGACGATTGAGCGTCGGCTTCTCCTCGTCGGTGCTGCGCGCATCGATCACGCGATAGCCCCAGTTAATCGCGAAGTCGTCAAACGGTCCAAGGCGCCGAATGAAGTCCTTCGTCTTGAGCCCATCGCCCGGCTGCGCCACGTAATTCTGCCGCGCATAGTCCATGATGGTCGCGCTCACGCCGTACTTCGCCGTGAAGGTCGGCGAGCGCAGCGAGTCGGTGGGGAACGACGACGACGCAATCATGTTGTGCTGCAGGCCGAGCGCGTGGCCGATTTCATGCGCGATGACCTGACGCATCGTCTCGCCCATCAACTCATCGGGAATATCCAACGAACGCGCCGCCGGATTGGCCGCGCCGGTTTCCATGATCAGCCAGTTGCGGTACGAGCGCATGTGGTTGTGGAACCACGTGATCTCACTGTTGATGATTTCGCCCGAACGCGGATCATGCGTATGCGGACCGACCGCATTGCGCACCAGACTCGCCGCCCAACGCACCATCGAATAACGCGCATCGTCCGGATCGAAATCAGGATCCTGCGCCTTCGTGGGCGCGTCCTTCGCGATAATCGCGTTCTTAAAGCCGGCTTTCTCAAACACCTTCTGCCAGCTCTCCACGCCTTCCTTCACGTAACGCTTCCAGCGCGTCGGTGTGGCCGGATCCAAGTAGTACGTGATGGGCTTGATCGGCTCCACCAATTCCCCGCGCGCATACGCCGCCGGATCTTTGGGCTCAAGCCGCCAGCGCGTGATGAACTGCTGCGACGCAGCCTTCTGCTGATCCAGCCCGTAGTTCACGCGCTCAATGGAGAAGAAGCCCACGCGGTCGTCGAAATTGCGCGCGCGCATGGGAACCTTGGGCAGCAAAATCATGGACTGCCGCGTTTCCATCGTCACCGTGCCGCCGTTGCGATCATCCGGTGGCGTAGCGGCGTCAAACGTCTGCACCTGCCGCACTTCGATGTTGATGGGGAAACCGCGCACACCGCTGATATAGCTGCGCGCCGGATCGAAGCGCCGCACACCAAACGCGCGCCGCTGATCCGCATTCAACCCCGACGTGGCCGGATTGTCGGTGGCGAAGAAGTCGGTGACATCTACCACGTACGACGTGCTGTCCTTGCCGAACGCCGCGATGGGAAACGCGCCGATAATCGGCGCGTAGTTATTCTGCGCAACGCTGCGCGCGATGGGTAACGAATCGTCGGCCACCGCGTCGGTGCTGATGCTCTTGAGCAGCACGCGATCATTCACGCGCTCCCACCGCACCATGCGCTCGTTCAGCGAGCTGCCGGCCGTCTGCATGCCGCCACCGCCCGACGGCGCCCCGGACACGCGCGTTACCATCAGATAATCGCGCCCCATCAGTGAATCGGGCACTTCAAAGAAATAGCGGTCATCCACACGATGCACCGCAATGCCACCCTTCTCCGTGTGGGCACGCGCGGGAATGACCTGTGCGTACGGTCGCGGACCGCGCCGTGCCGCACCAGCACCGGCGGCGGCACCGTCGGCGGGGGGCTGCGCAGCCGGCGGCTGGGCGGCGGGGGGCGTGGGTGGTGTCTGGGCTACCGCGGTCAGCGCGGAGACTCCCAACAGACACGTGGACAACAAGGAATGACGCACGACGGACATCGCGGCTCCGGCAGGGGGAGCGGTACAATACATCCAGCATTCCGGGAACTCCACCATTTTGCCGCCGAGCTGCTGATGTCGCATGCCGTGTATCCAGTGCGCCGCGCCATCGCGTTCTCCTGCGTCTACGCAGGCGCGCTGTCGCTCCTCTTCGCGGCGCCCACGATCAACGCGCAGGCGCAGTCGCAGGCGCAGTCGCAGCCGCCCGCCGAGCGCGCGAACGCGGCCAAGGCCAGCGCGACCTACCCGCACGCCACAGAACCCATCGGCACGCTGCGCCAGATCTACGACGGCGTGCTCACGCCCGACATCGCCGTCAACACGTTCCGTAACATCGACCGCCTGCTCCCCACGCGCCGCGTCGCGCCCTCCGCGCATCCCCTCCCGCTGCCGGCAGCGCGCACCCCGCTGCGCACGGTCACCTTCACCGACAGCGGACACACGTACACGCTCGACGACTATCTGCAGCGCAATCGCGTGGCGGGGCTGTTGGTGCTGCAACACGGACGCGTCGTCCTCGAGCGCTATCAGTACGGCAACAGCGCGCGCACCCGGTGGATGTCCATGTCGGTCGCCAAGTCCATCACGTCCACGCTGCTGGGCGCGGCGCTCAAGCAGGGGCGCATCACGTCGCTTGATGATGCCGTGACGCGCTACGTGCCGGCCCTGACGGGCAGCGCGTACGACGGCGTCACGGTGCGTGATGTGCTGCTCATGTCATCTGGCGTGCGATGGGATGAGACGTACACCAACCCCGCCTCCGATCGGCGTCGCCTGCTGGACGTGCAGATCGCGCTTAAGCCCGGCGCCGCCATGGCGCTCATGGCCGCGCTTCCGCGCGCCGCGGCACCGGGCACCATCAACACGTACAACACGGGCGAAACGCAGGTCGTCGGCGAACTGGTGCGCGCCGCCGTCGGCCAGCCGCTCGCCACGTATCTCTCCGAACGCATCTGGCAGCGCGTCGGCATGGAACACGAAGCGCGATGGTGGCTCGATTCGCCCGATGGCACGGAAATCGGTGGCAGCGGCTTGAGCGCCACGCTGCGCGACTTCGGACGCTTCGGCCTGTTCATCCTCGCAGACGGCGTGGTCGCCCGCGACTCTATCCTGCCACGTGACTGGGTTCGCGAGGCCGGCAGTCCCAAACAGCTGCGCAGCGGCAAGCGACTGGACTACGGCTATCTCTGGTGGACCGGTACCACGCCCGCACGACTGCGCGATCGCGCCTTCTCCGCCGAAGGCATCCACGGTCAGTTTCTCTACATCAACCCCGTCAACGACATCGTGATTGTGGTGCAGAGCGCGCAGCCCAAACCCACCGGCGGCGCGGTCATCGATGACTGGTCGTTCTTTGATGCCGTGGTGGCAGCGCTTCGCTGAGCGAGAGCGGCGACGAGCGCTGGAGCTCGGCCGC
>CALQGY020000109.1 GCA_943330235.2 Candidatus Kuenenia stuttgartensis
CCGCGTGCGCCGGGTAGCGGGGATTTACGACGGAATCGGTAACGGTCATCGCCGTGGTTCGGCGGCGTATTCGTGCCTAGCGCTGCCCATAAACGTCAAACGGGAGACACCCAGTCCACTGGATGTCTCCCGTTTGTTTACTCCACTACGCTGACCGTGTTACTCGATGTCGCCCATCGTAAACGGCACGGACTCCACGAATGACGCCGGCAGCAACGCTTCGAAGTTCGGCTCGATCGCCACGGGCACCGGCTCCGGCTCAGGCAGCGCATCCGAATCGACATCCACTTCCTGATACCGGTACATACCCGTACCGGCCGGGATGAGGTGGCCGATGATGATGTTCTCCTTGAGACCCAGCAAGTTGTCGCGCGAGCCACGACTGGCCGCATCGGTGAGGACGCGCGTGGTTTCCTGGAAGGAAGCCGCCGACACGAACGACTGCGTGGTCAGAGACGCCTTGGTGATACCGAGCAGCAACGGCTCGGCGGTCGCCGGACGGATCTTGGTCTTCTTCGCCGCTTCGTTCGTCGTGCGGAACTCAGCGCGATCGACATGCTCACCTTCCAGCATCTCGGTGTCGCCCGAATCCACAATCCGAACCTTCTGCAGCATCTGCTTCACGATCACGCCAATGTGCTTGTCGTTGATCTTCACGCCCTGCAGGCGATAGACCTCCTGCACTTCGTTGAGCAGATATTCCTGGACCGCGCGCGGGCCCTTGATGCGCAAGATGTCATGCGGGTTGACCGGACCTTCCGAGATACGGTCGCCGGCCCGCACACGATCGCCTTCGTGCACACGCAAGTGCTTGCCCGACGGCACTTCATAGACCTGCTCTTCCGCCGTCTCGTCCGCCACCCACTGGCCGCCCTCGATGGCCGCCGGACGGACGAAGATCTCACGCTTGCCGCGCTTGATTTCGCCGAACCGCACAAAGCCGTCGATTTCGGAAATGGTGGCCGGATCCTTCGGCCGGCGCGCTTCGAACAGTTCGGCAACTCGCGGCAGACCGCCCGTGATGTCGCGCGTCTTGTACGCCTCGCGGCTGACCTTCGCGATGGTGATACCGGCCGTGATCTCCTGGCCGTCTTCGATCGTGATGATGGCGCCCACCGGGAGGATGAAGTCGCGCACGCGCTTCTCCTTGCCGCCCTTGTTCTGCCAGATCTCGATGTGCGGATGCAGCTTCTTCTCGCGGTCTTCGATCACGACGCGCTGACGCAGACCGGTCAGTTCGTCGAGCTCTTCCGACAACGATTCGTCTTCGACGAGATCCACGAACCGAATCGTGCCCTCGACATCGGCGATGATGGGGTTGGTGTACGGGTCCCACGAGAACAGGCGCGGATCGCGACGATCCTCATCGCGCACCAGCTTGCCGCCGTTCGACACGAGCATCGTCGCGCCGAGCGGCACCTGCACACGTGCGAGCACGTGGCCGTCCTTCGCCGACTTAATCATGACGTCACCTTCGTACGACGTCACGATGCTGTCCCCGTCCTTGTTGATGACGTAGACGAGACGATCACCGTACTCCACCACCTCACCCTCGTACTTCACGCGCTTCACGGTCTGTTCGGCAATACGGGAGGCCGTACCACCAACGTGGAACGTGCGGAGCGTCAGCTGCGTACCCGGCTCGCCGATGGACTGCGCCGCGATGATACCGACGGCCTCGCCCAGATCGACCATCTGCATGGTGGCCAAGTTGCGGCCGTAGCACATGCGGCAGAGGCCGCGCTTGGCTTCACACGTGAGCACGGAACGGATCTTCACCGTCTCGATGCCCGCGTCTTCAATCATCTGCGCCGTCTCTTCCGAGATGAGCGTGCCGGCTTCCGCCAACATCACCGGACGACCCGCTTCGTCGCGTTCCATGGGATCGAGGATGTCCTCGGCCGCCACGTTACCGACGAGACGCTCGGCCAACGGCTCGATCACGTCTTCCCCTTCCTTCAGCGCCGACGTGTCGAGGCCGAGGATGGTCCCGCAATCCTCTTCAGCGATCGTCATGTCCTGCGCCACGTCCACGAGACGACGCGTCAGGTACCCGGCGTCGGCCGTCTTGAGGGCCGTATCCGCCAGACCCTTACGGGCGCCGTGCGTCGACGAGAAGTACTCGAGCACCGACAAGCCTTCACGGAAGTTGGACTTGATCGGGTTTTCAATGATTTCGCCGATACCACCGGTGAGCTTCTTCTGCGGCTTGGCCATGAGGCCGCGCATGCCCGCCAGCTGACGGATCTGGTCACGCGAACCACGTGAGCCGGAATCGAACATCATGAAGACGGGGTTAAAGCCGCCCTGCGACTCGCGCATGGTCTTGACCATGGCGTCCGCGACGTCCGTGTTGGCGTGCGTCCACGTGTCGATGACTTTGTTGTAGCGCTCGCCGTTGGTGATGTTGCCCGTCGCGTAGGCACGCTGGAAGCGGTCCACACGCTCGGAGGCTTCCTGCAGCAGCGTCGCCTTTTCCTTCGGAATGTGCAGGTCTTCGATGCCGATGGAGACACCACCGCGCGTCGCGTTGCGGAAGCCGAACTCCTTCAGGCGATCGAGCAGCGCCACGGTTTCCGCGAGGCCGCAGTTGCGGTAGCTCTGGAAGACCAGTTCGCCGAGCGCCTTCTTCTTCATGTCCTTATTGAGGAACGGCAGCCCCTGCGGCACGATCATGTCGAACAGCACGCGACCCGTGGTGGTAATCACCCACGTCGGCTTGTCGCCGCGGCGGTCGAGCCAGCGAATGGCGCTCTGGAACCCGGCACGACCGTTCGCGATGGCCAGATCCACTTCGGCCGAATCGGTGAACGCCGGCAGGGTGCGCGCCTTCGCTTCGTCCTTCAGGAACACGTCAAAGCCCATCGGGGCCTTCGTGGCGACGTAGCAGCCAAGCACGATGTCCTGGCTGGGCTCCGCCACCGGGCGTCCGTCTGACGGCTTCAGAATGTTGTTGGACGACAGCATGAGCACGCGCGCTTCGATCTGTGCTTCGAACGAGAGCGGAACGTGCACGGCCATCTGGTCACCGTCGAAGTCGGCGTTGAACGCCGCGCAGACGAGCGGGTGAATACGAATGGCCTTGCCTTCCACGAGCACGGGCTCGAACGCCTGGATGCCCAGACGGTGGAGCGTCGGCGCGCGGTTGAGCAGCACGGGGTGGTCCTTGATGATGCCTTCCAGCACCTCATAGACCATCGCGTTCTCGCGCTCCACGATCTTCTTGGCGCGCTTCACCGTCTCTGCTTCACCGCTCTCGACGAGCTTGTGAATGATGAACGGCTTGAAGAGTTCAAGCGCCATCATCTTGGGCAGGCCGCACTGGTGCAGCTTGAGCTCCGGACCCACGACGATGACCGAACGGCCCGAGTAGTCCACGCGCTTGCCGAGCAGGTTCTGACGGAACCGGCCCTGCTTGCCCTTGAGCATGTCGGACAGCGACTTGAGCGGGCGCTTGCCACGGCCACGAATGGCCTTGGAGCGGCGACCGTTGTCGAACAACGCGTCCACCGCTTCCTGCAGCATGCGCTTCTCGTTGCGCAGGATGACTTCCGGCGCGCGGTGCGAGATGAGCTTCTGCAGGCGGTTGTTGCGATTGATGACGCGGCGATACAGGTCGTTCAGATCGGACGTCGCGAAACGGCCGCCATCGAGCGGCACAAGCGGACGCAGATCCGGCGGGATCACGGGGATCACGTCGAGGATCATCCACTCCGGACGGTTGCGGATTTCGCCGCCCTCGCCGCTGGTGCGGAATGCATCGACGATCTTGAGACGCTTGAGCATCTGCTTCTTGCGATGCTGCGACGTCTCGCCCACGACCGAGGAACGCAGTTCTTCGGCGACCTTGTCCACGTCGAGCCGCTTGAGCAGCTCGCGCACGGCCGGCGCGCCGATATCGCACTGGAACGCCGTGTCGCCCTCGGCCTTCGCACGCTGGCGCAGGTCGAGATATTCGTCTTCATCGAGGAGCTGGCGTTCGCGGCAGTCCTGCGAACCCGGATCAATGACGATGTAGTTGCTGTAGTAAATGACCTTCTCGAGATCACGCAGCGTGACGTCGAGGAGATTGCCCATGGGGCTGGGCAGGGTCTTGAAGAACCAGATGTGCGCGACCGGCACGGCCAATTCGATATGGCCCATGCGCTCGCGCCGCACCTTGCTCAGCGTGACTTCAACGCCGCAGCGGTCGCAGATGACGCCGCGATAGCGAATGCGCTTGTACTTGCCGCAATGGCATTCCCAGTCCTTGACGGGACCAAAGATGCGCTCGCAGAACAACCCGTCCTTTTCCGGCTTGAACGAGCGGTAATTAATGGTTTCGGGCTTGGTGACTTCGCCCCACGACCACCAGGTGCGCAGGCCGGCCATTTCGAGCCGTTCGCGCTCCTTCGGGTCTTTCGGTCCGCGGATCTCCTCCGGAGAGGCGATGCGCACGGACATGTAGTCGAACGCTGACGCGCGCGCTTCTCGCGAGCTGCGAAAATCGATCATGGTTATTCCCCGCCGCCGTTGTCGTTTCCGCCGCCATCAAGAATGTCGACGCCGTTTCCGTCCGTGGATCCGAGCGTGACCTTGATGCCGAGCGCCTGCAATTCCTTCACGAGCACGTTGAACGACTCCGGGATACCCGGTTCCGGCAAGTTCTGGCCCTTCACGATGGCCTCGTAGACGCGGCTACGGCCGTTCACGTCGTCGGACTTCACCGTCAGGATTTCCTGCAGCGTGTGCGCGGCGCCATACGCCTCCAGCGCCCACACTTCCATTTCACCGAAGCGCTGGCCGCCGAACTGCGCCTTACCGGCGAGCGGCTGCTGCGTGACCAACGAGTACGGTCCGATGGAACGCGCGTGAATCTTGTCGTCGACCAAGTGCGAGAGCTTCAGGACGTACACCTCGCCCACGGTCACTGGGGCGTGGAACGTCTCGCCCGTCCGACCGTCGCGCAGTTGCACCTTACCCGACGGCGTGAGCCCTGCCAGACGAATGATCTCGTTGCTGGCCGCTTCGACATCGATGTCGCTCTTGGCACCCAGCATGTTGGCCAGTGCCGGCTGTCCAATGCGCACCAGCGTTTCCGCCGGGCTCATGGCCGCCTGCGCCTGCAGCGCCTCGATACCCGCCGTGCGATCACCCGGCAATTCGGTCTCGCCCGACTCGTGCATCCCCAGTACGGCCTTCACTGATGCGATCTCGCGCTCCGCCACCGTGCGCGCCGACTGAATCAGGAAGTCGCGCACGCGCGCGTACAGGTTCTTCGTTTCCGGCGACATCCCCTTGCTACCCAAATCGTTCAGGTTCGCGTCGTGCAGGAGCTCGACCTTGTCCGGCAAGCGGCGGTCGGGCTTGATGTCGGACAACAGATGGCGCACATCCTGCGGCGTGGCATCGGACGATCCCTCGCCCAGCGCCAGCGTTTCGCGGGCCCAACGGAGACCGGCGAGCTTCATCAGCAGGCCGATTTCGCGCTCGTTCGCGCCTTCGAATACCGGCGTCTTCGCATAGAAGTTGAGCAGCTTCGCGGCCCACCCGAGGTGGGTTTCGAGAATCTGTCCAACGTTCATACGCGACGGCACGCCCAGCGGGTTGAGCACGATGTCCACGGGACGTCCATTCGGAAGGAATGGCAAGTCTTCCTCGGGGACGATACGCGCCACGATACCCTTGTTGCCGTGACGGCCGGCCATCTTGTCACCAACCGAGATCTTTCGCTTCTCGGCCAGATACACCTTCACCAACTGGATCACGCCCGGCGGCAACTCGTCGGGCTGCAGAATGCGATCGATGCGATCTTCCGCACGCTCTTCGATGCGCGCCTTCTCTTCGTTGCCGGCATCGATGATGTCGCGAACGCGATCGTTGGCCTTCTTGCTTTCGACGCGGAACGTCTTGAGATCGAGCGTGGCAAAGCGGAGCCCGGAGAGAATCTCACGGGTCAGCGTGGTCCCGGCCGCAATGGCCTCTTCGACCGTACCGGCCCGAAGCGCCAGCGCCACGACTTCGCCTTCCAGCAGCGCCGCCAGTTCGATGTCGCGCACTTCGTTGACGCGGATCTTCTCCTCGCCCTCGAGCCGGCGGACTTCACCGATGCGCTCACCGCGATCCTTTTCGACCACCTGATCTTCGACGCGCGAGAAGATCTTCACGTCGATGACGACGCCTTCCATTCCGGGCGGCACCTTCAGCGACGAGTCCTTCACGTCCTTGGCCTTTTCGCCGAAGATGGCCGTGAGGAGCTTTTCTTCCGGCGACAGCTCGGTCTCACCCTTCGGCGTAATCTTGCCGACCAGGATATCGCCCGGCTTCACCTGCGCACCGATGCGCACGATACCGCGCTCGTCGAGGTCGACCAGCGACTCTTCGGCGACGTTGGGAATTTCGCGCGTGATTTCTTCCTGCCCGCGCTTCGTGTCGCGCACGTGCAGTTCGAGTTCCTGGATGTGAATCGACGAGAAGACGTCGAACTTCACCAGGCGCTCGGAGAGCACGATGGCATCTTCGAAGTTGTGGCCGTACCACGGCATGAACGCCACGGTGACGTTCGCGCCTAGCGCGAGCTGGCCCATTTCCGTCGCGGCACCGTCGGCCAGGACTTCACCCTTGGCCACCTTCTGGCCCATACGAACCAGCGGGCGCTGGTTGATCGCGGTGTCCTGGTTGGTGCGCCAGTATTTCTTGAGCTTGTACCGGTCGAGCTGTCCGAGACGCGCGAGCGGCCGGTCGCCTTCAACCGGCGTGCCGAGCAGGCCGGCGTCGACGATGATCTCGTCGGCCGTCACGCTGGTCACGATGCCCGGGCGACGCGCGATGATCACGGCGCCGGAGTCCACGGCCACCGTGGCCTCGAGTCCGGTGCCCACCAGCGGCGTGCGCGGGTTGAGCAACGGGACAGCCTGACGCTGCATGTTCGAGCCCATGAGCGCGCGGTTGGCGTCGTCATGTTCGAGGAACGGAATCAGCGCCGCGGCGATGGACACGAGCTGTTCGGGCGCCACGTCCATGTAGTCGATGTTCGACGGCGGCTCGAGCGGCAAGTCACCGCGCTTCCGCGTCAACACGAGGTCTTCCACGAACGAGCCGTCCGGGTTGAGCTTCGAGTTGGCCTGCGCGATGATGGCGTCTTCTTCACGGTTGGCATCGAGCCACACGAGTTCGCCCGTCACATGGCCGTCCTTGACCACGCGATACGGCGTCTCGATGAAGCCGAGATCGTTCACGCGGGCAAAGCAGGCGAGCGACGTGATCAGGCCGATGTTCGGACCTTCCGGCGTCTCAATGGGGCACATGCGGCCGTACTGCGAGTAGTGCACGTCTCGCACTTCGAAGCCGGCGCGCTCACGCGTCAAACCACCAGGTCCGAGCGCCGACAGACGACGCTTGTGCGTCAGCTCGCCGAGCGGGTTGGTCTGGTCCATGAACTGCGAGAGCTGCGAGGACCCGAAGAACGCCTGGATCACGGCCGAGACCGTGCGGGCGTTGACGAGATCATCGAGCGAGATCTTCTCGGGATCGGTGTTGATCGACATGCGCTCCTTGACGAGACGCGCCATGCGCGACAAGCCAACGGAGAACTGGTTCGCGATCAATTCGCCGACCGAGCGGATACGACGGTTACCCAGCTGATCGATGTCATCCACATCGCCGCGGCCTTCATGCAACTCGACGAGCTGTCGCATGATCTCGACGAAGTCTTCCTTCGTGAGGACCGTGGTCGACATCGGCGTGTTGAGGCGCAGACGCTGGTTGATCTTGTAGCGACCGACGCGACCGAGGTCGTAGCGCTTGGGGCTGAAGAACAGACGCTCGAGCGCCTGCTTGGCCGTCTCGCGGTTGGGCGCATCGCCCGGACGGAGGAGCGCATAGATCTGCTTGAGCGCCTCTTCCTCGTGCTTGGTCGGATCCTTCGCCAGCGTGTTCTTGATCAGCGTGGACTCGGCACGACCGGAGGCCACGAACACGTGGACCTTGGTGATGTCGGCCTTGCGGATCTGCTTGATGACGGCGTCGGTCAGGATGGTGCCCTTCTCGACGACTTCTTCACCCGTTTCAATATCGACGACGTCGCGCGCCAGCATCCGGCGCACATCACGTTCGCCACGTTCGATAGCGTCCTGCTCGTCGCGCAGATCGATCTGCGTGTAGGAGGCGAACACCTTGACCTTATCAATGCCCTGGCGCACGAGGCGGTTGAGCACCTCGTCCGTCAGCTCGTCGCCTTCGCGGACGAGCAGCGCCGCTTCGGCGCGCTCCCGCTCGGCCTTGGCCTTTTTGGTTTTAGGCTTCGGCGCATCGTTGGCGGTGACTTCACCTTCGAGCGTGATGTCTTCGGCGATAATCGCGCCGAGGATTTCACGCTGTTCGTTGCGCGTTTCGCGCTTCATGGTGAGGTCGAGTTCGCGCTCGGCGAAGAACAGGCGCAGGATATCGCGGTTCTCGCCGTAGCCGAACGCGCGCAGGAGCGCCGTGGCCGGGAACTTCTTTTTCTTGTCGATGTGGACGTAGATCACATCGTGGATGTCCACGGTGAACTCGACCCACGATCCGCGGAACGGAATGATCCGGGACGACAGCAGGCGCTGTCCGTTGGGGTGCGTCGACTCCTCAAAGACCACACCGGGCGACCGGTGCAGCTGGGAGACAATGACGCGTTCGGCGCCATTGATGACGAACGTGCCGAGCTCGGTGAGCAGGGGCAGCTCGCCGAGATAGACTTCCTTTTCGATGATGTTGCGGGGACGTTTGCCGTCGCCGGTATCCTCGAAGATGACCAGTTGCAGCGTGGCCTTGAGCGGCGCCGAGTACGTCATGTCGCGCTCGATGCACTCGGCGACGGTGTACTTGGGTTCTCCCAGGCTGTAGCGGACGAACTCCAGCGAGAAATTCTCGTGGACGTCCGTGATAGGGAACAGGTCCTTGAAGACTCGTTCAAGGCCGACGTCTTCGCGCTCCTGTTGCGCGGCATCCAATTGCAGCAGCGACTCGAAAGCGCGCGTCTGGATGTCGAGGAGATGGGGCATATCCATGCCCGTCTCGAGCTTCGCAAACGAGATCTGGTTCATCATATCCTTGTTACCGCGTGCGGGGTGCGCCGACACTCATGAGAACAGAGGCGCAAAGCACTTCGTCCCCGACGAAACCGGCCGTGTAGAACACGGCCGGCTTCCCCGGGGCGAAGCGATGTAACGACGAGACTGCGAGGCTACGGCGAACGGCCGTATGCCTTACTTCACTTCGACGACAGCGCCTACGCCTTCCAGCTTGGCCTTGAGCGTCGCGGCTTCGTCCTTGGAGACGTTTTCCTTCACGCTCTTCGGGGCGCCGTCCACGAGATCCTTGGCTTCCTTCAAGCCGAGGCCCGTGATTTCACGAACGACCTTAATGACCTGAATCTTCTGGCTGCCGGCTTCCTTGATGACAACCGTGAACTCGGTCTGCTCTTCAACAGCGGCCGCCGGGGCAGCCGCGCCGCCGCCGCCCGCCGCAACGGCGGCGATGGTGACGTTGAACTTCGTCTTGAACGCTTCGATGAGCTCCGAGAGATCGATGACGCTCATCGCGCCGATCGCGTCGAGGATCTCGTCCTTGCTCAGGGTAGTGCTAGCCATGATGGTACTCTCCGTATGTCTCCCCCAGGGAGCCTGGGGCGTGTGATCAGGCGAACGCCTGGGGAACTCAGTTAGACTCTTCGAGCTGCGCCTTTCGGGCGTCGAGCGCGAGAGCGAACATCATCGGGATGCTGTTGAGGTATCCGGCGAAGATCGAGAGCGCTTCGTCGCGTGTGGGGAGTGAGGCCAACTTCTTGACCATCGCCTCGTCCACCGCATTGCCCTCGTAAATCCCGCCCTTCACCGACGGCTTCTGGTCGTTCTCCTTCGCAAAGTCGGAGAGGACCTTGGCCGCAGTGATGGCATCCTTCGCCACCACGACTCCCGTCGGGCCCTTCAGACGCTGAGACACCAGCCCGCTCTCGTTGATGGCGCGGAGAGCCAGCGTGTTCTTGATCACGACGTACTCGACGCCAACCTTTTTCAGGCGGCGGCGGAGATCCGTCATGCGCTTCACGTTCAGCCCCGTGAAGTCGGTGTAGTACAGGGCCTGGGCCGCGCCGAGCTTCGCGCTCAGACTATCGACTAGGACCTGCTTGTCACTCTTCTTAGCCTTCGGCTTGGTCTTCATGGTCGCGTCGCCTCTTACCGGTACGGCGTGGTGTCGACGGTGACGCCGGGGCCCATGGAGCTGGACAGCGCGACGTTGCGGATATACACGCCCTTCGCCGCGGACGGCTTGGCGCGCATAATGGTATCCATCAAGGCGGAGAAGTTCGTCTGGAGCTGCTCAGGCGTGAACGAGATCTTGCCGATGGGGGCGTGCACATTCCCGCCCTTGTCGACGCGAAACTCGATCTTTCCACCCTTGGACTCTTTGACGGCCTTCGTCACGTCGAACGTGACCGTTCCCGCCTTCGGATTCGGCATCAAGCCACGCGGACCGAGCACGCGGCCGAGCTGGCCGAGTTGTCCCATCTGGTCGGGCGTTGCAATGAGCACGTCGAAGTCGAGCCAGCCTTCCTTGATCTTGGCGAGGTACTCGGTGCCGACAAAGTCTGCACCGGCGTCCGTCGCTTCCTGCGCCTTCGGGCCCACCGCGATGACGAGCACGCGCATCGTCTTGCCCGTACCGGCTGGCAATACGACGGTGCCACGCACCACCTGATCCGCGTGACGCGGGTCGACACCGAGCCGGATCGCGACTTCGACGGTCTCGTCGAACTTCGCGAACGCCATGCTCTTGACGATGTCGATCGCCTTCTTCGCCTCGTACGGGGTCCCGATCTGGCGACGCTCACTCGCGCCGCGATACTTCTTGCCGTGACGATGCATGATCAATCCTTCACCGTGATGCCCATCGAACGCGCGGCACCCGCGATCATCGCGATGGCGCTTTCGGCCGAGTCACAGTTGAGATCGGGCATCTTGATTTCCGCGATCTTCTGGAGCTGCGCCCGTGTGATGCTGCCGACCTTCACCTTGTTCGGCTGACCCGACCCCTTTTCGACGCCCAGTTCCTTCTTGATGAGCTCCGCCGCCGGCGGAGTCTTCAGGATGAACGTGAACGACTTATCACCGTAGATCGTGACTTCGACCGGGATGATCATATCACCACCCTGCGTCCGAGCGTTAAACTCTTTGCAGAAGGCCATGATATTGATACCCTGGGGGCCGAGAGCCGTACCCACGGGAGGTGCCGGGTTCGCCTTGCCGCTTGGAATCTGCAGCTTGACGAAACCAGTAACCTTCTTTGCCATGCGTGATCCTCATCGCAAGTTCCGCCAGCGGACGATCCGCCAACGGTCGTGCTTCCACGGCATCTTTAGCGTCGCTGTGGTGCGCGACGTCCTGCCAAGACTCAGTAGCCGCGCAACTGCAGGTAGTCGAGCTCGACGCTGGTGGGCCGACCAAACAGGCTGACCGAGACGCGCACTTTCCCCTTGTCCGGCAGCACTTCCTCGACCGTTCCGTTGAAGTCCGCGAACGGACCTTCCGTAATGGCCACCGGCTGGCCGATGAGGAATGGAATCTCCTCACGGGCCGGTGCGTCATCTGTGGTATCCGCCTGACCGAGCAACCGACGGACTTCGTCGTCGCGCAGCGGGGTGGGCTCCTTCTCCTTGCCCACGAACTTGATCACCCCTTGGATGGCGTTGATCTCGTGCAGGGTGTCCTGACTGGCCACCATGTCCACGAGCACGTATCCCGGGAAGATCTTCCGTTCGACGGTGACCTTCTTGCCGTTCTTGATTTCCACGACTTCCTGCGTGGGCACGAGGGCCTGACGAATCAGGCGATCCTCAGGTGTGGCCGAATCCATGTCGATCTTCCGCTGGATCATGCGCTGCACCTTGTTCTCATGCCCAGAGGTTGTCTGGATCGTGTACCACCGGTGTTCGAGCATCGACGCGTGCGGGCTCAGCGGCTGAGCAACGCCGACGGCAAGCGCACCAACAGCGCTTGCAGTGCGACGTCAAGCAGCGCGATCACCGCACCCAGAATCAGCACGAACACGATGATCTGGATCGTCGCTTGCTGCAGCTGCGCGCGATCGGGCCAGGTCACCTTCTTCATTTCGGCGACCACGTCGTGATAGAACGTGACCAACCGCGTGCCGAGCCCTGGACGGGCTACTTCCACCGGCGCGGTCATGATTACTTCGTTTCCTTGTGGAGCTTATGGGAATCGCAACGCGGGCAGTACTTCTTCCACTCGACCCGCTCCGGATGCAGACGCTTGTTCTTCATCACGAAGTAGTTGCGGTTCTTACACTCGGTGCACCCGAGGATGATTTTCTCGCGCGCCATGTTTCTGGTCCCCGTGCGACAGCACTGTCATCTGTAATCGCCCGACGCGGGCGCAGCTCGCGTTCGCAAAGCGCGCACCATCGTCAAGCGTCCCCCGAAGAGGACCACCCCGGACGGGGTGTCTCCCCGCACGAGCATCCCAGAGTCGGGATCCTCGGCTGTGCTCTACATCATGGTGACCGAACGCCCAACACCTCCGGACGCTCCCAACCCGCCTCGCTTGCGTTGCCAGCGGGCTTCGAGGAACTGCGGAGGGTGTGGCACCGGCCACCGCGACATGCAGCGCAGTGGGGTGAGCCTTGGAACGTAGTTGAGATGGCGGGGGGATGCAAGCCACGCGCCGGTGGGGAGTTAGCCAGCGTCACGAGCCCGACCGCGCCCGAAGACACCCCGACACACCAGCCACATCCCAACGCAAAACGGGTGGCCGACGCTGTGCGTCGACCACCCGTTGCCCCTACCAATGCACCGACCCATGCACCTACGAAGAGCTCACAACCGGGATCGAACCGGTGACCTCATCCTTACCAAGGATGTGCTCTGCCAACTGAGCTATGTGAGCGACCTTCACCAGCAACCACAAAGAGCGGGAGACGGGACTCGAACCCGCGACATCAAGCTTGGAAGGCTAGCGCTCTACCAACTGAGCTACTCCCGCAAGCACCTAAAAACCTGCTACCCGCCGAAACGTCCGGCGGTCCTGC
>CALQGY020000110.1 GCA_943330235.2 Candidatus Kuenenia stuttgartensis
ACCGCGTTCCGGAGCTGATCACGCTCGGCCTGGGCAGCGCGCCCGCTGGTCGCTATCGCATCGATCTCGTGGTCACCGACCGCACCTCGCAGAACGTCTCACGCACGCATCGGCAGTTTCATCTTCGGAAAGAGCCATGATGTTTCCCGTTCTTCATGCGAGCGCAGCAGCGACGTCGTCTTCAGTGCCTCGCTCCGCCGTCAGGGCACATCGCGCGATGCCCTGCACGTTTCGCGGCGCGCTACGCGGCACGTTACGCGGCGCGTTACGCGGCGCGTTACGCGGCGCGTTACGCAGCACGAGCGCGCGTGCCACGGCCGCCACGCTGACGATGCTGCTGCTCTCATCGACGGCACCCGCGCGTGCAGCAGCACAGTCCTCGCCAGGAGGCGCTGCGCCCATCACCGTCGCGCGCCCCTCGGCGCGCATGCTGCGCACGAGTATCTTCGGCGCGCTCACCGGGAGCGTGCTGGCCACTGGCTACTACTTCCTCAGTGAGAAGGGTACGCGCTCGAACGGCTGCCAACCGATTAATTGTGCGCTGCCGTTCCTCGTCACCAGCGGCGGACTCGCGGGGATGTTCGTGGGGCGCGAACTCGACGCGCAGCGCCGCGCCTTTGCGCCGCGCGCCGGTTCGGCGATTGCGTTTGGATTCGCCGAGGTGGGGGTGCTGTCCTCGCCGACGTTTATCGATGTGCGCGACACGCTGATTGCGGTGGTCAGTGATAGTGGTGCTCAACTGCTCTCGGCCACCGCCTCCCCGAAAGCGCTGCGTCGTCGCGCCAGTGGCCTGAGTGCCATGCGTCAAATCGCCATCATGCCGTCGCGTGGCACGCTGCTCTTGGGTACCGGCTCCGCGCTGTGGGAAGCGGGGCTCCTGACCGGCCCCGCGTCGCGGCTCGCGGATGGTGCGGTGGATGCGCTCGCGGTATCACCCGATGCCATCCTGAGCGCCAGCGGTCGGCGCGTCCGTCTCCGCACAGGCACCGGCGAGACCGCGCGCACCGATAGCATGGATCTGCCGCGGCCGGTGTCGGCGATTGCCTACGACGCCACCGCAGGCTCTTGGTGGGTCGCCACCGATTCGCAGGTGGTGCAGATGACTGGCCGCGAGGGTAAGCTGGCCACGTCTTCCGTCTCGATGCCTCTCCCCGCGGCCGCACGGGCGATCGCGGTCAGTGCCGGGTGGGTTGCCGCTGCACTTGGCGACGAAGGGGTGATCGCATGGGCACGCGAGTCTCTGTCCTCATCGCCCGCGCCGGTGCGGGTCACGCAGGAGCCGCGCTTCGCGTACGATCTGGCGTTCCTCGGCGAATCGCTCTTTGTCGCGGGCGGCGTGGATGGCCTGTTCCAGCTCTCACTCACACCGGTAGCGCGCGTGATCGGATCCTCGCGCCAACTGCAGTTCGCGACCACCGTGCGTGCCGGCAACGGCGTGCTGTGGGTCGGCGACCGTAACCGGCAGAGCGTGGTGCGCGTTACGCCGTAGTCTTGGGCCGCGGACGGCGCGGACGGGCGCGGATGGTGTCCAGCGTGCGGCGTGCACTCGCGCGAATCTCCGAGTTCGGCCCGTTGTCTGAGCGTGCGGCGCACTCGGTACCGTCATCAGGAGCGCGGCAGTCCGCGCCCGTCCGCACCCTCCGCGGCCTCCGTTCGCCAAAGGACGCACAGAAAGAAACCGCCCGTCCGGAGTAGCTCCGGACGGGCGGTTCGTTTGCTGCACGTGCCGGAGAACTAGCGCCCGCGCACCGACTTCGGCAGCGTCGCTTCGAGCACTGTGTTCGGTCCCATGCGGCCTTCCTGCGAGTACTTGGACTGCAGGTTGACGCGGACGAAGCCGAAGTTGAACCACGCCGGCGTGCTGTTGGCCTTGGGCAGCGTGTCCGTGGAGACGCGCGTGGCCATGGCGAAGATCACACGCGGTGTATCGAACACCACGTCCGGCGCCGGGTTGGTCTTGTCGGCATCAAACAGCGAGATGCGCGACGGATACGGCGACGTACGGCGACCGATGTAGAGCGTGTCATTGAAGCGACCGGTCGTATCCAGCTTCACCGCGTACGCGTTGTAGTAGTAACCAACGGGCGGGCGGAAGTAGTTGGAATCGTTCGCGATCATGATCTTTCCGCGCACTTCAACCCGACCGCGCGGCGTGATCGTCATCGTCGCGACACCCGCCGTGCTGCTGCTGGCCACCACGTACTCTTGGTTGGCCAACGGCGTGCCGGCGGCGGCCGGAATGCCTCGTGCGAAGGCACCGAAGCGCAGACCGGCGACGTTGGACGTGGCCTGGCTCCGGCGCGCCCAGAGGGGCCGTACTTCGCCCGGCGACGTGCCAGGGGTCGCAGCGGTTTCGACGCTCAGCAGCGCGATGGTCAGCGAGTCCGTCGCCGCCATGTCGGTTGCGGCGTCACGGGCCGTCGCCACACGGAAGGTCAGGTTCGACCCGCCCGTCTTGAATCCCGATACGCCGAGACGCGGCGTGACGGTCGAAGTGAACACCGGATCGCCGGCCGCATTCAGGGTCGAGTCGACGCGGGTGATCGTGAGGTTCATCGTCGACACGCGCACGAACTTCGTCGCGGAATCGTTCGCCAACCACAGGGTGTACGTCCCGGTGGTGAGTGAATCGAGTCCAGCGAGCGTGACGATGACCGAGTCGCGATTCGGCGTGGCCGACGCAACGACCGCCGCCGGAAATGTCACCGTGCCACGCGGCAGGTTGGACGACGTCTTCGCGAAGTTCGTCCCGAAGCCGAGGTTGCCCACCGGCTCGAGCGTGGTGGAACGGTTGTCTTCGCACGCCGCCGAGGCGACGAGCGCGGCGCTGAGCGCACCGATGAGATAGAGACGCATGGATGCCATCGGTTAGTTACCCCCCGAAACGCCACCGGGGATGTAGCGGAATCCCAGGGTGATCGTGGTGTTCAGCGCCGTGTTCTTCGCCGCGGGCGCGACGGGGAAATCTTCAGGGAACGGCGTGATCAGCTCAGGACGTCCGGCTGCGGGATTGAGGAAATCGCGCTGATACTTCTGGAACTGCAGCGCACGGGCGTCGATCTGCACACCCACCTTGTCTCCCAGCTTGTACCAGAAGCCCGCGCCGAACGTGTACGAGATTTCGTTCTTACGCGTCGCTTTGCCGTTCACCTGGGCGTTCGCGATCATGGTGTACGTACCGACACCGGCCATCACGAACGGGCTGAGCGTCTTGCTGGGAATGCGCGCGAGGCCGAAGGCACCAATGTTGATGGTGTTGATGGCCTGGCCCACATACTGGTAGTACACCGAGTCACCACCGCCCTGCCCCGCATTGCCATAGCGCAAGCGGGTGAGGAAGTCTTCACGGTGCGTGTTGGTGCGCATGACGTCCACGCTGGTGCCGATACCGAAGTACTTGCTCAGCGCGTACTCCGTATCGAGGCCGATGAGCGCGCCGGTGTTCAGGCTGGACGCCCGCTCGGGGGTCACAGCGCCCAAGCGCGTGACCACCGAGAACTGCTTGACCTGCACCTGCGCCGACAGCGCACTCGCCGTCACCGCCAGCAGGCCCAAGGCGCGAAGGACGCGGCTCATTTGCCCACCTCGAAGGAGAAGATCTGAATGTTCTGGAGCGCACCGGCGCCTTCGTACGAGTAGTCAAAGCGCACGCTGCGACCGAACACCGGCAGACGCAGGCCAAACCCGCCGGCCATGCCCACCTGACCGACACCGCCGACATCGCGGCCGTCGTTGTACATGCGCTTGCCACCGCGCACGAACAGCATGTTGCGGTAGCCGTACTCCAGACCGACACCGTACTGCGTGCTGTAGTCCGTCGCGTCCGTCACGGACAGCTCGGCGGAGAGCGTGTTCTTCCCGCCGGCGCCACCCATCAGCGAGTTCGCACTGCCGAGCAGATCCGCGCCAAGCGAAAGGCGGAATTCGACCGGCAACTCGGTGTTGTTCGTGAAGAACTGCACACGGCGCGACTCGGACAACTGCGATCCGTCGGTCGTGGTGATCAGGCGCTGGATGAGCGGTCCGTTCGCACGTGCCGTGCCGCCCACGTTCTGAATGGCGCCAGCCAGCACCAGCCCATAGAGGCCGGTGTTGAACTGCGTGCCGATATCGAACGCCGTCCAGTGCGTGCTCGCATCCGGAATGCCTTCGGAGATGTACTTCACCTGGCCGCCGATGGAGAGGCGATCGGTGAGGCGCTTGGCGTAGCCAAGGCCCACGACCGTCGACGTCCACTCGAACGCGTTGCCGCCCAGACGCTCACCGAACGGGTTGAGTTCGGTGGTGCGCTTGATCGGCCCCGAGCCAAGCGTATTCAGGTGCAAGCCAACGACGCCGCCCAAGAGCGGGATGGAGCCAGCCGCGTACGTCTGCTCGACTCCGAGCTCGTCGTACAGCTTCTGACGTCCAGCCGCCATGGCGAACGATTCCGTCGTGGCCGCGCCGGCAGGGTTCCAGAACCAGCCCGTGGGGCCGGAGACGGAGCTGCCGACGGCACCAGCCATGGCGCCGCCGCGGGCGCCAATGCCGATGTGCAGGAAGTTCGCGCCGCGCGTGCCCTGACGATTCGGGGTGTCCTGCGGCGTAGGGAGAATTCCCCCCGGCCCCTGAGCGCGGACGTTCGCGCTCAGCAGGACGGTGGCAGCGCCGAAGGCGCCGATTTTGCGAAGAATGTTCATCGCCGCTCCGTTAACGGATGATCACGAACTTGCCGCGCTGAATCTGGCCATTCCCACTCGAGCCAGTCGCGGTAAGTACGTAGAGATAGAGACCAGACGACATGTCCAACCCTTCACGTGTGCGGAGATTGAAGGGCAAATCACCGGTCGGGGCATTGTTCCCCTGATAGGTGAGGTCGCTCTTCTTCCACGACAACTCCTGCAGGAACTGCCCGGAGACCGAGTAGATCCGCAGTACGCCTTCTTCCGGCACACCGGTGAAGAAGATGCGGGAGGTCGCGTTACGCCCAGAAAGCTGGTCGACATCGGAGCGTGCGATGTACGGGTTGGGCACTACAGACACCCGCGCCAGATCCTTCGCGTTGACCGTCGCCTTCGTCGTGAACGGCGTCGCGACCAGCTGGACGACCGACCGTGCATCGTAGGCACGTGCGAGGTCGAAGAACTGCGTCCATCCAGACGCCACCGGCAGATAACCGCCGGACGCGCTACCAACCGTCACCGGCAACGTGCCGCGGCTGTTGATGACGAGCGGGTTACAGGTCACGGCGTCAGCGGCCGGGCGCACGCCCGATCCGGTCACGCCGCCGGTGCACGCCACGAGCAGCTTGTTGATACCGATGGAATCGGCCGCCAGCACTGGAATCGGACGGAAGCCATTGGCGCCATCCGCCTGCACGACGACGTAGCGCGCCGCACCCGTACCGACCGAGCTATCGCGCTCGACCTTCTGGATTGCGATGAGCGTGTCGCCCGGCAGCCAGATGCTGTCCGGCACCGTCACGCGAACCGTGTCGTTGGCCGAGCCCAAGAGGCGCGTGTTGCTGGCGCGAGCCAGCATGGCCAGCTTCACCGTTTCGGTGCGTCCATCCACGTCGCGGAAGCTGAGCGTGAACGGCACGCGCACACGCTTCAGAGGACGCGCCGTGGTGGCACCAACCAGCGTGCCGATCGCGGCGGATGTTTCCGTAATGGTGGTGGCCTTCGCCGTGGCATCCGCGAGCGACGCGCTCACGCTGCCTTGCAAGTTGGCCACCGGATCAAGCGCGAACGGCGCCTTTGAACCCCACGGGTCCGTCTGCCACGTCAGCGTGTACTGGCCACCCTTCACGCGCTTGTTGCCCGCGCCAATGATGGGCTGCACCTGCGGAATGAACGTGCGGGCCTGCGCCGACAGCGTGTCGTTGACACCGCGGAGGACGAAGTTCCGGTCACGCACCACACCGAACGGCGTGAGTTCCTGCACGAAGCCGTTCGCGGCGTTGGCCGTATCGCGCGGCACCACCGTGTAACCGGGGTACAGCGGCGATGCCTGCTGATCGCGCTCACGGTTGGTCGCGTACATGTCGTTCATGGCGAAGATCGGCTTGTTATCGCCGGTCACCCACACGAAACCGGGATACGCGGCCGGTGCCGCGAGGGTATCGACATAAACGCGCGCCGAGCCGGTTGTGCCGCGCAGCGTCCCCGGGGCGAGCAACGTCGCGCCCAAGCGAATCGGAATATTCTGATTCACCGTGAACGCCTGATCGCGCGCCACAAAGTTGGGCGTGGCCGGACCCGCGGGTGAGGCTGAGGCGTTAGCCAGGACCCATCGCACATTCACCGTCGTCGTTGTCGCGCTGGTCAACGTGTCCACCGTCTTGCGGACGATGAACTGGTTGCCGTACACGAGGCGCGTCGTACCGGTCACGTCGTTGGACACCGATCCGTAGATCAGCGACTGCGACGCGTTGCCGGAGATGGTGGAGGTGTCCACGCGGGCGAACGAGCGTCCGGCCACGTTGGTGATCGGCGCATACACCTGAATCACCGACGGACCAGCCGTCGACAGGCTGGAGTTGATCGTATCCAGCGGGAAGCCGAGCGTATTCTGCACGTCCGTGGACACGAAGCCCGCCGACGTCGAATCCACGATCCGGATGTCGGAGTAGCCGCGCGACCGCGTGACGAATGCGTACAAGTAGTTCTTACCGGCCATCACAAACTCGGACACGCTACCGGCCGCGGGAACACCAGCCGTGTAGTTGACCGTCGAGAACGGACGCCACGCAAACGCGTTGACACCAAGGTCAATGGTGCGCGTCGGCGCCGCGGTGCACGTACCGGAGTTGCCGCTGGTGGTCGTGAACGTGGTCCCACCGTCGCACGACTTGAAGATCAGCACCGCCGCCAGGTTGTCATTGGCGCGCGCCGACAGACGCGTCAGCAAGCCGGGATTGAGGCGCAGAATACGGCGGACCGCCGCGTTCCCCGAGATCGAGTCATTCCGGACCTTGTTCACCAAGCGGACCATGTACGGGTCCACCGGGTTGATGGTCGGGTACCGGATGGTGATCTGGCTGCCCACGCTCGCGTCGGCGATACCGAAGCGCGTGGAGTCCACCAGTTCCGCCGAGGCCAGCGAGTACGTCTTGCCTGCCACGACCGCCGGCACCGGGAACGGCTGCGGGCCTTCGTAGTTGGTCATGTAGCTGTTCACCACGCCTTCGATGGTCTGACGGATGGTGGTGGAATCCGTGTTCCACGAGTACGCCCACAGGAACTGCGTGGTGTCGTTGGCCTTGAGCTTGAAAGGGCCGGCCGACACGGTGTTCAGGATGTTGCCCATACGCGTGGAGTAGCCGCCCGACGTCGTATCGCTCCACAGCGCCGCGCACCCCTTCGCGCCGCAACCGGTCACCGAGATGGTGTCCTGAATGCCGTCGTTGTTGTAATCCCACTTGCCGAAGGGCTGGCCGGTGAGCGTGTTCGTCGTGGTGCCCGGGACGAACTTCGGGAACTTGGTGTTCTCGAGCGTCGGATAGGTGCCGCTCCAATCTTCCGGTCCGATCAGCTGCGTGAAGTTCGTCAGCGTCAGATCCGACGGATTACGACCATCCATGTAATTCAATTCGGTGGACGACATCATGCCGAAGCCCGACCGCATGGAGCGGTTGATGTTCTGCGACGTCTGACCGAAGGAATTACGCTTGGCGTGGTTGAACGTGATGGTGTCGTCCGCCAGCGGGCTGGTCGGATTGTAGTACGGGCTATTGGGGTTGCTGAACAGCTTGTTGCGCATGTCGCCCAACGGCGACTTGAGCAGCGTCATCGCATACACGCCCGTCGCGAAGCCGTTGCCAAGGCAGGCGTCCTGCGAGCCGTTGGCGTAGCGCTTCGGGTACGTCGTGGAGCACAGGCCGCTGGTACCGCCGCCCGTCGCGAAGATGGTGTTGGACGAGAAGTCGTAGTACACCGACACGACCTGGCCGTTGAACAGGAAGCCGGGGCCGAGGCCGTAGTACAGCGAGTCGTAGTCAATGCCGGTGCCGTAGACATCGGCCGACTTGTTCACCAGCTGAATCTGATAGAACTGGGTGTTGCGCGTGGCCGGCGCCGCGAACTGCCAGCTGTCGACACGCGACTCAAGCCCAAGCGGATAGCCCGGGTCAGTCGGCGCGCCGGAGCCGCCGGGCACCACCGAGCCGTACCGGAGCTTCTGCTCGCGATAGTAGTCGCTCATGAAGCCGTAGACGCTCTGCGTGCCAAGGTAGTTCGACGCATCGAGCCGCGTGCGCGCCAAACGCCAGTCATCCCAGCGGAAGTTGGCCTTGTTCGCGTTGAACGTGTTCACCCACACCGAGTCGGGCACGACCAGCTTGGCCGCAAAGCCCTGCGAGCCCCACGTTTCCGGGCAGTCCTTCATCGCCATGAGCGAGAAGCCCTGCGCCAAGAAGCGCGGATCGTCGCGGCACGAGCTGTTGAAGATGGACGTCGCGCCCGAGAACGCCTTGCCGAATTGACCGTCGGCCGAGCCGATCTTCTTGATTTGGGGCGGAACGAGCACCTGCCAGTATTCCGACGTGTAGCCGAGCGACCCCGCCATGGAGTTGATGCCCGGATGCACTGCGCGAATCTTCCGGAACTCGCTGGGCGGAGCGCCCGCCACGAGGCCCATTTCGAAGAAGGCGTAGTTGCCGCCGTTGTTGATGATCGACATGCCGGTGAAGTTGTTGCCCTGATTTTCCGACACGGGGCCACCTTGGTTGGTGACACCGGTACGGAAGCCGCCGCTCATACGCAGCGAGCCGGCCGCAAGATCTTCCGCGGCGAACAGGTTAAACGGGTTCGAGCGTGGGATCGCGACGGCCTTCACGGTACCGTCGGCCATCACGCTGTCGATGGTCATTTGCTGGGCGGGTTGCGTCCGCTGCGCGTCAACACGCAGCGGTGCGACCGCGAGCGCGAGCCCGCTCAACGCCACCAGCGCGTCGGTGAGATGCCGCAGGCGCCGGGCGGGGGCAGGGCCCCCGGACGGACGCGCGGTGACATCAAAGGTCTTCTGTTCGAAAGTCATGAGGTAACTGTCGGTGCTTGGGTTACCGACAGCGCGCGTCCGGCGATGAACCGGAGGCGCGCCGCCAGAAATGATTAGAAGTTGACCGTGATGCCAGTCGCGAGGCTGCGACGCGCGCCGATGTATTCCGGCTGGTCGAATGCCGTCGACGTGGACGCATCGCCCGTGTTACCGACGCGGCGATTATTGAAGTCACGCAGACCGTTGTCGCAGGTGCCCGTGTTCACGAAGACCTGCACGCAGTTGGCGCGGTCGAACAGGTTGGCCACGCGCAGGAAGCCGGAGTAGCGCACCGACCCGATGCGGAACCCCTTGTCCAGCAGGAGGTCAAACTGCGACGTCGCGGGCTGACGGCCGGCGTTGATGTCGGCGGCGTTGCCGAACGTGCCGACTGAACCGAACGAGGACGCGCGCACCGGCGTGTACGGGATACCAGCCGTGCGGTTGAACGTGATCGTTGCACGCGAGTTCCGCAGCAGACGACCGGCGTTCATCGGCAGCGACGGGATATCTTCGCGCACCTGCAGGAAGAACGACGTGTTCATGCGGTACGTCTGGTCGATGTCGGCCACCGTTTCCACGAGCTGCTGGCGGTTGGACTCGTCCGTACGCTGCACTTCGTTGGCACGATCGGGCGGACGCGAGTTCGTCGTCGCACGCGACAGGCCGAAGTTCACGTCATAGCCCCAGCGATCGGCCAGGCGACGGCGGAACTGCACTTCCATACCACGCGACGTCAGGAAGTCACCGTTCACCAGCACGGTGTAGCTCGGCAGCGAGCCATCGTACGTGGAACCGATGTCCTGCGTGGAGCGGCTGGGGCGCAGACCCGAGAGGCCGGTCTCCGAGCGGTTGAACACCGCCACCTGGATGGAGTAGTTGCGGTTCAGCTCCGTCTGGTAGCCCACTTCATACTGCTTCGCCTGTTCCAGCAGGAGGCCGGGGTTACCGACGAACGCCGGATTGTTGGTCGAGATGTTCGGCACGCACTCGTTGGTGCCCGGCTTGGTGGCCGTCGCGGCGCAGTAGTTGTCGCCGGCGCCCGCCACCGTACCGATACCGGTGTTGCGGTAGCCATTGCCGTACAACGGGACCATGGTGTAGCGGCCCGCGTTGAAGAACACCTGCGACTTCTCGGTCAGCGGGAAGGCGATGGCCACGCGCGGGCTGAACGCCGTACGCGCCTTCGCTTCGGTGAAGTCGTCCAGCTGCGCAATGGCGGCGGCGCTGTCCAGCAACACCGAGCGCTGCGTCTTCTTGTTGATCGCACCGGCCGCGCATCCGGCCACACCGTACGGCTGGCCCTGCGCGTTCACGAGCTTCTTACCACCCACCGTCGCGCCGTCACACACTTCACGCGCCGAGGTGTTGTTGGACGGGTTGAACGGGTCGGTGAAGCCCAACCCCTTCGCCACACCGTAGTCGAACCGGCCACCCAACTTGATGGTGATGAAGTCGTATTCGATGACGCTCTGCACGTAGCCCGCCGCTTCGATGGGCTTCGCGCGATACACCTGCGACGTCAACGGCTGAATGCCGGAGTTCGAGCCGAACGCACCGACGTCCTTGTACTTCAGGTCGTGCTGCACAAACTGCGCACCGAACTGCAGGTTGTTGTGGTCCGTCAGCTGCGACTGCACATCGGCCTTGAACGTGCGCGTGGTGAAGTTCTCACCGCCGTACACACCGTCCACGATACCGGCATCCGGAATACGATCGCCACCGGCGACGCCAGGAGACGGGCTCAGGAAGTTCTGGTCGAAGTTGGGGCGGAAGAAGGGCCCCGGAATGCAGGTGCCCAGGAAGTACGGGCACGTGGTGCGCTCAAACGTGGTCTGACCGACACGCACCTGCAGGTTGCTGCGGCCGAAACGCTGCTCCAGCGAGCCGATGATCACGCGACCCTTGTCGCTCACCGACGGCTGCATCATGTCCTGCGAGAAGCGGTTGCCGCCGTCCGTGAGAACGTTGAGCGAGTCCGCGCGGTTGTTCACCAGCTTGAGCGGATCGCCACGGTAGTTGTAGTACAAGCGACGATCGTAATTGCGCGTCGCGCGCTCGGCCTGCACGGCCGTCACCTTGAACGTGGTGTTGGCGAACGGCAGGAACGTCAGCTTGCCGACGACCTGCGAATTCTGGTTGCCGCCGTATCCCTGCCAGCCACCGTTCAGGTCGCGCTGCGACGGGGGAAGTGCGTCCGTCTGGAGGACCGGCGCGTTGGCCGTGAACACGTCCTGGTCGAACTTCAGCACGCGGGCCGACTGGCTCTGCACCTGGCCGGATACCGCGTAGCGGATCTTGGCGTTCGTGCCGGGGACCGGACCAGAGAGATAGCCGTTCAGCAGGTTGAGCCCGAGCAGCTTGTCCTGCTCATTGCCGAACAGCGCGCCCGGAAGCGTGGAGTTCTGGAAGTTGATGGAGCCCGAGACTTCCGAGCCACCCTCGCGCACGGCCTGATTGATCACGCCGGACAGCGCGTTGCCGTACTGCGGATCCATACCGCCGCGCTGGAAGTTCACCTGCTGCACGGCGAGCGGGTTCAAGCTCACCACGTCGCTGCCGAAGAGCGGGTTGTTGATCGGAATACCGTCGATCATGGAGAGCGTGGAGCCGCCACGTCCACCGCGTACGCGGATAGGCTGCGTGGTGCTGCGCTGCTCTTCTGCCAGCGAGATCACCGACGTGTTGTTCGGGACCTCGGTGAACCCCTGCTGCAACGCCAAAACGCCGGCAATGCTGGTGACAGGTAGGGATTGGATCTGCTCTGCCGTTACTACGGAGGAGGATCCGACCTGCGTCCGCTCGATGAGCGGCGTCTGGTCCGCCTGCACGACCATGGCGGCCAACGACTGGTTGGACGCCTTCAGTTTGAAGTTCTGCTCGCGCGTGCCGTCAATCGTGATCTGCACGTTCGTCGCACTCACACTCTGGTAACCGAGCCGACGCGCCTGGACGGTGTACGTACCGGGCGGCACCTGGATGATGAAATACTTGCCGGCAGCGTTCGTGGTCTGTCCAAGGGTCGTCCCCTGTACAACAACACTTACGCCTTCAATCGGCTTGCCTGTTTCGGCGTCGGTCACCAAACCGGTCAACTTGCCGCTTTGGGCCTGAGCTACGGTAATCGGCGCGAACATCACTGCGCCTAGGACCGTCGCAAAAATCCAACGACGTCCGAGAGACCTCATCTGCTCCTCCGGGAGGGTAGTGCCACGGGGCGGACGCTCGTCCTGCCGTGTGCAGTGGTGCACAGGCATGCCGAACGCTTGCAACGCCGCACACACCCCCGAGCCATACCAAGCGGATCGAAATCCGCCTAGCCTCGTCGGGAAGCGTGTACGACACTGGGAAACGCTGGTCACGACGACGTCGTGCCAGCCGGGAACTCGAGGAAATGAACAGCCGGTGCGCCACCAGGCGCTCGCGGTGGGATAATGTGCGTTACATCGACGCGAAGGTCCAGCGTCCCGCGCAAAGAGGGCACGTTATTTTTACCCTTGCCGGTCGACTAGCCACGTCTGGACCGGTTTGGTGAACACACGGCACCGGTCCAAAGGGGTGAACAGCGCGACCCCCCGCGCGGTCACCGAGGGCCGCAGATGGGCATCCGGGCGATGGGAATCCCGAGCGATGGGAATCCCGGGCGATGGGAATCCCGGGCGACGGGAATCCCCACGACCGGCAGCCAGACAGGGGCCGTCCTAGCGCACCCGCGCCCGGTACGTCCGCGACAGGCGGAGCGTCGAGCCATCGCCCAGCATTAACAGTCCATCGCCGCCGGGCAGCGGGGACATCTCGCGCACCCGGTCCATATTCACCACCATGCGCCGATGAATCCGCACGAATTGGCGAGGATCCAGCACAGCTTCAATCGCC
>CALQGY020000111.1 GCA_943330235.2 Candidatus Kuenenia stuttgartensis
ATCGAGCTCGAGCCCGGCATCGAAGGCCTCGTGCATATCAGCGAGATGAGCTGGACGCGCAACGTGCGTCACCCGTCGAAGATCGTGTCCATCGGCGAGGCGATCGAGGCGGTGGTGCTCAAGGTCGACGAGACCGAAGAGAAGATTTCTCTGGGTATGAAGCAGACCGAGCAGGATCCGTGGGTGATCCTGCCGCTCAAGTACCCGGTTGGCACGCGTATCAACGGCAAGGTCCGCAACCTGACGAGCTTCGGCGCGTTTGTTGAGATCGAGCCGGGCATCGACGGCCTCATTCACATCTCCGATATGTCCTGGACCAAGCGCGTCCAGCATCCGTCGGAAGTAGTGAAGAAGGGCGACGCGGTGGACGTGGTCATCCTCAACATCGATAGCGAAAACAAGCGTATCTCGCTCGGCCTCAAGCAGGCCGAGGAAGATCCGTGGCTTCGCATCGGTGAGACCTACCCGGTCGGCACTGAGCTGCCCGGCAAGGTCGTTCGTCTGATGGACAAGGGCGTCGTCGTCGATCTCGGCAACGATATCGAAGGCTTCGTTCCGGTCAGCCAGCTGAACCCGGAAGGCACCGTCACCAACCCCGCGGACTTTGCGTGGGAGACGATGAATCTGATGATGCGTGTGCTCGAAGTCGATCCGATCCATCGCCGCATTGTGCTCGCGGTGACGTCGGTTCCGGCCGAGCAGCCGCCGAAGCCGGAGACGCCGAGCAAGGTGCACAGCTCGGAAGACGAGATCGGTCTCTAAGTCTCGTTTCGCACTGAACGAAGAAGGCCCCGCCGGAGATATCCGGCGGGGCCTTCTTCGTTTGACTCAGGAGTGCCAGTAGACGTCGATCAGGCGTCGTGGCGGCGGCGGCGTGACACGATGCCGACCGCGAGCAATCCCGTGGCCATCAGCAGGTACGTGGACGGCTCCGGCGTCACAACGGGTGACGAGGAGACATCGACGTCGAACTTGATGTAGGCGTCAGCGGGTGACGTTACACCAAACCTCGTCGGATTGGTCGAGCTCATACCGCCGTTCCCGAACGACACGTCCATGGTGCGATACAGGTCGAGCGCGGGTGCGTTCGGATTGAGGGCCACCTGATTGGTGTACAGGACCTGTGTCTGCCACTGATCGCCGCTGAAGGGCACGGCGCAGGCACCAAGCTGGACATCGCAGAAATCGAATCCACGACCCGATCCTAGGGTGCCGCCCGTGGTACCCTCGCCCAAGAGGGAGCGATTGCCACGATCGAACAAGAAATTGGACGCGCCGGCATCGAACACCAGACGCGTGAGATTCTGCCCAGCGTTCGTGTTGTTCAGCAGCCAGCCCAGTGTATAGGTCGACGTAGCGCCGAGCCCCGAGACGGTCAGATTGCCGTCCTGCCAGCCATAAACCCCGAAACTCAAGATTCCGAAGGAGTAGGTGGAACTGGCCGCACCCCAGTAAGCCGTCAGGGTAACGCCGTTCAACTGACTGGCCGAGACGCTGCCGCTGATCGGGCCGTCGGTGTAGTACGTCGTGCCTGGGGACGAGGAAACCGTCTGGGCGGACAAGACGGTCGGTAGCGCGGCGAGTGTCGCCGCGACGAGGAACTTGAACTTCATACTGGCTCGGGTTGAAAGACTTGGGGGGGGAGCGCACAATACTTCTTCCCAAGACAGCAAGTTTGGGACCAGCCGCTGTCGAGGCGGAGCGGGCGACCGCTGTTGCACATGCGCCGCCATTTGGAAAATTCAAACGGCTTGTCCCACAGGACTTAGGTGGGTGCGCATCGCAAAACGTTCGCGAGACAACATTTCCACATTCCGCAACGGTGTCGCGTGAGTACCATAGCGCTGTGCGCCCACGCCACAGTTTGGTCGGCGACACAATCACGCTGTGATCATCGCGGCGCGCACAAAGAAACGGGGGCGCGACATCGTGTCGCGCCCCCGTTCGTGCTCCAATCGTGCCAATCGGTGGTCCGTGCCGGCTAACGCCCGACGATCAGTCCTACGTCTTCCTGGGCCTTGCGGCCGCTCTTCTTGGATGCGGACGCGCCGCTCCGTGAGCTCTTGAACGCTGCGATCATGAGCGTCGAAAAGGCAAACGTGAAGACGAGGGTGACCACGACCACGCGCAGTGAGGTCGTCTCGAACGGGCGCATCATCTGCGAGGTCACGATGCTCTTGAGTTGCAGCGCGTCGAGGGCGAAGAGCACCAACGAGCCCAGGAGACCGATCACAAAGAGCGCGGCGATCGCACCGACGGCGCGGGAGATCCCCACGCTCTCACTGGCCCGTGCGACCAGCGCCGTGATCATGAGGCCGATAAACGGCAACAGCAGGACGCTCGAGAGGGCATTCGCGGCCCCGAAGCGCCAGCGAATGTCGCTCAGCTGCAGCGGCCACAGTTGCTGACCGGCCTGAAGAAACGGAATGACGATCAGCAATGCGGCGCCGGTGTACAGGAGCCGGCGCGCGGTCGCGTCGTCTTCGAGGCGTAGAGCAGTAGACATAGCAGAGAGGTAAAATTGTGTGTTGATGGCGAGGCGCACCCCGCCGGACAATAACCAAGTGCAACAGACGGCGACTGAGTCCTGGGCTCCGCGCTGCAAGCGCACCGCGAGTGGGCGTCCCCCGTCGCAGACTGGGTACTGGCCCCACCGAACCGACTCCGCACCTACGGCATACTGACGGCTCTGGGGTCGAGTCGTCACGCCACCGGCCGCGATCGGTGAGATTCGCAATACTGCCGCATGGAAGATGGCGACAGGGGAGCCCCTCCGCGCAAGGGCGGCGCTGGTCGGTGTCGTGGTCGCGCACTAGCTTCCCCCGCCATGACCTCTTCCACAACGTCCATGCGCGAGAAGCTGGAACGACTCGCCACCGCACGCGATGCCTCTGAGCAGGGGGGCGGGGCAGCCCGAGTCGCCGCTCAGCACGCCAAAGGAAAGCTCTCGGCACGCGAGCGCCTCGATGTGCTGCTTGACGAAGGCTCTTTCGTCGAAATTGATCGTTTCGTCACCTCCCGCGCCGCGACGGACGGCGAGGCCCCTATTTATGGCGACGGCGTTGTGACCGGACACGGCCATATCAACGGGCGACTCGTCTACGTGTTTTCGCAGGATTTTACCGTGTTCGGCGGCTCGTTGTCCGAGGCGCACGCGGCCAAGATCTGTAAAATCATGGATCTCGCCATGCGCAATGGCGCTCCCGTCATCGGTCTGAACGATTCCGGCGGCGCGCGCATTCAAGAAGGCGTTGTCTCCCTCGGTGGCTACGCTGACATCTTTCTCCGCAATACGCTGGCTTCGGGTGTGATTCCGCAGATTTCCGCCGTGCTCGGTCCGTGCGCGGGGGGGGCGGTGTATTCACCGGCCATCACGGATTTCATCTACATGGTCCGCGGCACCAGCTACATGTTCGTGACGGGACCGAACGTGGTGAAGACCGTCACGCACGAGGACGTGACCATGGAGGCGCTGGGCGGCGCTGATACGCACGCCGGCACCAGCGGCGTCGCGCACTTCGCCTGCGACTCCGAGCTGGCATGTCTGCAGCAGATCCGCGAGCTCTTTCGCTTCGTGCCGTCGAACAATGTGGATGCGCCCCCGCGTGGCAGCGGCCGCGATCCGCGGGACCGTCGCGACGAAGCGCTGTTGGACATTATTCCGGATAACGCGAACAAACCGTATGACATGCACGACGTGATTCGTCGCGTTGTGGATGACGGGGAGTTCTACGAGGTGCAGCCCGATTACGCGGGGAACATCCTGGTGGGCTTCGCGCACCTCGGAGGGTACAGTGTCGGGCTCGTGGCGAACCAGCCTTCCGTGCTCGCGGGTGTGCTCGATATCAACGCGTCCATGAAAGCCGCGCGCTTCGTGCGGTTCTGCGATTGCTTCAACATCCCCATTGTGACGTTCGAAGATGTCCCAGGCTTTCTGCCCGGCGTCGCGCAGGAGCACGGCGGCATTATTAAGCACGGCGCGAAGCTGCTCTACGCGTATTGCGAAGCGACGGTCCCGAAACTCACGGTGATCACGCGCAAGGCGTACGGCGGCGCGTATGACGTCATGAGTTCCAAGCATATTCGTGGCGACTACAACATCGCGTGGCCGACCGCGGAGATCGCCGTCATGGGATCGAAAGGAGCCGTGGAGATTTTGTACCGCAAGGAAATTATGGAGTCGCCGGATCCGCAGGCGGCGATGGATGCGCGCGTGGCCGAATACACCGAGAAATTCGCCAACCCGTACATCGCGGCTGCGCGTGGCTACGTCGACGACGTGATCGACCCACGGGATACCCGGCCGCGACTCATCGCCGCGCTCGATGCGCTGCAGGGTAAACGGGATCGGAATCCGGCCAAGAAGCACGGAAATCTCCCGCTATGAGCACGCGTTTCGGTATTCGTGAGACGCCGCCGTTCCGCAAGTTGCTCATCGCCAATCGCGGAGAGATTGCGCTCCGGGTCATTCGCGCCTGTCAGGAACTCGGTGTTCGCACCGTCGCGGTGTACTCAGAGGCGGACGCGCGGGCACCGCATGTGCGCGAAGCCGACGAAGCCGTGTGCATCGGACCCGCGCCGTCCAGCCAGAGTTATCTCGTGGGGGAACGGGTCATCGAGGTGGCCAAGCGCACGGGTGCCGAGGCCATTCATCCCGGATACGGCTTTCTCTCTGAGCGTGCGTGGTTCGCCCGCGCGGTGCGTGAGGCGGGACTCGTCTTTGTGGGCCCGCCGGCTGAAGCCATTGAAGCGATGGGTTCGAAAACGGCCGCCCGCCAACTGGCGATCAGTGCGGGCGTGCCCGTCGTACCCGGTACAACCGAAGCCCTGCGCAACGTCGAAGAAGCCATGGCGGTCGCCGAATCGTTTGGGTATCCGGTGCTGCTCAAGGCAGCCGCTGGCGGCGGTGGGAAGGGGATGCGCGTGGTCCGGTCCGCAGATGCGTTGGCCGACGCGCTCGCCTCCGCCAAGCGCGAGGCACTCAACGCGTTCGGCGATGACGCAGTCTATGTCGAGAAGTACATCGAAGGACCGCGTCACGTCGAGATTCAGGTACTCGCCGATGCGCATGGCAACATTGTGCATCTCGGCGAGCGCGAATGCTCGGTGCAGCGGCGTCACCAGAAGATGATCGAAGAGGCGCCGAGTGTGGCGGTGTCTCCAGAACTGCGCGCGCGCATGGGCGAGACGGCGGTCGCCGCGGCGCGCGCCGCTGGGTACGTGAATGCCGGCACCTGCGAGTTCCTCTTGGACCGATCGGGGGCGTTTTACTTCCTCGAGATGAACACCCGTATTCAAGTGGAGCACCCGGTCACGGAATTGGTGATGGGGCTCGATTTGGTGCAGTGGCAGATCCGCATCGCGGCCGGGACGCCGTTACCCTTCGAGCAACGGGCCTTTACCCCCCGCGGCTGGGCCATCGAGTGCCGCATCACCAGCGAGGACTCCACCAACGGATTCCTGCCGTCGACGGGACGCGTTGAATACCTCCACGTTCCGAGCGGACCCGGTGTGCGCTGGGACGGCGGCATCGAGACCGGGAGTGAGATCGGGTTGTACTACGATCCGATGCTCGCGAAGCTCATCGTCCACGCGCCGACCCGCGATCTCGCCATCGCACGGATGCGACGTGCGCTGCTCGAGCTGACGATCGACGGCGTGGAAACATCGCGCGGGTTTCACCTGCGTGTGATGGATCACCCTGCATTCCAGAGCGGCGACATTTCTATTCAGTGGTTGGAAGAGAACCTGCCGGCACTCACGGCGCCGGTGCGAGATCCGGAGTCGCTCCGGTTGGCGGCGCTAAGCGCTGCGCTCTTGGCGCACGATGAGCGCACCAGTGGTCGCCCGTCGGCGGCCGGTGCTTCCTCGGCCGGTGTGACGGCCCCGTCGGTGCCTGTCGAGTCCGCGTGGGCTACGGTGGCACGTCACGAAGCGATGCGCCGCTCATGAGCGCCCGATGAGGCGCCCACGGACACGTCAGACACGCGGCAACGATCGCCCGACCCCAAAGGCCGAGGAGGTCGCGAACGTCCGTATTGAGGGGATCGCCGCCGGTGGGGCCGGCGTCGGCCGCATTGCGGGGCTCACGTGTTTTGTGCCGCGAACGGCCATCGGGGATGTCGCGCAGGTCGCGTACGTCAATCATGGGCGGTATGCGCGCGGTAGAGTGCTGCAACTGCTCGAGCACTCGTCTGACCGCGTCGAGCCCCGGTGCGCGCACTACGTCAAGGACGCGTGCGGCGGCTGCCAGCTCCAACATCTGTCCGGCGACGCGCAGCGGGATGCTCGGCGCCTGATCGTGCGCGACGCCCTGCAGCGAGTGGCGCGTCGTGAGGTGCCGCTCCCCGAACTCGTTTCGGGTCCCGAGTGGGGGTATCGTGAGCGACTCACGCTGACACTCCGCCAGAAAGGGGCCGCGTGGATTGGCGGATTGGTGCCGATCACCCACACCTCGGGCGTGTTTGCGCTAGAGCAGTGCGCCATCGCGCATCCGCTGCTCGTGGACGTGTGGCATGGGCTGCGCAGCATGCTGCGCGGGATGCCCGCGATTGCGGCCGCCTCGGCGGCCCTGGCGAGCGCGCCGCTGCGGCTGTCGCTGCGGATTGAGCGCCGCGATGAGGATGCGGAGGATGCAGCAACCCGCGTGAGTCTGGTCGTCATTGGGGGAGTGCGCTGGCCCGAACGCGAGTCGTGGGCGGCGCACGTGGGCGAGGCGCTGCCAAGCGTTGGCGATATCTGGTGGGAGCCAGAGGGTAGCGTGGCGGTACAGCTGGCTGGCGCGCCGGCTCGCGACGCGCTGGCGTTTGCGCAAGTCAATCGCTCCATCGCGTCCCAGTTACGCGATCACGTGCTGGCAACGGTGCGTGGGGTGGGCCCCTCGCGCGTCATCGATGCGTACAGTGGACGGGGCGATTTGAGTGTCCGACTCGCCGAGAGCGGCATCGCGGTGACGGCGATCGAATCGGACGCGTCGGCAACGGCGCGCGCCGCCGAACGTTTACGCGCATTCCCGTCCGTGCGGGTCGTCACCGCGCTGGTCGAGGAGGCCATCGACGATGCGCTGGCGTCGTCGGAATCCTCGGCGGTAGTGGTGCTCAATCCGCCGCGCCGCGGGGTCGACATTCGCGTGACGGCCGCGCTCGCGGATGCATACGATCAGGGCGTGCGCGGCATTGTGTATGTCAGTTGTGATCCGGCCACCCTCGCGCGCGATGTCGCGCGACTCGGACGTTGGCGGATTGCCGAACTTCGTTGCTTCGACATGTTCCCGCAGACCGCGCATGTCGAGACTGTCTGCTTGCTGGTCCCGGAGGACGCATGAAGTACATCGTTGATGTGAATGGTGAGCGAATCACCGTCGAACTCGATGGCGCGCACGCGGTCATCGATGGAGAGCGTCTGGACGTCGGTTTGACGGCGCTTGAGGGCACGCCAGTTCGGCTGGTCCGGATCGGGGAGCAGGTCCATCGCGTGGTCGCGCGGCGCGGAGCAAGCCGGGGCGTCTGGCAGTTGGACGTCGACGGCGTGCGCGTCGAGACCGAGGCGCTGGATGAGCGCATGCGCGCGATCCGCGATCTGACGGCGGCATCGGCGGCGGCGAGCGGGCCGGCACCCTTGGTGGCGCCGATGCCCGGGCTGGTCGTTCGGGTGAACGTTGCCGTGGGCGACACGGTGGTCGCGGGGCAGGGCCTCGTGGTCGTCGAGGCGATGAAAATGGAAAACGAGCTGCGGGCGGCCACGGCCGGCATCGTGGTCGGCATTCGCGCTGAGGCCGGCACGGCGGTTGAAAAAGGCGCGATCCTGGTGGAGCTGGCCGCGCTGCCCTAGGCCAAGGATCGCCCGGCAGCGCGGCTTCAACGCACCGTCGGCGACTTAGGCTTTGTCGCGACGCATCCGGTTGACGCCCTTGATCACGATGAACAGGGTGAAGGCGACGATCAGAAACGTGACGACCTGATTGATGAACTGGCCGTACGCGATCACCGGTGCCCCGGCCTTCTGCGCCGCGTCCAAGGTCTCAAAGGGGCCGCCCTGCAGCACCAGGAAACGGTTCTTGAAATCCACGCCGCCGGTGAGCAGGCCAACGAACGGCATGATCATGTCGGTGACCATTGAATCGACGATTTTCTGGAATGCGCCACCGATCACGACGCCGACCGCGAGATCCATGACGCTGCCCTTCATCGCAAATTCTTTAAATTCTGCCGCCATGCCCATGGAAGAGTCCTTGCTGTTGATAGTGGTACGGCGGTGCTGCCGCGGAGCCGGTCCTGACCAGTGATGCTTAGGCCGGCGCGGCATTTTGCGGCCTGAACCGCCGCCTAGCAAGGGGCAGATGCCGGTGAGTCTGACTATCTGGGTCGGAACGGATTGACACGGGTAGGGAATATCAGTAACCTAAGAGTCTGTCTCGACTTCCGTGATTTTCGCCAGAGTACCGCGGCCGTCACGGTGGAGTCACACGAGATGTTCGCCGGATTGCACAGTCCGCGTCGTGCCAAGTTTGGTCCGACCTTGGTGTTCGCAGTCCTCATTCTCGATCCCGTACGACGCGCCGCATGGCGCCTCTAGAGTACCTGCACGCATGAAGACCTACAGCGCGACCCCGAAGGATATCGACCGTCGGTGGTATATCGTCGACGCGGAAGGGATGGTCCTGGGCCGGCTCGCGTCGGAAGTCGCCAAGATCATTCGCGGCAAGCATAAGCCGATGTACACGCCACACATGGACACGGGTGACTTTGTCATCGTCATCAACGCGTCCAAGGTGCACGTGACCGGCCGCAAGGCGGAGCAGAAGACCTATTTCAGCCACACGGGCTACATGGGTCATGAGAAGCACACGCCGTTCGCGACGGTGATGGCGAGCCACCCGGAACGCATCATCGAGAAGGCCGTGTACGGCATGCTGCCGAAGACCGCGCTCGGTCGTCAGGTGCTGCGCCGCAAGCTGCGCGTGTACTCGGGCGGTGAGCATCCGCACGTGGCGCAGCTGCCGACGTCGCTCTCCTTTACCTCCGCTGAGGCCAAGTAATGTCCGAACAGATTCAGGCCCTCGGCCGTCGTAAGCGAGCGGTTTGCCGCCTCTATCTCACGCCCGGCTCGGGCAAGTGGGATGTGAACGGCCGCACGCTCGGTGACTTCTTCCCGCGTCCGACGCTGGTGTCGGCGATTCAGCAGCCGTTCACGCTGACCGACACCCTCGGTCAGTACGATGTGAAGGCGGTGCTCGATGGCGGCGGCGTGTCGGGGCAGGCGGGCGCGGTGCGCCTCGCGATTGCTCGCGCGCTGGTCAAGATCGACGAGACCAACCGGAAGAAGCTGCGCGAGTTCGGCCTGCTCACGCGCGACGCGCGTGAGGTCGAGCGTAAGAAGCCGGGTCGTGCCGGCGCCCGTAAGCGGTTCCAGTTCTCCAAGCGCTAGTCTGCGCGGCGCAAGCCGCGTAGACGCGTATCTCTCACGCCGTCTGAGCTGGTGGTGGGTGCCGACATCCTTCGGGGTGCGGTCGCCACCGGCGATGACGACGGCGGACGAATTCTCAACCTCAAGCGATTCCTCACATGGCTATTCCGTCCCTCGAGCAGCTGCTCGCCGCGGGCGTTCACTTCGGGCACCAGACCCGTCGTTGGAACCCCAAGATGCGCCGGTTCATTTTCGCCGAGCGCAACGGCATTCATATCATCGACCTGCAGAAGACGCTGCGGCAGATCGAAGTCGCTCAAAAGCTCGTGCGCGAAGTCGTGCTGCGCGGTGAGAGCGTGCTGTTCGTCTGCACCAAGCGCCAGCTGGCCGCGATCGTGCGCGCCGAGGCTGAGACCAGCGGGGCGATGTTCGTCACCGAGCGGTGGCTCGGCGGCATGCTGACCAATTTCGGTACCGTGAAGAAGCAGATCCGGAAGCTCAAGGATCTCGAAGCCGGTAGCGAGGAAGGTGGTGGGTTCAATAACTACACCAAGAAAGAACAGCTCCTGATGACCCGCCAGCGCGACAAGCTGGGCAAGTACCTCTCGGGCATCAAGTCGATGACGCGCCTCCCGGGGCTGCTGTTCATCATCGACTCCAAGAAGGAACGCATCGCCGTCAGCGAAGCCAACAAGCTTGGCGTGCCCATCGTCGCCATTGTTGACACGAACGCCGATCCTGATCTCATCACGGTGCCCATCGCCGGCAACGACGATGCCATTCGCTCGGTTGAGTTGATCGCGAAGGTGATCTCTGAGACGATCATGGAAGCGCGTCGTGAAGCGCCGTCGCGTCCGTCGGAAGAAGAGCAGGAGAGCTACACGTTCAGCAGCGATCGTGGCACGGAGCCTGCCGGACGTGGCGATCGTGGTGATCGCGGCCAGGGTGGTGGTCAGGGCGCCGCGGGCGCGCCGGGCGCTGGACGCCCGAGCGAAGACGACAAGCGTCGTCGGCCGCGCCGTCGCCGTGCCAAGCCGGAAGCCATCGCGGCTCGTCTCAAGACGGGCGCCGACGGCGCGCCGGTTGAAGATGCGGGTGAAGCGGGCGCGCCAGACGCCGAGTAACGGCGCAAGCCTCTCGTCTTCGGGCGGGATGCGGCGGTAATTTAGTGGCACCCGACCGCCGCCGGCTTGTTCCGGCGGCGTTCGTCTGCCGACCACGGAGTGGCACCAGATCGCAGCACTAGACACTTTGATCATAAAAGGGCACGACGATGACGACCCCGATCACGGCTAAGGCCGTTTCTGAACTTCGCCAGCGCACCGGCGCCGGCATGATGGACTGCAAGAAGGCACTCGAAGAGAACGGCGGCGATATGAACGCGTCCATCGAGTACCTCCGGGCCAAGGGCATTGCCAAGGCCGAGAAGCGCGCGGATCGCTCGACGAGCGAAGGCATCGTTGGCGGTGAGATCTTTAACGACGGTCGCTCCGGCGCCCTGGTTGAAGTCGCGTGCGAAACGGACTTCGTCGCCCGCAACGAGGATTTCGGCAAGGTGGTCGCGACCCTGGTCGCCCATCGCGTTGCGTCCGTCGCGACGGATGCGGATTCGATGCTCGCCGAGTCGCTCCAGTCCGACGCCTCGCAGACCGTTTCTGAGTTTGTGAAGGCGGCGTCCGCTCGGACCGGCGAGGCCGTCCGGGTGAACCGCACCGCCCGATTCGACGGCGGCGAGAACAGCCTCATCGGCATGTACCGTCACCACAATGGCAAGCTGTCCACGCTGGTCCAGCTGACCGCCTCCTCTCCGGAAGTGGCGGCGCACGAGGCCACCTTGCAGCTGGCGAAGTTCATCGCCGAGCACATCGCCGCTTCCGCGCCGATGGCGGTGGATCGCACCGGCGTGCCGGCCGAGAAGCTGGAGAGCGAGCGTCGTATTGCCGAAGAGCAGGCGCGTGAAGCCGGGAAGCCCGACGCGATGATCGACAAGATCGCGACGGGAAAGGTTGAAGCGTTTCTGAAGGACGTGACGCTGCTTCCGCAGGCGTGGGTGCGCGATCCGGCCATCACGATCGCCGCGCTCGTAAAGGATCATGCGGAGCGTGCCGGCGGCAGCATCGTCGTGGATCGCTTCGCGCGGTTGCAGTTGGGCGCGGAATAAGCGCCGGTGAGCGATCAGTCTCCCGCCGCCGCTGAAAGCGCGCCGGTGCCTTCGGGCACCGGCGCGTTGCGTTATTCACGCGTGCTCCTCAAGCTCTCCGGCGAAGCCCTCGCCGGTGATCGAGGGGTTGGTTTCGATTTCGATCGTATTGGGTTCTTTGCCGACCAGATTGCCGAGGTGTATCAGCTCGGCGTGCAGCTTGGACTGGTCATCGGCGGCGGCAATATCGTGCGCGGCACGCAGCTCTCGCAGATGGGCATGGACCGGGTTGGTGCGGACTACATGGGCATGCTCGGTACCGTCATCAACGCCCTCGCGTTGCAGGATGTGCTTGAGAAGAAGGGCCTCGAAACCCGCGTGATGACGGCCATTCGCATGGAAGAGTTGGCCGAGCCGTACATCCGGCGGCGTGCGCTCCGGCATTTTGAGAAGGGCCGAATTGTCATCTTTGCCGCGGGCACGGGTAACCCGTACTTTTCGACCGACACCGCCGCGGTGCTGCGCGCCATCCAGATGAAGGCCGATGTCATCATCAAGGCGACCAGTGTGGACGGCGTGTATTCGGCCGATCCCAAGAAAGACGCCAACGCGCGTTTGTATGAATCGATCAGTTATCGTGATGTGATGCTGGAGGAGCTCAAGGTGATGGATCAGACGGCCATTACCTTGTGTAAGGAGAATCAGTTGCCGCTTGTTGTTCTCAACATTCACCGCCAAGGCGCGATTACTCGCGCGCTGCTCGGCGAACGCGTAGGAACATTGGTCTCATGATGACTATCCCACAGATCCTCAAGGACACGAAGGCCGGCATGGAGAAGGGACTCGAGAACTCGAAGCGCGAGTTCTCGGGGATCCGCTCAGGCAAGGCCTCGCCCAACATGCTCGACACCATCCGCGTCGAAGCGTACGGCTCCATGGTTCCGCTGAACCAGGTGGCCTCCGTTTCTGCGCCGGAGCCGCGCATCCTCATGGTCACGCCGTTCGACAAAGGCCAGTCCAAGGCGATCGAAAAGGCCATCCGCGAGTCGGACCTCGGTCTCGATCCTGCGCATCAGGGTGGCGTCATTCGCGTGCCGCTGCCGTCGATGAACGAGCAGCGTCGCAAAGAGCTGGTCAAGGTGTTGAACAAGCTCGCCGAAGACGGCCGCATCGCGATCCGTCACGCACGCACGGACGCGCGCGACAAGGTGAAGAAGATGGACGGCGTCTCCGAAGACGATAAGAAGCACGCCGAGAAGGATCTTCAGAAGTTGCACGACGAGTGTATCGCGAAGCTCGATGCGCTGCTGAAGACGAAGGAAGCTGAAG
>CALQGY020000112.1 GCA_943330235.2 Candidatus Kuenenia stuttgartensis
CCAGCAGTGCCCACACATAATCAAGATGCGCGGGCGCGTTGTCTTTGAAGTCGAGATTGAGCACCACCAGCGGCCACGTGTCGCGCCGGTTTTCGGCAAGCGCGCGTTCCATCAGTGGACGGAGGCGTTCGAAGAAATGCGCCTGGAACGTGGGCGCGCCGTCGAGGGCATCGTCATCGTGGGCGACCACCGATACGAACGGCGCGTTGGGATTCGGGCGCGCCCAGTAGAGATCCTGCTCAATGGCGAGCGGCGTGCCCGTGGCCAGCGCACGGTCGATACGATCGGCCCATTGGCCGCGTTCGGGATAGGCGTTGTGCGCATCCAGCAGTACGCGGGCGCCGGGGCCGTACGTGATGTGAGCGCCCGTATCGCGGGCAACGCGGCCTTTCGCCGCCGCTGTCTGCGCCTGCGCGGATGCAGCGGAGGCGAATGATACGCCCAGCAGGCATAGGCCCGCCCAGCGCGGGATTGAGCATCGGGGCATGTGAGCGAAGGATCGGAGCAGACAGGAGTGGGGAGCGCGCATTCGGGGAAGCGTAACGGGTGGTCGCCGGTGATCAACTGTTCGCCCCAGTAGGACACGTCCGGACTTTGCAATACGAGCGTGCGGTGCGCGCACGGAGGCAAGATGACGCGCGCGTCATGTTTGACAGATGCGCGACGGCCACGTTACAAGGGGAAGGCTGACGTCGCTCGTTGTACCCGCCCCGATGTCGCCATTCAATACTTCCCTGAGGAGATGTCGATGTTGACACGTTTCCTGCTGCAACGCGTCTTGGTTCCGCTGCTGTCGTTGTGTTGGGTCAGCACGGTCACCGCGCAGAGCGCACCCGCCACGATCAGCGGTCTGGTCGCGGATTCCACCAGCAAGCGGCCACTGGTTGGCGCCGAAGTCACGGTGCTGCTGGATGCCACCGGTGCGCTCGCCGGCAGCGCACGCGTGGGCGACAACGGTCGCTACACCATCTCCACGACCGCCCAGGGGCTGGTCACTGTGCGCGTGCGCCTCGTGGGCTATGCGCAACAGCAGCGCCGCCTCACGCTGGGCGCCGGACAGGCGTTCACGGCGAACTTCAACTTGGTCGAGCGGCTGATGCAGCTCGATCAGGTGGTGGTCACGGGAACGGCCGGTGTGACGCAGCGTCGCGCGATCGGCAATGTGGTCAGCACGGTCGATGCGTCGAAGGTGCTGGAAGTCGCCCCCGCGCGCAGCGTTGAGCAGTTGATCGGCGGTCGCACGCCGGGGCTGATCGTGCTCCCCGGCAGCGGACAGGTGGGCACCGGCTCGCAGCTCCGAGTCCGCGGCACCAGCAGCTTGTCGCTCAGCAATGAACCCATCGTCTACATCGACGGTATCCGCATGGATGCCTCGGCGGCGCGCGGCCCGACGCAGCGCGGCGGTGGCGGCGCCAGCCGGTTGAACGACATCAACCCGCAGGATATCGAAAGCATTGAAGTCATCAAGGGACCGGCGGCCTCCACGCTGTACGGCACCGAAGCGTCGAATGGTGTCGTGCAGATCATCACCAAGCGCGGCAAGGCGGGGAAGCCGAAGTTCGATTTCACCACGCGGCAGGGCACGAACTGGATGGCCAATCCTGAAGGCCGCGCCGGCACACTGTTCGGGAAGAACGCCACGACCGGTGAAATCACCAGCATCAACCTGTACCAGAACGAAGTCACGAACGGCAAAGGGCCGATCTTCACCAACGGCCGCAATCAGGGCTACAGCGGCAGTCTGACGGGTGGTTCGAACGACAATCGCTATTATCTCTCCGGCACGTATGACGACGATCTCGGCATCGTCTCGTACAACACGGACAAGAAGTTCACGGCGCGCGCGAATATCGACATGGCGGTCGGTAAGACGTTGCGGCTTGAGGCCAGCATGGGGCATGTGCGCGATCGCGCGCGTCTGATGCAGCCGGCCATCGACGTCGATCCGTTCAGCCAGTTGGTGTGGGGCACGCCGCTCACCCTGAGCACGGGCAAGCGCGGCTTCTACAACTCGCCGCCGGAAGAGTGGGGCACCGTCGAAAGTCACGCGGATATCGACCGCACCACCCTCAGCATGAAGGCGCAGTACGCGCCCAAGGCGTGGTTCACCAATCGCCTCATCGCGGGCTTGGATATCGGATCGGAGAACAACTGGTTGCTCTATCCGCGTCAGCCGCTCGGCAGCCTCGACTTCCTCGGCAGCAACGGGTTGGGCACCAAGTCCGTGACGCGCAGCATGCGCACGATGCTCACGCTCGATTACGCGAGTTCACTCAAGTACAACTTGGGTTCCGACTTCGCGATGAACACGTCGGTGGGCTTGCAGCACTACCGCAACGAGGTGAGCTCCATCGGCGCGTCCGGCACCACGTTCCCGGCCGGCCCGATCACCACGGTATCCGGCGGCGCGACGCGCAGCGGTTCCGAAGACTTTCTCGCGAACGCCACCGTCGGCATGTTCGTGCAGCAGGAAGCGGCTTGGAAGAACCGGGTCTTTGTCACGGCGGCGGTGCGCGGCGATGACAATAGCGCGTTCGGACAGGATTTTTCGGCCGTCTACTATCCGAAGCTCAGCGGCTCGTGGGTGATCAGTGAAGAGCCGTGGTTCAAGGTGCCGTTCACGGAGTCGTTGCGTCTGCGCGGTGCCATCGGCGCGGCCGGTACGCAGCCCGGCACGTTTGACGCCTCGCGTTTGTACGATCCGAGCGTGGGCTACGCCAACGGCGCGGGTCTCGTGCCGGCGTCCTTCGGTAATCCGCAGCTGCGCCCCGAGCGCAGCACCGAGTACGAAGGTGGCTTTGAGGCCACGATGTTGCAGGGGCGCGCCGAGATTGAGTACACGCATTACTCGCGCAATATCACGGACGCCATTGTGAACTCGCCCATTCCGCCGTCGGTCGGATTCCCCGGCTCGCAGGTCATCAACATCGGGCGCGTGTCCGGTTGGGGCAACGAGCTCGGGCTGAACTTCCATGTGTTGCAGGGCCGTCGCGTCGGGTGGGATGTCGGGACGCAGCTCGCCAACAACGGCAATCGCATTGAAGACATGGGCGGCACCACCTTCCTCACTGTGGGTGGTGGTGGTCAGGCGCAGAACCGCGTGGGTTACGGTATCGCCGACTTCTTCATGTACAAGGTGCGTTCGGCCAAGATCGATGCCACCGGCGCGGTCACGGAGTCCATCTGCGACGGCGGTACCGGTAAGTCGGGACTTGAGCAGGGCGGCGCCGATACGCCGTGCGCTACCGCGCCGCGTGTGTTCTGGGGCCACTCGCAGCCGACGTGGCAGGCGGGATTGAACTCCACCGTCACGTTGTACAACAACCTGCGCCTGTACGTGCGCGTGGATGGCAACGGTGGACACATCCAATCCAACACCGAAATCCGCGCTCTGCACAATCAGGGGTCGACCGAAGCGGTGATCCTGCGCAACGATCCGTTCCTGCAGGTCTATCGCGCCATCGAAGCGGACGCGCCCGGTACGTACCAGGCTGGCTTCCTGCGTCTGCGTGAAGTGTCGGCGACGTACACCATCGGCTCGAAGATCGCGCATCTGGTTGGGGCATCGGCCGGCACGTTGAGTGTCGCCGGACGCAACCTCTCCATGCTCTGGACGGCGCAGCACGGCTGGAATACCTCGCGCGATGGCGAGGTCTACGTAGATGTCGCGCATCAGCATGTGTGGGATCCCGAGATCCGTGCGGTCGGTCAGCTGTCCAACGGCTACCAGACCATCCTGCCGCAGACGGCCAGCTTCACGACGACGCTCCGCCTCACTTTCTGACCGACAGAGACGCACTCATGAAGACCTATTCCGATAGCCGCACGCGGTCGACGGTTCGTCGTCTTGGCGTCCCGCGCGCGATGCTGATGTTGTCCATGGTGGCCACGACGGCCTGCAACAGCTTGCTCGCCGTTGATAATCCCGGACGTGTGACAGCGGATGCCCTCAGCGATCCGGCGTTGGCGCCTATTCTCGAAGCGGCGGCGTTGCAGTCGGCGCAGTGCGCCATCGCGCAGTTTGCCGTCACCGGCGGCACGCTCTCCGGCGAGTATGTGGTGTCCAACGGTTTCGTGGACAGTCACCCGTGGGAGTGGCGCGGCATCATCGAGATCAAGGGCGCACCGGGCAGCTGCCCGGGTTCGCGTACCACCACCTCGATGGGCTTCTACACGCCCATGCAGCAGGCGCGCTTCCAGCTGGAAGATCTGGCGCGTCGACTGGCGGGGTTCACCGATGCGCAGGTGCCGAACCGTCAGAAGATGCTGGCCGAGATGGCCGCGTACTCGGGCTATATGCACACGCTGCTGGCCGAGGGGATGTGCGACATGGTGCTCGACAACGGGCCCAAGATGACGTCCGCTGAGGTGTGGGCCATCGCCGAGAAGCGCTTTGGTGATGCGATCACGATTGCCACCACCATCAACGACGTCAGCTTGCTGAACATGGCCCGTGTCGGACGCGCACGGACTCGTTTGGATCTCGGCAATCTCACCGGTGCGGCCAGCGATGCCGCGTTGGTGCCCACCGGGTTCTCACGCGTGGCGGAGTTCTCCGAGACGACGCCGTCGCGTGAAAACCGCATCTACAACATGACCGTGCGCAACGACTACTTGTCGGTGGGCCCGGACTACCGTGGCCTGACGGTGAACGGCGTGGCCGATCCGCGTGTGAAGGCGAACAACATGAATCGCGTGGGCGCCGACAACGTCACACCCATGTGGCAGCAGCAGAAGTTCATCGGCAGCGGGGCGGTGTCGCTGCCCATCGCCTCGTACGCGGAGGCCCAACTCATTCTGGCCGAAGCGTCCGGCGGGCAGGCGGCCGTGGATGCCATCAATCGCGTGCGGGCCATCACCAACGTGGCCGCCATGGCTGCGCCGGCGGCGGGCACCGACATGGTGCCGTTGGTCATCGAAGAGCGCCGTCGTCAGCTGTTTAGCGAAGGGCAGCGCTATGTGGACATGCTGCGCAAGAAGATCCCGTTCGTCACGGGCGTTAATCGCAAGGGCCAGACCTTCAGCAACCTGACCTGCGTGCCGCTTCCTGATGTCGAGACGCGCAACAATCCGAATCTCAAGGGCGGCTGATCACGCCGCGCCGTTGATGTCCAACGCCTCCATGATCCTCATCGATCATGGGGGCGTTGTGCCGTTGGCCTCCGGTGTATGGCGCAGGAAGCGCACCATGACATGTGCGGGGGAGCGAATGGCATAGCCGCCCGCGAACCGGTCGGGGAGAGACGCCGGGATGTCGGACAGCGGCATGTCAGACGCCGACAACGCGGCGTGATCTTGGAATACGCCGCTCGGTATGTCGGCGGGAATCAAGTCCGCCAGACGCGCCACGAGGGCCTCGCTCGCGACTTCCACCGCCATCCGTACCAGCGCGGCGCCGGCGCAGGCGTGACGTCCAGCGCCGAACGCCAGATGCCCGCTTTGCCTGCGCGCGCTCTGGAGTTGATGCGGATTGGCGAAATGCGCCGGATCGCGGTTGGCGGCATCCAGTCGCAGGATGACCCGATCGCCGGCCCGCAGGTGGATGTCGGCGATCCGGGTGTCGACCAGACACTCGCGAAAGACGGCGCGAGACGGACTGCCAAGGCGCAGCAACTCACCGATCATCGGCGCGAGCTGCGCGGCATCGTCACGCACCGCGCGTAGCGAGTCCGGACGCTGGAGCAAGGCGCACCAGATGCCCGCCAACAGCGCGGGCAGCGTTTCGCAGAGCGCGACGAAGGTCTGCACCTGTCCGGCGGCATCGAGTGGGATATGGTGGGGAGCGTCATGCCCTGCGTCGTGCGACGTCGCAAGCTGTTGTGCCAGCGCGATCACGGCGTGCGTGGTCTCCGCGTGTGGGGCCCCGCTGGTGGCCGTGGCCGCCGCGCGAAAGACCACCTGCGCCGCGTGCGCGCACTCCGCCGTCGCGTCGGGCGGTGCCTCCGTGACCAGCATCGCGACGGCCAGTGACCACGGGCGGAAATAGCCGCGCAGGAGGTCCACCTCACCCTCGGCGGGGAGCGCCGCGACCGCGCGTGTTGCCGCGTCCCGCATGGACGTGCGCCACGCGGCCAGCGCGTTCGGCGCGAAGCGATGCGCCATCGCGGCGTGCATCGCGGCGTGCATGGCGGCGTGCGCCTCGGTGCTTGCCGCGCGATGCTCCACCGTCATCCCATGCACCACCAGATCCGGATGACGCAGCGCCTCTACCACGTCCGCGTGCCGGCTCAGCACCCACGCCTGCACCGTGGGATCGAACGCCGCCGCCCGTGGCGTGTCCGCGTCCATGGTGTCGAGCGGTGTGTCGGGCGGTGTGTCGGGTAGCGTGCCGTCGAGTGGCGTGCCGTCGAGTAGCGTGCCGTCGAGTAGCGTGCCGTCGTCGGGCGTATGGCCCATGGTCATGCGGTGCGAAGCGGTGGGCCGATACGGCGCCGCCTCGTGGCGTCGCCGCGCGCGCTATCGCGCGTCCCTCAAAACGACCGTATGTTCCGACGGTTCGCCACCCCTCCAAGACCGATCATGGAATCCGGCATGCTGCTGCGTACTCTCTCCGTTGCCTCTGCGGCCGCGACGCTCGTCGTCGCCACCGCCCTTCCTGTCCACGCGCAGGCGCCCGCGAGCGCCGCACCCTCGATCGCGCAGTTCATGTCGCCCGCGTCGCCGCTGATGCTGGCGTCGGCGCACAAGGCCGACCGTCTCGCCTGGATGGCGTACGATCGCGGTATGCGCAACGTCTACACGGCCGCGGCGCCCGACTTCAAAGCCGTGCGCCTCACCAACTTCATGCAGGACGACGGCACGGATCTGACCGACGTCGACATCTCGGAAGACGGCTCGATCATCACCTTCGTGCGCGGCTCAGCGCCCAACCGTTTCGACTGGGTGGCCAATCCATCGCACAGCGCCGACGGTGCGGAACGCGCCATCTGGGCCGTCAAGTCGGCGGGCGGTCCGGCGTGGCGCGTGGCCGAGGGCGCGTCGCCTGAGCTGTCACCGGATGGACGCTACGTGTTGTTCGTGAAGGCGGGACAGATCTACCGCGCGCGCGTGCTACGCACCGGGCCGGTGACCGCGATGGATACGGGCGGCATTCCGTACATCAAGGAGTGGGGACGCAACGGCTCACCCAAGTGGTCGCCCGATGGTCGGAAGATTTCGTTTGTCAGCGATCGCGAAAATCATGCGTTCGTGACCGTGTTCGATGTGGCCACCCGCAAAGCCACCTATGTGTCGCCCAGCGTCGATTGCGACGGCGGGGCCACGTGGTCGCCGGACAGCAAGCGCATTGCGTTCTATCGGCGCCCTGGTGTCCCGTTCGGTTTGCAGGCGCAGGCGGGGCAGGGGGGCATCGGCAATCCCGCCGGCCCCGCGGCTAACCCCAATGCGCCGCGCGTGGCTGGTAATCCCGCTGGCGGTTGCGGTGGCGGTGGTGGATTCGGTGGCGGTGGTGGCGGACGCGGTGGTGACGTGGGTGCCGGACGTCAGGATAGCACGCGCAACAACATGCGCCGTTCGCCCGGCTTCTACACGGCGACGTTTGCGGGCGGCTACACGTTGTCGCTGATGGTGGCCGACGCGAGCACCGGCGAGGCGAAAGAGTTCTGGCACAACGCGCCGCGCGATAGCGTCTTCACGACGGCCAACAACATGGTGTGGGCGGGTGATCACATTGTGCTGCCCGTCACGCTCCCCAAGGACGAGTGGGATCGCTGGTACAGCATCAGCCTCAACGGCGGCACGCCGACGGCGCTCACCACCACGGATGGTCTCATCGAAGATGCGACATCCGTTGCGCTGTCGCGTGATGGCGGCAAGACGATGTTCTACTGCACCAACGCCACTGACATCGAACGGCGTCACATCTGGATGGTCCCCACCGGCGGTGGCGCACCCAAGCGCATCTCCATGGGCGACGGCATCGAGACGTATCCGCAGCCATTGGCGTCGGGCAAGCATGTGGCGGTGATCTACTTCGGCGCGAAGACGCCGGCGTCCATCGCGCTCGTGCCCACCGCCGGCGGTGAGCCCAAGCTCATCTTCCCCACGCTGGGCAAGGACTTCCCCACCACCGCGCATGTGGTGCCGGAAGTGATTCACACCAAGGCGGCGGACGGGCTCGACATCAGCAACACGCTGTTCGTGCCGCAGAACATGAAGGCGGGCGAGAAGCGGCCGGCCATCATCTTCGTGCACGGCGGTCCGGTGCGGCAGATGATGCCTGGGTATCACTACATGCAGTTCTACCACTGGGCCTACGCGGTCAATCAGTGGTTGGCCAGCCAGGGCTATGTGGTGCTGTCCATCAACTACCGCAGCGGTGTGGGCTACGGCCGTAGCTTCCGGAACGCGCCGGGCACGCAGGCGCGCGGCAACACGGAATATCAGGACGTCATAGCCGGCGCGAAATATCTGCAGGGCCGTGCCGACGTGGATGCATCACGACTGGGCATCTGGGGACTGTCGTACGGCGGTCTGCTCACGTCAGAGGCGCTGGCACGCAACTCGGACATCTTCATTGCCGGTGCCGATCTCGCCGGCGTGCACCTGTACGGCAACATCATCGACTCCACCAACCTCGCCTTCAAGTCATCCGCGGTGGGCGCAATTGACGGCTGGAAGTCGCCGGTGTTTCTGGTGCATGGTGACGACGATCGCAATGTGGACTTCGCGCAGACGATCGGTCTCGTGCAGTTGCTGCGCGCGCGCGGCATTTACCACGAGCTGATTGTGGTGCCGGATGATCTACACGAGTCCATGCTGCACAAGAACTGGATCGATACGTTCGATCGCATGGGAACGTTCCTGCACAAGTTCGTCTGGGAGAAGCAGAAGGCGCCGCCCACGCGGTAGTCACACGGCGTGGGGGCGGAGATGCGCGCGGCTACGATTGTAGCGCGCGCATTTCCGTTTCCATGCGTTGCAGCAGAACGTCCATGGTGAAAGGCTTGGGCAGGTCCACGGCAATGGCGCTGACGTCGCGGTCATGCTGGGTGGGGGACGCGGGATATCCCGACATCACGAGCACGGGTAGCGCAGGCCACCGTGCACGCAGCTGCTCCATCAACTCCTGCCCGCCCATCTCCGGCATGACCATGTCGGTGATCACGAGTGTCGGCAGCCCGTCGGTCTCGATGCCTTTCAGCGCATCCGCGCCGTGCACGGCGACACGCACAACGGCGCCGGCGCGCTCCAGCATGCGGCGCACCACGACGCGCACGACATCCTCATCATCGACCACCAGAATCGTCATGCCGGCCAGCGGCGTAGCTTTGGGCTTCGCGGTCGCGGTCGGTCGCGGCGTGGCCACGGCAGCCGGCATCGTCGTGATCTGGGCGATGTCCGGACTTGCCGGCCACAGGGTGGTGACCGTCGTCCCACGTCCCGGCGCGCTGTCGATGGTGACGCATCCGCCGTGCTGCGACATGATGCCAAATACCGACGATAAGCCGAGGCCGACGCCGTCGGACTTGGTGGTGAAGAACGGTTCGAAGGCGCGCGACCGCGCGTGCTCGTCCATGCCCATGCCATTGTCGCTGACACTCACCGCGACATAGCTGCCCGGCGCGATTCGTCCGCCGCTGACCGCGCAGTCGCGGCCGGCCTCGACCTCATGGCGCCGGGTGGTGAGGGTAATGACGCCACCGTCTATCGTCGACTGCCGCGCGTTCAGCAACAGATTCATCACCACCTGCTCGAACTGGCCGACATCCATCCGGGCCAGCGGCGTGGTGCCGATCGCGAGCAAGAGGTTGCGCGTCACCCCCACGAGACGGTGGAGCATCGGCGCCAGGCTGAGCAGTGTTTCGTCCACCGGCACCGCCACGGGGTGGTGCGACGCGGAGCGGCTGAACTCGAGCAACTGCCGAGTGACCGCGCCGCTGTGCGAGGCGGCGCGGATGATCTCCTGCAGGTCGCCGTACTGCGCATGCGTGCTCGGTGTGGTCTCCCGTAGCAACGATGCGATGCCAATGACCACCTGCATCATGTTGTTGACTTCGTGCGCCACGCCGCCGGCCACCGCGGCCACCGCATCGCGGCGCTGGGCCGCGTGCAGCTGATCGGCCACCTCGCGGTCGAGTTGCTTCGCGGCCAATCGGCCGCTGATGTCGCGAATGTTGATACAGACCGGCGACTCGGGGTGCTCGTCGAGCAGCACCGTACGCACCTCGACGGGAATGCGTTGTCCGTCCAGTCGCTGCAGCATGTCGCGCGTAGGAGGCACACCGCCTGGCGGCGCCGGACGCGGCGGCTGTTGCAGTTGCAGGAGACGGTTGATCGGTTGACCGATCACGTCATCCGTCGTCGCGGTGCCGATCAGCTGCCGCATCGCGAGATTGGCGGTGATCACGTGCTGCCCGTCATGCACGACCAGACCGTCCGGCGAGCGGGCGAAAATCTGCTCGAACAGCTGCTGAGACGGCGCGCGCATTGCGCGTGCGTCCACGTGGGTGCCGCCGTTGGATCCCATCTCGGCGCGACCAGACTCGGCCGCCTCGCGACTCGTCGAAAATGATTCGTCAGACATTATTTGAGAAGTGCAGGAAAGGGCTTAAGCACATTAGGCAACATGAGCAGTCGTGTACAGGACTTCGCGCTCCCAAAGACCAACGCGTGATCCGCCTACGGAACGACGCGCATCTCCGTTCCCACGCGGGCGAGCAGCTCATCCATAGTAAACGGCTTAGGCAGATCGATGGCCATGCTGCTGGTGGCGTGATCCGTTTCATTGTGCGCTGCCGGATAGCCGGACATCACCAGCACGGGGAGCGCTGGCCACCGCGTGTGCAAGCGCTGCACGAGTTCGGTACCGCCCATGACGGGCATGACCACGTCGGTGATGACGAGGGAGGGAAGCCCGCGCGTCTCAATGACGGCCATCGCGTCGGCCCCGTGCTCGGCGACGTTGACGGTCGCGCCGGCGCGCTCGAGCATCCGGCGGACTACGGTGCGCACCACCTCCTCGTCGTCGACGATCAGGACGGTGATACCGGCCAGCGGCTTCGCGATCACCTTTGACGGGCGCCGCGCGGCAGCCCTGGCGACGACGTCCTCCGGCAAGTCCGGAATGAGCACCGCGGCGGCGTCCGCCGGCCAGATGGTGGTGATCTTGGTGCCGTGCCCCGGTGCGCTGTCGATGGTGATGTAGCCGAGGTGCTGCGACAGGATGCCCTGCACGGCGGAGAGGCCGAGTCCGGTTCCCTGACCGATGGGCTTCGTGGTGAAGAACGGCTCGAAAATTCGCGCGCGTGTTTCCGCGTCCATGCCCACGCCGTTGTCGTGCACGCTCACGCTCACGTACGCCCCGGCCGGGATCGGTTCGCCGTTCACCGCACAATCGCGTCCGGTTTCCTCGTAGCGTCGGGTCGCGATGGTGATCACACCGCCGTCCTGCGTGGCCTGACGCGCGTTCATCAGCAGGTTGACCAGCACCTGCTCGAACTGCCCGGCATCGAGTTGCAGCGGCGGCGTGGTGCCCAGGGAGAGCAGGAGATGGCGCGTGACGCCGACGACACGATTGAGCATCGGCGTGAGCGCCAGCAGCGTGGTGTCGACATGCACCGACACCGGACGATGCGGCGCGTGCCGACTGAACTCCAGCAGCTGACGCGTGATGGTGCCGGTGTGCGTGGCGGCGGTGAGGATCTCGTCGACATCGCTGAGGTGCGCATCGTCGGCGGGCATGGACTCGCGGAGCAGGCTCGCGAAGCCAATGACCACCTGCATCATGTTGTTCACCTCGTGGGCCACGCCGCCGGCGAGGGCGCCGACCGCGTCCAGGCGCTGCGCCGCCCGCAGGCGCTCCGCCACCTGCTGGTCGAGGGCACGGATGGCCAGGCGCTCAGTGATGTCGCGGATGACCAGATGCACCATGGGCGCGTCGTTCTCGACGAACAGCACCGTGCGCACCTCCACGTCCACGGTGCTACCGTCCAGACGATGCAGTGTGTCGCGAATAGGCGCGGAGGGCTCCGTGGGGACGCGTGCGCCGACGAGCGCCTCTCGCAGCGACTTGAGGTGCGGCGACGCGAACAGGCGGCTCATCGGCTGGCCGATCAGCTCCGGTCGTTCGGTGGCGCCCACCAGGCGCATGGCGGCGGCGTTGGCGGCGACGACGACGTCGCCATCGTGCACGATTATCCCGTCGGGCGCGAGCTCCACCAGCTGCTCGAATCGCCGCGCGAGGGCGCGTGCGTCGCCGTTGGTACCGTGGTCAGTCACAGGGGCCTGTCGAAGGCGGGGGCACGCCACGGCGCACAGCGCGCCGTGGGCGCGTCATCGCGTGCGGTCTCGCGTCGTGCGGTCTCGCGTCGTGCGGTCTCGCGTCGTGCGGTCCCGCGTCATGCGGTCTCGCGTCGTGCGGTCTCGCGTCGTGCGGATGGTGTGGCGCGTGGCCAATCGCCACCGCGTCGAGGCGCCCTCCCGCGAACACCGATCGCTTCCGTGTTCAAATGACTGCTTCGAGATTTGCGCACATCGACCTATGCGAGAATTATAATGCATCGTTGGATAGGCGCCGGCCTCGACGACATGTCCGTACCGAACAATCACTCCCTTCGCTACGCCGCGCAACGGATGGCCGCACATCCTTGTGGTCGCCTCGCCAAAATCCGTCCCGCGGGCCAACATGTACGGACGGGTTCGTCCTGTATGTACGACGTCGGTCTTCCGTCTGCATGCGCGCGATGGTGATGTTTCCCGCTCGCGGCTCCTTTTCGCACCTCATCCGGCTCATCTCTGTGAATATCCTTTCGCCGACATGCCGCACCGTCTGCCGCTGGTCGCCGCGGCGTGGTCCCGTCGCA
>CALQGY020000113.1 GCA_943330235.2 Candidatus Kuenenia stuttgartensis
AGCGACGGCAGTGCGCCGCCGCAACGCCTTACGCCGCAGCAGGCGCTGTGGTCCAATCCCGTGTACACGCCCAACGGCGCGCGCATTCTGGCCAATCGCACCCCGTCGCGCGCGTTCCGCACGGCCAGCGGTGGCGGCGGCGGACGCGGTGGCGCAGGCGGCGAGTTGGTGTGGATGCCCGCCGCGGGTGGCGAGGCCACGTTCATCGCCAACGGCGTCAGCGAAGCGCATTTCTCGCAGCGGGATACGTCGCGCATCTTCGCGTACAGCGGCCAGCGCGGTCTGTATTCCATGCGGTGGGACGGCACGGACATCAAAAACATTCTGAAGATCGCGGGCAGTGCTGCCGGCGGTGGTGGTGGCGGCGGCGGTGGTGGTGGCGCCAGTTGGGCGCAGCTCTCCCCCGACGGCAACACGGTGCTCGCGCAGATCAATCTCGATCTGTTCTACATCCCCGATGTACCGTGGCCCGGTGGCGCGGAACCCACCATTACGGTAGGCGAAGGGCGTGGCGGCGGCGCGGCCGGTGGGGTGCCCACGCAGGACTTCCCGTCGAAGAAGCTGACGGATATCGGTGCGCAGTTCCCCAGTTGGAGCGCGGACGGCAAGACCGTGCACTGGTCGATTGGCAATGCGCATGCCGTGTACGACATCGCGCGTTCGTACGCGTTTGACGATTCCGTGCGGAAGGCCACGCCAGCGCGTGGGGCCGGTGCGGGCGCGGGCGCCGACACCGCCGCCGGTGGCCGCAACGGCGGTACGCCGCGTGTAGCGGCGACGTACAAGCCGGCGGAGACGCGCATTCGCATCAATGCGCCGCGCGACATCCCGAAGTCGTCCGTGGTCCTGACGGGCGCGCGCATCATCACCATGAAGGGCAACGAAATCATCGCAAAGGGCGATATCGTCATCACGAACAACCGTATCGTCGCGGTGGGCAAGAGCGGCTCGGTGAAGGTGCCGGCCGGCGCCAAGCGCATTGATGTGAGCGGCAAGACCATCGCGCCGGGCTTCGTAGATACGCACGCGCACCTGCGCGTGGCCGCCAACATCCATCGCGATCCGGTGTGGAGCTACGCGGCCAACCTCGCGTATGGCGTCACGACAGCACGTGATCCGCAAACCGGCACCACGGATGTCTTAAGCTACGAAGACCAAGAGAAGGCGGGCCTCGTGTTGGCGCCGCGCATTTACTCCACGGGCCCCGGCGTGTTCGCGGCAGAAAACATCCGCAGCCTCGACAACGCGCGCACGGTGCTCAAGCGCTACGCCGAGTACTACGACACAAAGACCATCAAGGAATACCAGACCGGCAACCGCGAAGTGCGGCAGTGGGTCATCCAGGCGGCCAATGAGCTCAAGCTCATGCCCACCACCGAAGGCGGTCTGGATGTGAAGCTCAACATGACCGAAGCGATTGACGGGTACAGCGGTCATGAGCACACCATCCCGACGTATCCGTTGCAGTCGGATGTGATCAAGCTGCTGGCCGAGTCGGGGATCACGTATACGCCGACGCTGATTGTGGCGTACGGCGCGCCGTGGGCCGAGAACTACTGGTACGAGAAGATGGATCTGCTGCACGATGCGAAGCTGCAGCTGTTCACGCCGTGGAGCGATCTCGAAGGGAAGATTTTGCGTCGCGGCGGTTCACCGGGTGCGGTGACCACGATGGGTCAGGCCGGGTGGTTCCTCGACAACCAGTATCCCATGAAGACGGCCGGCGGCGACATCAAAAAGCTCATCGATGCCGGCGGCTCGGCGGGCGTGGGCTCGCACGGTCAGCAGCAAGGCATCGGCTTCCACTGGGAGCTGTGGAACATCGGCATGGGTGATGGCATGACGCCGATGGATGCGATGAAAGTGGCCACCATTCACGGCGCGAAGGCGCTGGGCTTGGGTAAGGACCTCGGCTCACTGGAAGTGGGCAAGCTGGCCGACCTGTTGGTGTTCGATCGCAACCCGCTAGACAACTTGCAGAACACCGCCGGCATCAAGTTCGTCATGAAGAACGGCCGCATGTACGACGCGACCAACTTGAACGAGGTGTATCCGCGGCAGGTGAAGGGCGCGCCGTTCCCGTGGAACGAAGACGACTCGCCGACGCGCGACAAGATCAAGCCGTAAGCGCTACGCACACATCCTGAACGTGACAACGGGCGGCGAGAGATGGTCTTCTCGCCGCCCGTTCTTGTCTACCGGACTTCCGTGATTGCTACTTCGTTGCCGGCGCCGAGGTCGCGGCAGACGGTACCGTGACCGTCACACCGAACGGCGCCAGCTGCTGGCTCAGGGCACGCGCCCGGGCGAGCACCGCGTTGGCGGAGGTGATCGCCGTCGGCATCTGCGTCTTGAGCTCCGTCGCCTGCTTCATCAGCGAGGCGCTCGGCGTTTCCCACGCGCCCATGATGGCCCCCTTCACCGTGGCCAGTCGGCCCAGCACGTTGGCATTGGCGCTCGCCGTGGCCGCACCCGCAGCGGCCGGCCCAAAGCCCACGGCCGGCAGGCCCACGCCGAACTTCGGACGCACCGCATCGAACTCCTTCCGCAGCGCCGCGAACTTCTTCTTCACGCTGTCCGGTGCGCTACTGGAGTCCACCTTGGCCGCGACCTTCTGTAGCTCCGCGTTCAACGCCGTCACCTGCGCGCCGACATCAGCGCCCTTCTTGTGCAAGGCATGCAGATCGGTGACCAACGCGTTGTACTGCGTGCGCGCCACACCGGTCAGCAGCACCTGCGGATCCATGACGAGCGTGAGCGGCTTCGTATCCACCACGGCGCCGTCCACCACCAGCGATACCTTGTAGCTGCCCGGCATCACCTGTGGCCCCTGTGTGCCGCCACCACCGCCACGGCCACCGAAGCCGCCGCCCGCGCCAGCACCACCGGCCGGCGCACACGGATTCTCCGCGAGATATCCCACCGGCGGCAACGGCGTCGGCACGTCCGCAATCGGACGACGCGCGGCTGCACCGCCAAAGCCACCGGCACCGGCTCCGGCTCCGCCACCTGCCCCACCGCGTCCGCCATTGCCCGCCACCGGCGCGGCATCACGCAACGGCTCCACGCGCTGATCCCAGCACATGGTCTGGACGCCGGCCTGATTGCGGTTATCGGGAATGGCCAGCTCGCGCACCAGCGCGCCCGTCGCGGTGCTGATGCGCAGCATCGGCTTGGTGACGGGCTTCTTCAGGTTGAACTGCAGCACCGTTTCCACCGGCGGATTCTCGCCCGTGAAGAACTGATGGCCCCAGAACTCGTCGTTGCGATCGTCCTTGGACTTCCACTGCAGCGATTCGCCGGGCGTAAAGAGCGCCGCATCGGCCTTCTGCGCGGCCGCGTATTCCTGGATGGGCTCGAGGTGATCGAGAATCCACAGCGCCCGACCGTGCGTCGCCACCAGCAGCGCGTTGTCACGCGGATGAATGGTGAGTTCGTCGACGCGCACCGTCGGGAAGTTGGCCTTGAGGCGGCGCCAGCTCTTCGCACGATCGAGCGACAGGAAGATGCCGGTCTCGGTGCCCACGTACAGCACGTCGGCATTGCGCGTGTCTTCGGTGAGCGTCTTGATGGTTTCGCCCGCCAGACCGCCCGTCATCGGCGTGAACGTCGCGCCGAAGTCGGTGCTCGTCCACACATACGGGGCGAAGTCGTTCAGCCGGTGATTATCGACCGTGACGTACACCGTGGCCGCGTTGAAGCGCGACGGCACGACTTCGGACACGAACGCGTGCCCCGTCGGAAAACCGGGCAGGTTCTTCGTGATGTTCTGCCACGTCTTGCCGCCGTCCTTGGTCATCTGCACCGTGCCGTCATCGGTGCCGGCGTAGTACACGCCCGGCTGCTTGGGCGATTCCGCCAGCGCGACAATGGTGGGCCACGCCGAGATACCGTCGTTCTTAGAGATGGTGATGTCGCTGCCCTTGAGCCCCATCGTCACGACGTCATCACGCTTCTCATTCTTGGTGAGATCGGGGCTGATCGCTTCCCACGAATCGCCGCGATCGGTGCTGCGGAACACGCGATTGGCGGCCGCGAGCAACACGCCGGGGTTGGTGGGCGAGAGCAGCATGGGCGTATCCCAGTGGAAGCGATACGTCTCACCGGCCGTGGCATTGGTGACGTTCTGCGGCGTGGGGCGGATGGACTTGGACTCGCCGGTCACCTTGTTGCGGCGCGTCATGTTGCCGTCCTGCGACTCGGTGTAAATGATGCGTGAGTCGCGCAGGTCGGGAATGGCGACGAAGCCGTCGCCGCCCTGAATCTGGAACCAGTCGTAGTTGAAGATGCCGCGGTTCATGCGCGACGCACTGGGGCCACACCAGTCGTAGTTGTCCTGCATGCCGCCGCAGACGTTGTACGGGCGCTCCATGTCGAACGCGACATGATAGAACAGCCCCACCGGAATGTTCGGAATGAACGTCCACGTACGGCTCATGTCGTACGACACCGACACGCCGCCGTCGTTGCCGATGAGCACATGATCGGGGTTCTTCGGATCGATCCAGATGGCGTGGATGTCGTCGTGCGTCACGAGCGCGGCGTCGGTTTCGAAGTTCTTGCCGCCATCATTGGACATGTGCAGTCCGACGCCGCCCATGTAGATACGATCGGCGTTGTTCGGATCGATGCGCATCTGGCTGAAGTACATGGGGCGCGGATTCGCGCTGCCCACCTTCTTCCAGGTCGCGCCGCCGTCGTCGGAGCGATACACGCCCGTGGCCCCGGCCTGCGCCGCGGCGCCGCCACGTCCACCACCGGCGGCCGCGCCTTCCGGCGCGCTCTCGTCGCTGGGCGCCGCCCCACGTCCGCCCACAGCCGGTCCTTCAATGGCCGAGTAGATCACGTTCGCGTTCTGGCGGAAGATGTCCACCGAGATGCGACCGAGTGATCCACCGGGCAAGCCGTTGCCGCTGAGGCGCGTCCACGTCTCGCCGGCGTCGGTGGACTTCCACAAGCCGCTGCCCGGGCCGCCGCCATTCATGCAGCACGCGGTGCGCAGGCGCTGGTAGGTCGAGGCGTAGAGAATGTTCGGATCGGTGAACGACTGCGCGAGGTCGTTGGCGCCCGTCTCGTCGTCCACCTTGAGCACCTGCTTCCACGTCTTGCCGCCGTCGGCGGTCTTATAGAGACCGCGCTCGCCGCCCGGGCCGAAGAGCGATCCGGTGGCGGCGACAATCACCACGTCGTTGTTGCGCGGATCGATGATGATGCGATTGATGTGCTTCGAGTTGACGAGGCCCATGTTGGCGAACGTCTTGCCGCCGTCGGTGGACTTGTAGATGCCGCCGCCCCACGACGTGCTTTGGCGATTGTTGGACTCGCCCGTGCCCACCCAGACGAGGTCTGGGTTGCTCTGCGAGACCGCGACGTCACCGATCGAGATCAGCCCCTGATCCTGAAAGATGGGCGTGAAGTGCGCGCCGTTGCTGGTGGTCTTCCACACGCCGCCGTGCGCGGCGCCCACGTAGTAGATGGCGGGATTGGCTTCGTACACGGCGAAGTCCGCGATACGTCCCGACATGGTCGCCGGGCCAATCGAGCGGAAATGCAGCTTCTCGAATTCCTGCGCGATGGGGGACGACGGCTGCGCAGCGAGCGGCGCGGCGAACGGCGAGACACCGTAGGCCAGCAGCGCCGACGAGGCCAGTAGCACACGCGACAGGGACGGACGCGGTAACGGGGGCATCAAGACTCCAGCGGGACAGAGAAGAGGGTGGGAGCAGCCCCCAAGTCTGCAGGTCGTGACGCGGAGACGCAAACCCCCGACGCGGTCGCGGTGCCGAATGACCGCGGGAACATTCCCCCCGCCGCGAACGGTTCCCCCACAGACCGTTATCGCCCCCTGCGGGCACCACCTCTCCAAACCCAATGCCATGTCGGACACGCCGCGGGATGCCATGAACGATATCGTCCTGATCACCGGGGCCAGCGGCGGCGTGGGGCGCGCCCTCGTGCACCAGCTGCGCGCGCAGGGGCTGCGCATTGCCGCCGTGAGCCGTGATGTCGCGCGGCTGGACGACCTCGATGTGCAGGCGCGCATTGCCGCCGACACCACCACCCCGGAAGGCGCGTCGCTGGCCGTCGCGGCCTGCGTCGAGCAGCTTGGCGCGGCGCCTGCTCGGCTCGCGCACTGTGTGGGGAGCACGCTCATTGCCCCGTTGCATCGCACCCGCGCCGAGGCGTACCGCGAGATCCTGCGCGTGAATCTCGACAGCGCGTTCTTCACGATGCAGGCCTGGCTGCTGGCGCTCAATGGCGCGAGCGGTGCCGCGGTGTTTGCCAGCTCGGTGGTGGCGCGCATTGGGGTGGCCAATCACGAGGCCATTGCGGCGGCCAAGGGCGGCGTGGAGGCCATGGTGCGCAGTGCGGCGGCCACCTACGCGGCGCAGGGGGTGCGCGTGAACGCCGTGGCCCCCGGCATGACCGACACGCCCATGGCCGCCGGCATTCTGAAATTGCCGGCCATGCGTGAGGGGGCGGGACGGCAGTATCCGCTGGGCGGCATCCAGACCGCCGACCAGGTGGCCGATGTCATGAGCTGGCTGCTGGGGGCGGGCGCGTCGCGCCTGACCGGTCAGGTGCTCGCCGTGGACGGCGGCTTCACCACGGTGCGCCCGCTGGTGAAGTAGCGGCGGCACGCGGTCACGTCGACGCGGTCATCTAATCAGCCGCCGGCCTCACAACCGACGGGGCCAACAACCAACGGCACCAACAACCAACGGGGCGATGACCGAGTGTATCCGGTCATCGCCCCGCTGTCGTTCCGTCACGCCATCCGGTGGCGCTTACGGCGTGATGGTCGGCGTCTGCGGCACGTTGTAGATGGTGTTGAAGAGCATCTTAAACGTCCCGTGCGGCTGACCGCGGAAGGTGATCTCGGGGCCGAAGAGGAACATCTTCCCGCGACCGACCGAGGCTTCAACGGCGGTGGTGCCGCCCTGCAGATAGTTCTGCCCCCACGCCCAACCGCTACGCAGCGACGTCGCGCTGTCAAACCACGCCACCGGACGCACGCCACGCGCGATGGCATCGGGCTCGAGGCGGAACACCGGGTTGTTGTTGAAGAACATGTCCGTGTGTCCCTGCATGCCCAGCGCGGAGCTGGACGTCGAGTCGACGGCGAGGCGCATGACCGAGCCCGGCACGTAGAACTTGTCGGGGCCGAGGTGCGCGTCCACCACGCCCGGCTTCTTCTCGACCAGATAGTCCGTGATGGGCAGGCCCATCTGCTGACCGATGCGCGCCGCGTTGCCGTCGGCCACCAGCGTACCGCCCTGCTCGACGAACTTCTTGAGGTTGGCCAGCGCGGTCTCACCGTTGCCGGTGCCCGTGGTCACGTCGCAGAGGCTCCGCAGGTCCGGATCGGTGGACGGCGCCGCTGCGATGTCGCGGCCACCACCCCCGCCCCCACGTCCGCCACCGCCACCCACGCCACCAATGCTGCCGTCGGACGGCAGCACGATCACGTCGTACTTCGACTTGAGATCGGTATCATCGAAGCCGGCGCCGCACACGACCTTATACGGGAACTCGAAGCGCTCCAGCAGATAGCGCGTCCAGCCGGAGGACATGGAACCGGTCTGCGTATCCCAGAGCGCGATGCGCTTGCCCGAGAGCTTGGACGCGTTGGCGTCCGGCTTGGCGGTGGTGGCTTCCATGTTCACGCCCAGTTCCTTGGCCGACGCCTGCAGCGTGGCGTTGGACGCCGCGTTGGCGGTGACGTAGAACGAGCCGGCGCCGAACGTCTTGCCGTTGGCGGTCATGGGCCGCGCGAGGCGGAACACTTCGCCGTTGGCCTTCACCACGCGGTTGGCGACCGTGAACGCGTCATTGACCGCGCCCGAGATCAGGTAGCCCGCCGTGCCGGCCGCGCTGGCCATCGTGCCCGCGAGCGGGCTGGCCAATCCCTTGATGTCGGTGAACGGCCCCTTCACGTCATCCATGAAGCGGTCAAACTGCACGCCCATCTGATACGCCAGCGTCCAGCCGGCGTTGTCGTACGGGCGCTTGGGAATGCCGCGCTCGTCCATGTCGTTGGGGTGATCCTGCGGCTCGAACATGTCGATGACATGCGCGCGTCCCGCCTGCGCCGCATGGATCACATACGAACCGGCCGCGTAGCTCTTGCCCCCCGCCGTGAACGGCGCGGTGGCCTGCTGCACTTCCACGCCGATGTAGCGCATGGTGTTGATGAACTTCGTGGCCGTCGCAAAGTCGGGCTGCGTGGACGGAATCACAAACGCCCGCGGATCACGGCGTGCCGGATCCTTGAAGACGCTGTTGTACTGCGCCACGGAGAGCGTGGGGCCCCCGCGTCCGCCAAAGTCGCCCATGTCCGGCGCTGCGGCCGCACCGCGTCCGCCGCGACCGGCCGCCCCCGCACGCGCGGCCACGTCAGCCCGCTCCATGTCTTCGGCCGTGATGGTCCAGTGATCCGTGCTGCCGCGGGCGATCTGGTTGGCGCCCATGCGGTAGATGTTGAACAGGAACTGGTCCTTGTAGCGCGACGCGAGATCGAGAATGGAATAGTTGGCCGTCACCGAGTAGTCGATGGACTGCCGGAAATGCCACTCCTGCGGCGCGATGGGCGCCGGCAGATCGCCACGCGGCAGGATCTGGCTCAGCGTCACCGGAATCGTGGACGGCGTGGGGCTGCCGATGATTTCGGTGAGAATGCCGATGATGTTCTGGAAGTACGCCGTGGTGCGCAGGCCGCCGTTCCACCAGGTGGAGTAGCTGGAGCCCGAGCGCATGGTGAAGCCGGGCTTGTTCTCCTGCAGGAAGCGCTGGTGCATGGCCGCACCCACCATATCGAGCCCCATCACAATCATGGGATCGAGATTGTAGTTGAACGGGTCGCGGAACGGCGGTGAGAAGATGACCGTGCCGGCCGGGCCAGACTGGTGGTGGTTGTACATGATCTGCGGCATCCACTCCCAGTACATCAACTTGTTCAGGTTCTGGGATTCCGGCAGGTTCGACATGTAGAAGTCACGATTGTTGTCGTGACCGGCGTACTTGTTGTACAGCCGAGTCGAGCAGGGCGCGCGGCGCTCTTCGGCGACCGGGTTCTGCATGTAGCACTTGGCCACCATCTGCATGCCGTCGGGATTCGCATGCGCCATGATGATGATGACATCCTTGAGGATGCGCATCGTCTCTTCGTCGGTGCGGCTCACCAGCTGGAAGCTGGTCTCAATGAGCTGATTAGCGCCCACGACTTCGGTGGCATGCAACCCGCCGTCAATCCACACCACACTCTTGCCTTCCTTCGCCAGCGCCCGCGCCTGCTCGTCGGTGAGGCCGCGCGCCTGCTGCAGCTGCTTCGAGATTTCCTTGTAGCGCGCCAGCTTGGCAAAATTCTCCGGCGCCGTCACAATGGCCGCCAGATGCGGACGGCCCTCAGCGGTCTTGCCGATCTCCATCACCTGCATGCGGTTGGACTCGGCGTCGATCTTCCGCCAGTACGACGAGAACTGCTCGTACGTGGGGAGGAAATAGTCGTCACCGATGTTGTGGCCCATGAACTCCTTGGGCGTGGTGATGTGCGGCTGCGCCTGCACCGTCGGCGCAACGAACGCCGCCAGCAGGAGGGGCGTGACGACCGCGCGCCAAGGGCTGAATAGCCGGGAAGACATCCAAAAACCTCCAAAAGACAGGTAGGGGCCCAACGATATTGATCGGCAACTGGCGTAGCATAGCCGCTGAGAATACGGCTGGATAGACGGGACCGCTGGCCTCGACGTGCCCACGACCAGCCGATGACCGGACGCTGACTGGCCGGCGAACCCAACACCACGCCCTTCGCCCGCGTACGTTCTCCGGTAGAGGTTGATGGGTCTCGCCCCTTTCTCCACGCCGACCGCCCGGGGCACGGTATCCGTCGTCAGACGATGCCCGCTCGGCACCACTCGCAGGTACACGACGCATGGCATCCCGACCGTTTCGCGCCCCCCTCGCACGACGGATTCTCCGGCTCGCGGCCGGTCTGGCCACCACGACCGTGGCCCTCGCGCCGCTGGCACAGGCCCAAGTGCTCCCGCCCAATCCGAACGGCCCCCAAGCCAACTGGGCGCTGTACGAGAAGTTCAGCACCGCCAACGCGCGCCTGCTGACCTACAGCACCACCATCACGCCGCGCTGGATCGGCCAAACCGATTCGCTGTTTTACAGCTGGCGCGATCATACCGGCGAGCACTGGTACTTGGTGAATGCCGTCACGCACACCAAGAAGCCGCTGTTTGATCACGCCAAGATGGCCGCGCAGCTGACCGTGCTGCGCAAGAAGGCCGTGGAGTCGTTCGGGCTGAATGACCTGTTCACCGTCGTGAACATCACGAAGGATCACAAGCATCTCCGCTTTGCCGTTGACAGCCAGCGCTTCAACTGGAACATCGCCACGGAAACGCTCACCAGCCTGGGCAAGTACCGCGGCGCGCAGGATTCGCTGATGACGAAAGACGAAGAGATGGATGCGGTGCTGGGCGGCGGTGGACGCGCCGGTGGCGTGGGCGGACGCGGCGCCGGGGCGCCCGGTGGACGTGGCGCCACGCCGGACTTCCGCAACTGGTCACCCGACAGCTCGGCGTTTGTCTTTGCGCGCAACCACAACCTGTATCTGTGGGAGAAGGCCAAGGGCGATACCGTCCAGATCACACGCGACGGCATCGACAAGTTCAGCTTCGCCGGCGGCGGTGGTCGCGGTGGACAGCAGGACACCACACAGGTGGAAGAGACGCAGGACCAGACGGTGCTCGCCACCCGTCCGTCGCGCCCCGCCGTGACCTGGTCGCCCGACTCGAAGGCGTTCCACATCACGCGCACCGATAACCGTGGCGTCAAGAACATGTTTCTGGTGCGCTCCCTCACCGAGCCGCGCCCCACGCTCATGCAGTACGCCTACGGCATGCCCGGCGAAGACAGCATCCCCAAGCCGGAACTCTGGACGTATGTGCGCGGCGAGAAGGACGCGAAGAAGGCCCCGCTCGACCGGTGGCGCGATCAGCGAATTGTGGCCTCGGGTCAGGTGGGGGTGACCAACGTCGGACGCGCAGGCGGCGCCGGCGCTGGACCACAGGCCGGTCCCGGCTATTGGATGGGCAAGACCGGCACGACGCTCCGCGTGGTGCGTCGTGACCGCCTGCAGCGGAACGTGGAGTTCGTCGAGCTGGATATCGCCACCGGCAAGAGCAAGGTGCTGGTCAGCGACTCGAAGGGCGACGTGGGGTCGCTGGAATTGCAGCAGCCCATCTATGTGAAGACGGGCGGCGATTTCCTGTGGTTCTCCGAGCGCGACGGGTGGGGACACTACTACCTGTACAGCTACGACGGCACGCTCAAGCGGCAGCTGACGTCGGGCGAGTGGCGCGCCGACGCGATCATCGGCATCGACAGCCTTAAGGGCGTCGCGTACATCCGCGGACAGGGGCGCGAGCCGGGCGAGAATCTGTACAACACGCACCTGTATCGCGTGAACCTCGCCGACGGTGCCATCACGTTACTCGACGCGGGCAATGCGTCGCACACCTCGACGCTCTCCGAGAACAACCGCTGGATCATCGATCAGTCATCGCGCGTCGATACCCTGCCCCGCGTGCATCTGCGTGATGCGCTCACGGGCAAGATCGCGCTGGATCTCGAGACGGCCGACCTCTCGCGCCTCAAGGAAGCGGGGTGGAAGTACCCTGAGACCTTCCAGACGCTTGCCGCCGACGGCGTGACGAAGATCTTCGGCAACATGTGGAAGCCGTTCGATTTCGATTCCACCAAGAAGTATCCGGTCATCGCGAACGTGTATCCGGGGCCGCAGACGGAATCGGTGACGGGCACGTTCAACGCCGCCTCGGGGCCGCAGCAGCTGGCGCAGCTGGGCTTCGTGGTCATTCAGATCGGCAATCGCGGCGGTACCCCGGCGCGCTCCAGCACGTACCAAGATTTCAGCTACTTCGACATGCGCGACTACGCGCTGGCGGACAAGAAGACCGGTATCGAGCAGCTGGCCTCGCGCTACAAGTACATCGACCTCGACCGCGTGGGCATCTTCGGCCACTCGGGCGGCGGGTTCCTCACGGCGGCCGCACTGCTGCTCCCGCCGTACAATGAGTTCTTCAAGGTGGGTGTCAGCGAGTCGGGCAACCACGACAACAACATCTACAACACCAACTGGTCGGAGCAGTATCACGGCCTCAAGTGGGTGGCCGCGTCGGACACGGCGCGCCTCACGGCCGAAGCGCGCTCCAAAGGACGCTCGGCGGACTTCGCGGCCGGCGCGGCGATTGCTACGACGGAATTCGGCGGCGGGCGCGGCGCCGGCGCCGGACGCGGTGGCGTCGTGAACGGCCAGACCGGCGGCCGAGGCGGCGTCGTGAACGGTGGACGCGGCGGCAACGGTGTGGGCGGGAACGGCACACGCGGCGGTGCGGCGGCCACCGACACGACCACGCGTCAGGCCGGCGCGCAGGCCGCAACGGCCGCGGTCCCGGATAGCGTGTTCTGGATCTATGTGCCCACGAACATCGACATCGCCAACAACCTCAAGGGCAAGTTGCTGCTCGAGACCGGCGATGAAGACAACAACGTGAGCCCCAGCAATACCATCCGACTGATCAATGCCCTCATCAAGAGCGGCAAACGCTTCGACTTCATGTTGTATCCGGGTCAGCCGCACGCGTATGGGCCGATGGCGCCATATGCGTTCCAGCTGCAGGCGGAGTACTTCGCGGAGTTCCTGCTCGGTGATCGGAGCTTCCGGAT
>CALQGY020000114.1 GCA_943330235.2 Candidatus Kuenenia stuttgartensis
CGGCGGCCTGAAAAAAGGCGACGAGCGAGAGCGCAGGAACGAGCACGGGCGAGTCCGGGAAAAGGGAGAGACTCGGACGTTACGGCGGGGGGGTGGGGAGGGGCAAGCAACGGTTGTGTGACGCTGGGGGGGCGGGGCGATGGAATGCTATTCGGCCTGATGTCGTCGTCCTGCTCGTATGTCTACCGCAAGACCCTGTCCAGCAAACGTGAAAGTTCCGGTGCAGTGCCGGTCAACTTGCCAATAAGTACCGGACTGAATACGTTACACCAGACGCATTCACTCCAACGGAGCCGCCCATGGGACGCACCGCAAACGCACCGCGCCTCGATGCTACACTCACTGATAGCTCCAGCGTACATCGGGCGCAGCGACTTATGCACACCCTGCGCACGGGCAACGCGGACCTGTTCCGTGGAGCGCTTGACGTGCTCGACTGGTGTGTCCGGGAAGTGCAGGATGGGCGCCGGATTGCCAGCATCGACCCAAGCAAGAACGTGGACGGCATTCGAGAGTTCTCAAGCCCGTTGCTCGAGGCCGCTCGGCACGAGGACGTGGACGCGCCGAACGCCCCGCGCGTCCTCCACGGCGCGGCGTTCGACCGTGTGATGCAGTTGATCGAGTCGCCGCCGGAGCCCACGCCGGCACTTCGCCAACTGATGGCCGAGGCGTACGCCCGCTAGGGCGGCGGCGCGAGGCGCCGTCACCGTGTGTCCCCTTCTTTGGCACGACCCCAGCGTCCGCACATGCAGATCCGACCGATGAATCAGGCCGACGCCAAGGGCGGTCTCTCCTGCGGGAAGCCCGCCCTTGACGTGTATTTCGCGAGGCGGGCATGGGCCCACCATCAGCAGGGGGTCGCGAAGGTGTTCGTGCTCGAGCAGCTCGCCGCGCCCGGAGGCATCCTCGGCTACTACAGCCTCGCGGCATCGTCGTGGGAGCGCGACCGACTTCAGGGTCCTCTGCCCGGCTCCCTCCCGACGTATCCCATGCCCCTCTTCTACATCGGCTACTTCGCCGTCACGCAGGCTCGCCAGGGGCAGGGACTGGGGAGGCGGCTCATGGCCGACGCGCTCCGTCGGTGTGTGGACGCTGCGGAGAGCATCGGTGCCATGGGCGTGGGCTTGGACTCGTTGGACGACGGAAGCACGCGTTTCTACGCACAACTGGGCTTCGTCAAGGTGCCGGCAGAGCCTACCCGGCCGGCGGACGATACGCGGCAGCCCATGTTCATTCCCATGCGCACGCTCCTCGCGTCGAAGCCCAAGTGATCCATCGGAATATCTTCCGCCCGCCGCTACTTCCCCCTTAGCACCGCCGCATACCCCAGCAGCCCCGCGCGCACCGCGCCGCCGTCGCTCCCGATCGCGTTGAACGTGAAGCCCAGCTCGCGCACCATGTCCAGGTGCGTGCTGGAGGGCAGGAAGATGCCGGCGGCCTTGCCGTGTCGTACGGCGGCGTCGGCGACGGCGCGGAGTGCGTCGATAAACGGCGCGCTGTCCAGCTGATCGGGGATGCCCATGTTGTACGACAGATCGGACGGCCCCACGAAGAGCACATCGGCGCCGTCGACCGCCGCGATGTCATCGATGTGGCGGATGGCGTCGGTGGTTTCGATCTGAATGACCGTCAGCAGCCGTTCGTGCGCGTGCGCGCGATACGTCTCGAAGTCGGCGCCGTACCCCGAGGCGCGAGTGGCCTTGGCCACGCCGCGGAGCCCGCGCGGCGGATAGCGCATGGCCTGCACCGCGGCGCGTGTTTCGTCCGCGCTGCAGACGTACGGCACCATGACGCCGAAGGCGCCCATATCGAGCACGCGTTTGAAACGCGCCGGCTCATTCTCCGCGATGCGCACCAACGGAAACGCCGGCGTGGCCGACGCGGCCTGCAACTGATGCAGCAGCGTATCCTGGCCGCCGGGTCCGTGCTCGTGGTCGATGAGGATCCAGTCGAAGCCCGCGTTGCCCGCGATCTCCACGGTAAGCGGAGAGCCGAGGTTGAGAAACGTCCCGGCAAGCCATTCGCGGGCGAGGACGCGGGGGCGGAAATCGGCGGGGAGTTGCACGGGGGGAGCGGGCGGGGGGAGGCGGGGGGTGCCAGAGTTCGATGCGAACACGCAATCATAATCGCGCACTGTGCACGTGTGTCGGATTGCTCCGTCCGTAGCGTCTGTCCCGATCGGGCCCGATCCATCGGTAATTACACTCGGCTACGAGCGTTTCCATGTCGAGTTTGTCGGTAGTCTGTTGCGTGCGTCATGGGATTGATCGTACATAAAAGGATTGATGCTGCTGCACACTCCGCTATATTCCTTTTATGTCCTCTCCGCCGTCGCTCGCGTCTCGCGTGGCCACTGCCCTTCGCACGGCTCGGCAGGGGCGCGGCCTCTCCATCGCCCAGCTGGCGTCGCGGGGCGGCGTGAGCCCGCGCTTGGTCAGCGAGTTCGAGCGCGGAAAGCGCCCGCATGTGTCCCTCGATACCGCTCTACGCCTCCTGCAGTTGGTGCGCGTCCCGCTCGAGGTCGCGGCACCGTCGTCGGAGGTCGATAACGCGGAAGCGCGGGCCGAGCGTCGCCGGAATACCTGGGTTGGACAGAAGACCACACTGAACGCGATGGCCGAGCCGCCAGCACCGGCGTCGTACGCGGTGCGACTCAGCGCGGTCGCGCAAGCATCACGACTGGCGGTCGGCCTGCAGCACGCGCATCGCGCAGCGGCCAGCGCGCCATCGGGGATGCGTGCCACGGAAAAGCGTGCCATCGTGAAGCGTACCACGGTGAAGCGTCCCCGAGCGAAGCATCCGACGCGATGATTCCGCCGGAGCAAGGTCGAACGAATGACGTGGACGGCGCCGCGTTTCCAGACGACTTCCGCGACTTTATTCGTGCCCTCAACGCGCACGGCGTGGAATACCTCCTTGTTGGCGGCTACGCGGTCGGCATGTACGGTCACGTGCGCGCGACGACCGACATCGACTTCTTCTATCACCGCACACCGGAGAACGTGGCACGTCTTGTCGCCGCTATGACGACGTTCGGCGCTCCGTTGGACGTGATAGATCCAGACCACCTCGCCACCGTGGACGGCGTGACGGCATTTGGCGCCCCGCCCACCCGTATCGACCTACTCGCCAGTATTTCCGGTGTGACGTTCGAGCAGGCACAGGCCGACGCGGTCGCTGTGGACATCGCCGGCGACACGCTGCGGGTGATCGGGCTGGCGGCGCTCCGCATCAACAAACAGGCAAGCGGGCGCAAGCGCGATCGCGAAGACTTGAAGCGGTTGCCCGTTGCTCCGACGCCGGTTGAACGGTCCGCGCCTGGCGGCAAGCGGGGCGGGGCATCCCGATCGCCTCGCACCGACCGTCACTAGCGGAGCATCGTGCCGCCGCCGCATGCGGGCCCCGATCACCAGATCAACGGCGTGCAAACGCAAAAACAGCGGGGGGCCACCACCTCGGTGACCCCCCGCCGTGCACATCCCACCCCCACCCGCATCACACCGGGAACAACATCTCCCGATAGCGCGGCACCGGCCAGAACTCGTCGCCCACCGTCAACTCCAGCGCGTCCACCGCGTCGCGCACGTCGTTCATGGTGTCGCAGCCCGTGCTGGTGAGGTACGCGCCCTGCGCGACCAGATCGTCGTGCATCCCTTCGGCCTTGGCGATGACCTTGGCCAGTTCGGCGCGCTTCTTCTGTAGCGTGGCGATGAGCTTCGTGGTCGCGTTGGCGGCGTCCACCAGCGGCTGCATGTTGATGCCGGCCGCCGCGCCCTGGCCTGCGGCCTGCGCGATGTTGCCCACGTACGCGTACGTGGCCGGGAGGATCTGCGTGTCCACCATCTGCTGCAGCGTGTGCTGCTCGATGAGGATGTCCTTCACATAGCGCTCGAGACGCACATGGTAGCGGCTCTCGAGTTCGATCTCGGTGAGGATGCCGGTGCCCTTGAACAGCGACTTCGCATCCTTCGTGGTCAGCTGCGCGAGGCCGTCCGGCGCGCGACGCAGGTTGAGCAGGCCGCGCTTCTTGGCCTCCACCACCCACTCGTCCGAGTAGTTGTTGCCTTCAAACCGCACGGCGGCCGTGCGCTTGAACGACGCGCGCACCACCTTGAGCACGGCATCGTCCACGCTCTTGGCCGTCTTGATTTCCTTGCGCAGCGTGTCCGTCATCTCGGCGATCGCTTCCGCCACGGCCGCCTGCAGCAGCATCACCGGGAACGCGATGCTCTGCGATCCGCCCACCGCACGGAACTCGAACTTCGCGCCCGTGAAGGCAAACGGCGACGTACGGTTGCGGTCGGTGTTGTCCTGCTCCACTTCCGGCAACTTCGCCACACCCAACTTGAGCATGGCCTGCTCGGCGTTGGTGGGCGAGGTCTTGCCGTCGGCGATGTCTTCAATCACCTGCGTGAGTCCCTTACCCAGGAACGCCGAGATGATGGCCGGCGGCGCTTCGTTGGCACCCAGGCGGTGTTCGTTGCCGCTGGTGGCGATACCGGCGCGCAGCAGCCCCGCATGCTTATGCACGCCCTCGAGGATGGCCGCGAGGAACAGCAGGAAGCGCACGTTCTGATGCGGCGTCTTGCCCGGCTTGAGCAGGTTCACGCCGTCCAACGCGTTGTCGGCCGTGATAGCCATGGACCAGTTGCAGTGCTTGCCCGAGCCGTTGATGCCGGCAAACGGCTTCTCGTGCACGATGGCCTGCAGCCCGTGACGCAGCGCGATCTTGCGCAGCACGCTCATCACGAGATGGTTGTGATCGACGGCGATGTCCGAGTCTTCGAAGATGGGCGCCATTTCAAACTGCGACGGCGCGACTTCGTTGTGCCGCGTGACAATGGGCACGCCCAGCTTGTAGAGCTCCAGCTCCACTTCGCTGATGCACGCCTGCACACGCTCGGGGATACCACCAAAGTAGTGGTCTTCCAGCTGCTGGCCACGTGGCGGCGGCGCGCCGATGAGCGACCGGTTGGCCATGATCAGATCGGGACGCAGCGCGAAGTGCGCGCGATCGATGAGGAAGAACTCCTGCTCAACGCCAAGCGTCGTGTTGACGCGCAGCACGCCCTTGTCGCCGATGAGCTCCAGCAGATCCATGGCGCGGTGCGACAGCACGTCGGAGCTGCGCAGCAGCGGCGTCATTTCGTCCAGCGCTTCACCGTTGTAGCCGATGAACACCGACGGAATGCAGAGATACTTCGTGCCGCCCGTCTCGCTGATGAACACCGGCGACGCCGGGTTCCACGCCGTGTAGCCACGCGCTTCCCACGTCGCACGCAGACCGCCCGACGGGAAGCTGGAGGCGTCCGGCTCGGACTGAATGAGCTGCTCGCCCGTGAACTGCTCGATGGGGAACTTGTCCTCATCGAAGTTCAAAAACGCATCATGCTTCTCGGCCGTGAGACCAGTCTGCGGCTGGAACCAGTGCGTGAAGTGCGTGACGCCGCGCGTGATGGCCCATTCCTTGATGACCTGCGCCACGGTGGGCGCCACGTCGGAGTCGAGCTTTTTGCCGAGGCGAATAGAGGCCGCGAGCTTGGCATAGACCGACTTCGGGAGCTTGGCGCGCATGGTGCGCAGCCCGAGCGTGTTGGAACCGAACCACGTGCTGGTCGGCAGCTGCACGCCGTTCTCTTCCGGGCGACTCGTAATGCGAACCGGGCGCTGCGTGATCTCGCGCAGCGCGACGGAGCGTGGGTTGATCGGTGAGGCCATGGGCCGTGTTCTCCGGGTGGTGTCGATAGTTTATGGTCGAGATCGGTTAACTGTCTCGACGTGCATAAATATCGCTCAATCCGGCCGGAACACCAAGCCAAAGTGACAAAGTGCGCAGCGAAATGTGCGAATTGTGCACAAAACTGTGCGCACTAGTGGTTTTCTGGCGCTTGTAGCGAATAAATACCGAACAAAGGCGCGTGATGTGGCCGCGAGCGCCTCAGCGCTTATCGCCGCGACGGCATCGGCGGCAACATCACCGGCACCGCCGCCCCCTTGGTGCCCCCGCCGTGCGCCGAGTCCGGCGGCGCCGGCGCGCCGGCGGGGATGGCCAGCCGCAGCCGCTCGATCTGGCGCGGGCTCTCCGCGAAGTACAGCCCCAGCAAATTCCCCGAGCGGCTCACGTTGGGCAGCGAGGGCCACGGCAGCGCGGTGTCGCCCACGGGGGCCATGCGCAGCGTATCCAGCCTCGTGATGGCGCGATCCAGTGCGGCGGAGTCGGCAAAGAAAAACGCCAGCAACGTGTCCGTCAGCGCCACGCGGTAGCGCACGCCCGGCACCTTGAAGAACGGCACTCGCGCGCTGTCGCCGGTAGCCTTGAACGACAGCCCCGCGTGCACCACGCGGTCCTCCAGCGCACACGGCTGCCACTTGCCGGTGCGCGGACAGGACGGATCGCCGGGCGCGGGCGGGCGCACCCCCACCGGCGCGCCCATGCTGACCGTGCTGGTCGCGGGCGGTTTCTCGCTGCCACACGCGGTGAGCCCCGCGACGACGGCGACGACGCTGACGCCGAGCCGGAGGGCGAGGCGGAGGGCGAGGCGGCGCGCCGCCCCATGCGTCGCGGTGCGCACACGCGAGGAGATGACAGCAAAAGAGGTCACGCCGGAGGTTAGCATCTCCGGCGTGACCTCGTCAGTCGCAATGACTGTCGCGATGACCGCTGGCGTTATCGTCGCGCGGACGCCGGCGTCGCCGGCACCGGGGCCGAGAGCGCGCTCAAGGCTTCGTTGGTCCAGCTGACCGCGTTGGTATAGAGGTCGCCGATGGTCGCGGGGTCGATGCCCATATCCTTGGCCAGCTCGCCCGCACTCTCGAACATCCCCAACTCATACGACTCGGCAAACGACAACGCGTCCGCGTACGGGCCCGTGCGATCCAGCAGCGCTTCGGTGGCCTCGTCGCTTAACGCCACCCGCTCGAGAATCTCCGGCAGCGTCATGCGGAACACCGAATCCAGCAGCGAGAACAGCCCCACCAGGAACAGCGTCCCGGGGTCGCGCGTCTTGCCGCCCAGCTGCTCCATCAAACGCCCGCGCTCGACGGCCTGCCGGACGAGCTCTTGATCGACACCCGTCTGCGACTTCCGCGACGCGGCCACGGCGACGGCCAGCCAGCGCTGGAAGGCGGCCCGACCAATGAGACGCAACGACTGCCCGATGGAGCTCACCCCGCGCATGCCCACGGCGGCGGAGTTCACCAGCCGCAGGAGCTGGAAGGTGAGCACCGGATCGGTTTCGAGGACGTCTTCGAGCTTCCGGTCGCTCACATTCGAATCGCGGGCCAGTCCGATGAGCCGCAGCGCGGCCACGGAGCTCTGCGGCAGTTCCGTGGCCGGCACGGGCTCGGGGCTGCTGAAGAACTGCCCCTGAAACGCGTCGACCCGCGCCTGCAGGGCGAGATAGTGATGCTCGGTGGTGGTGACGTAATTGGCGATGAGTCGGATGTTGGGCTGAGCGGCGCGCACTCGCGCACTGGCTGGCAACACATCCGAGACGTCGTCCAGACGCGCATCGAAACGGCACCACGTGGCGTACGGCAGCAACGCTTCCGACGGCGATGCCCCGCCCACGAGCTGGTCGAGCGCGACCTGACCGCCATTGGCCCGGTACTGCGTGAGGGCGTGGACGACCTCGTCATCGGCCTCAAGATCAGGCGGCAGCAGCAGAATCGCGGTCTTGGGGTCGATCATGTGCAGCGCGTTTTCTACCAACTGCTCTCGGCCGCAGGCGACGAACGCCGGCTGCGGACCGCGCACCAAGTCGAAGGTGCCGCTCAGAATGCTTTGAATCAGCGCCTGCCGCCCATCCTCGGAATTGCTGTACAGCACCTCGTATCCTATGAGGGAGCCGGACGTGCCGAAAATCGGCTGGCGAACGATGAAAGAGTCGGACATGAGCGGAAGTGCCAATCTGAGAAGAAAACTGAAACCGCAGGGGTGGCGAAGACGGCGCGCCGGTCGCCACTCTTCGACGATTGAACTGCCTCACACGGCACGACCTGTTTCCTTTCGCCCGCGCATCGTCACGTCATGAGCATTGCCACCCTCGATGGATCGCTGCACCGCGGCTGCGGTGGGCGCTACGCCCTGCAGACCGAGACGGTCACCCTGCGCATCAGCGGCATGGCGGCCGAGGTGGACCGGCAGTTCTATCGGTGTGAGAAGTGCGCGCACGAAAACCGGACCATCGAGCAGCGCGACTTGGCTGAGCGGACCGCGACGGAGAAGATCCGCCTGCAGCACAACCTGCTGGCCCCCAAGGCCATCCGGCAGCTGCGCGAGTCGTTGGGGCTGACGGTGCCGCAGATGGCGGAGCTGTGCTACGGCACGCCGAAGGGGATCGTGGAAGGGTGGGAGAAGGCGCGCTATCTGCAGAACCGCGAGGCCGACGCGCTGCTGCGCAGTCTGCTGGACCCGGCCACGCTGGAGCGTCGCGCGGCCAAGGCGGGGGTGACGCTGCCCACGCTCGTGACGGACGGACTGGTGGCGGCCTCGGCCCCAGCAGCGGACGACCATGCGGCGGAAGATCACGCCGAACCCGTGACGTCTCCCGCGTGAGTGCGGCGCCGGTCATTGAGACGGAATCGCTATCGCGCCGCTATGGCGCGGTGGTGGCGCTCGATGGTCTGACGGTACGCATTGAAGCGGGGATCACGGGGCTGGTGGGCGCGAACGGCGCGGGCAAGAGCACGCTCATCAAGATTCTGCTGGGACTGGTGGACTCCTCCGGCGGGTCGGCGCAGGTGATGGGGCACGCCATCGCGCACGATCGCGCGGCGATCACGCGGCTGGTAGGGTACATGCCGGAGCACGACTGTCTGCCGCCCGATATGAGCGCGACGGAGTTCGTGACGTGGCTGGCCTGCTGCTCGGGGTTTCCGCCCTCGTCGGCGCGCGAACGGGCAGCCGAAGTGCTGCGGCACGTGGGGCTGTTTGAAGAGCGCTATCGCCCCATGGGCGGCTACTCCACCGGCATGGCGCAGCGCGTGAAGCTGGCGCAGGCGCTGGTGCACGATCCGGCACTGCTCATTCTCGACGAACCCACCAACGGGCTCGATCCGGCCGGCCGCGACGAGATGCTGTCGCTGATTGAGCGCACCGGACGCGAGTTCGGGATCTCGGTGCTGGTCTCGTCGCACCTGCTGGGGGAGCTGGAGCGCATCTGCGACGGGGTGGTGCTGCTGGAGCAGGGCCGCCTGGTGCGCGCGGAACGCTTGGGCGTGCTCACGGGCGTGACCAGCACGCTGGTGGTGGAGATTGACGGCGAGGCCGAGTTGTTCGCGGCGGCGCTGGTGGCACGCGGCGTGACCGCCGTGGCCGACCGGCAACGCGTGCTGGTCACGCTCCCCGACGACCGCGATGTGATCGACTCGCGCGCCGTCTTCGATGCGGTGCGCGATGTGGCGGTGCTGCGCGATACGGCGCTGCTGCGGATGGAACGTCGACGCGGGCATCTGGAAGACCTGTTCACGCTCACGTCATGAGGGTGCCGTATGCGTGAGACGACGACGGGCGGGTCTACGGGCGCGTCTACGGGCGCATCTGCGGGCGCATCTGCGGGCGCATTTGCGGGCGCATCCACCATTCACGACCTCGGCTACCGGCGCTACGACGGGCCGCGCGAGGGACCGGTGGGTGCGTGGCGCGCGCTGTACACGCAAAGTCTGCGCGCGATGTTCGGGTTGGGACGACCGGCCAAGGCCAAAGCGGTGCCGGTGCTGGTGGTGGCGGTAACCATGCTGCCGGCGCTGGCGTTGCTGACGGCGGCGTCGCAATCCAACGGGCAGGTGCCGCTGCGCTACGGGCAGCTCATTGGTGCGCAGCTGTTCATGTTCGTGCTCTTTCTCGCGGCGCAGGTGCCCGAGGTGTTGAGCCGAGATCAGCAACATCATCTGTTGCCGCTGTTATTCACGCGCGATGTGTCGCGCTGGTCGTATGCGCTGGCGCGCTTCTCCGCGATTTTCAGCGCCGTATTTGTGGTGTCGTTGGCGCCGCTGCTGCTGATGTACATCGGGCAGATCGGTATTGCCGTCGATCCGGCCGCGACGTTCCGCACGATGGGTGATCGCATCTGGCCGGTGCTGGCGCAGTCCACGCTGACGGCGTTCGCGATGTCAGGCATTGGGGCCGCGCTGTCGGTGTGGACCCCGCGTCGCGCGTATGCGACGGCGGCGATTTTTGGCACGTTCCTGCTGTTGGCGGCCGTGGCGACGGGGCTGGATGATCTGGCCGGTGTCAGCGTGCGGACGTCGGAGCTGCTGGATCCGCTGCGTGCGCTGCGCACGATGGCGCTGATCTTTTTCGGCGAAACGAACCGCGGCATGGAGCTCAACCCGCCGCCCGCGCTGGGCGTCTATGTCGCGCTGATGCTGGGCGTCGGTGCTGCGGGTTTTGCGGTGCTGGTGTGGCGTATGCGGCGTATCCGTCCATGACGACCACCACCATGAGCACCGGTGCCGCACCGACGGCCGACACGCGCGCATCGCTGACGGCCCCGCTGGTGTTTGATCGCGTATCGCACTGGTACGGCGATGTCGTGGCGGTGAACGACATTTCGTGCACCGTGACCGCCGGTATCACGGGACTGCTCGGCCCCAACGGGGCGGGGAAGACCACGCTGCTGCAGCTCGCCGCAGGCGTCATTGCGCCGTCCAACGGCGCGGTGCGCGTGTTCGGCGCGTCGCCGGTGGACCGGCCGGCGGTGTATGCGCAGGTGGCGCTGGTGCCCGAGCGCGAGGCGCTGCCGGGGATGATGCGCGCACGCGCGTTCATCGCAGCACGCGCGGCGCTACTGGGGATTCGCGATGTACCCACTGCGGTGGACCGCGCACTGCATCTGGTGGAGCTGGATACGGTGGCGTCGCGGCGCATTGACACGTTCAGCAAGGGGATGAAGCAGCGCGTGAAGTTGGCGGCGGCGCTGGTGCATGAGCCGTCGCTGGTGCTGCTGGATGAACCGTTCAACGGGCTCGATCCGCGTCAGCGCCTGCACATGATGCAGCTGCTGGAAGCGCGCGCCGATGCGGGTACGGCCGTCGTGCTCAGTTCGCACATTCTCGAGGAGATCGCGAACGTGGCGTCGCGCATTCTGGTGGTGCTGGCCGGGCGTCTGGCCGCCACGGGCGACTATCGCTCGCTACGCCGCCTGATGACGGACCGGCCGCACACGGTGCGGGTGCAGGCCAGCGACCATCGCACGCTGGCGTCGGCGCTCATGCTGCAACCTTCCGTGATGGGTGTGGAAGTCGACGACACGGGCCTCACCATTCGCGCCACGGACTACTCGGCGTTTGCGCGCGCGGTGGCCGTGGTGGCGCAGGGCATCGGGTGCACGCTGTACGAAGTGCAGGTGATGGACGAATCGCTGGAACACGTGTTCGCGTATCTGGTGGCGCGATGAGTACGCGTCCGATCATGGGTCGGCCGTCGTTTGTGGCGTCGGCGCGCGCGATCGTGCAGCTGTCGCTGGTGCGCACGTTCACGCCGGTGCTGTTGCTGACGATGGCGGGGCTGCTGCTGTTGCCCATGCTGTTCGCGCTGGTGTTCGCCTCGCGCGGATTTTTGTCGGGCGATCCGGTGGTGTTTCTGGTGCAGCGCTATGATCAGTTGGTGTTGGCGCTTGCGACGCCGCTCATTGCGCTGCTGGTGAGCACGAGCGCGTTCAGCGCCGAGTCGGAGGATGGCACGCTGTTGTATCTCGTGACCACGACCACGCCGCGCTGGTGGATTGTGAAAGTGCGCGTGCTGTTCGCCATGAGCATCACGGCCGCGGCGTCGGCGGTGGCGGTGTACGGCACGGGCTTTATCGCCACGGGCGTGCATGATCCGGAGCACGTGACGCGCGCGTTCGGCATTGCCGCGGCCTTTGGCGGCGCCGCATACGCAGCGCTGTTCACGTTGCTGGCGCTCTACACGCGCCGCGCGCTGGTGAGCGGATTGCTGTATGTGATTTTCTGGGAAGGCGTGCTGAGCACGACGTTCCCGGCGCTGCACTATGTGAGCGTGCGCCAGTGGATGTTGGCGGTGGCGAATGTGCTGACTGACGCGACAGAAAAGCGATTGACCGGCGGACCCTCGCTGACGGCGTCGCTCGCGGGGGCGGGGATTGTGCTGGTGGCGTCGGTCGTGTGGGGGGGGCGGCGGTTGGGGCGGCCGCGGGTAACGCGGTGAGCGGGACGACCGGCGGGTATGCGAATGGTGGAGTGACTGCGACTACGTCAACAGTGAACAGTGAAACGTGATCGGTGAACGTTGTTCGCCACCACGTAAACAGATCACGTTTCACCGATGGTTAACCGTTCACGTTGTGGGGGTTACGAATCATCCACTACGTCAACAGTGAACAGTGAAACGTGATCGGTGAACGTTGTTCGCCACCACGTTAACGGATCACGTTTCACCGATGGTTAACCGTTCACGTTGTGGCGGTTACGAATCATCCACTACGTCAACAGTGAACAGTGAAACGTGATCGGCGAACGTTGTTGAACGACTC
>CALQGY020000115.1 GCA_943330235.2 Candidatus Kuenenia stuttgartensis
GCAATGCGCGCGAGCGCCGCCTCGCTACCCACCCCAGATTCGGGGTCTGACAGAATGGACAGCGTGGCCAACGGTGACCGCAGATCATGCGTGAGCGACGCGATCAAGGCGTTCTTGAGGCGCTCCGCCTCGCGCAGCACATCGGCGCGTGACGCGCGCACTTCAAGTTGCAAGCGCTCGGCACTGAGCTGTTCGATTTCCTCGGCGCGTGCGGTGGCCAGCGTGGCGGCCCGCTGCAAGCCAACCACGAGGCGGGAGATCACCGTGGCGGTGATGACAAAGCCGATCAGGATGATCAGATCGAGTTCGGTGGGCATGCCGAACGACCGACGCGGCGGCACGAAGAACCAGTCCACTGCGAGATAGCTGGCCACGAGCATCACCGCTGACAGCCAGTAATCCGCTTCGCGGCTCGCGCCGATAATCAGCAGCAGATACACCAGCACGCCGTGGGCGACGCGCAGCTCGGGGAGCTCGGTGACCATGCCGAAGAACGCTGTCGCCGCGCCGAAGAGCGTAAACCAAACGGCCCAGCCACGCAGCGATCGACGGGCAAACCGAGGCGCCAACGGAGACGGCCATCGCGACGATGTCACGGCACGACGAAGCGGTAGCCGACGCCGGGTTCGGTCACGATGAGTCGGGGTTTCGACGGATCCGGCTCGATCTTGCGCCGCAGGTGCGTGATGTGCACCCGGATGTGCACCGACGGATCACCGAACTCGCGCGACCACACCATGTCCCACAGTTGCCGAGGGGTCGCGGGGCGACCGGCATGCATCACGAGCGCACGCAACAGCAGCCACTCGGTGGGCGTGAGTTTCTGGGGGACGCCGTGACGGACCACGCGCTGCTCCACCAGATCAATCTCAACGCCATCCGCCACGATATGCGCCCACGTCCGGGCGGCCGCCGAGGCGGCGGAGCGACGCAGCTGACCACGCACCCGGGCCAACAGCTCGGCTGCGCTGCAGGGCTTGATGATGAAATCGTCGGCACCGGCGTCCAGCAGCGCCACCTTCTCGTCCTCGTCCTCCCGCCCGGAGAGCACAATCACCGGCACCATGGTCAGCGCGCGGAGGGCGCCCAGCAACATGCTGCCATCGCCGTCGGGCAGACCCAAGTCGAGCACGACCAGATCCGGCGGCTCGGCCACGCAGGCGGCGGTTGCCTCCGCGAGCGTCGCGGCTTCCCGGACGCGCTGGGTGACCGCGCGCAGGGCGTCCACCAGCGTCTCCCGGAGGGCCGCGTTGTCCTCGACCACGAGAATGGACTTCGGCTCGGGGACCGCACCGAGCGTCGCAAGGAGCATCTGGGTCGGACGGGATTCGCTGTTAAGGGGGTGTTAATGTCGTCACACCCCCGTTGAAGCACGGCTAGTACCACTGAAGTTACCCTCAGTCTGACTGATACGATAACCTTCCCCACGACCCGAGGATAGCGCTGATGAGTTCGTTGTCCGTTCCGGTCACCGTGGTGATCCCCACGCTCAATGAGCAGGACCGGATCGTCGCGTGTCTGGCCTCGGTGTCGTGGGCGGATGAGGTCATCGTGGCGGACGGGGGATCGACGGATGAAACCGTCGCCGCGGCGATCGCGGCGGGTGCCCGCGTGCTGACCGGATGCGGCCCCACGATCGCCGACCAGCGCAACGCCGCCATCGCGGCGGCCAGTCATGACTGGGTGTTGGCGCTCGATGCGGATGAGCGGGCCACGCCCACGTTACATGCGGCCATCGCGGCGATGATCGCGGCGCCAACGCATGAGGCCTATGCGATTCGCATGCAGAACCAGTACCTCGGCGCGCCCATGACGCGCGGCGGATGGGGACGGGACTGGCATGTCCGCCTCTTCCGCGCGGAGCTGCGCTACGAGGTCAAACGCGTGCATGAGGGGTTGGCGTTTGCGGGGGAGGCCGGCGAGCTGCAGGGCACCATCGAGCATGATTCCTACCGCGATCTGTATCACCACCTCAGTAAAGTGACGACGTACTCGCGCTGGGGGGCGGATGACCTCCGCCAGCGAGGCCGAACGGCGGGGATGTCACACTTGGTGGGGCGTCCGCTGTGGCGCTTCATCAAGGCGTACCTGGTGGACGGGAATTGGCGCGACGGGCGTCGCGGCTTTGTGTTCTCCGTCATTCACGCGTGGTCGGCGTTTGCGAAGTATGCGCTCCTCTGGGACCACGAGCGGCAAGCGCAGCAGGGACGCGATCAGGCCGCCCTCGCCGCCGTGCCGACGCCAGCGCGAAGGGTGCACGCCCCTCGGCACGCGGACGCGCTGGTCGCCACGGAGTCGTGATCTGGCCTCGTGTGCCGGTGCTCTGTTATCACCGGATTGAACAACCGCCGGCGCATGCGCCACGCGACACCAATTTCGTAACGCCCGAGCAGTTCGCCGAGCAGGTGGCGATGCTGGCGTCGTGGGGATGCACCGGGGTCACCGTGCGCGACGTGGCCCGCTGGCAGCGCGGCGAGATGACGCTGCCGCCGCGCGCGATCGCGCTGACGTTCGATGACGCCTACGACAGCGTGGTCACGGCGGCCATTCCAACGCTGGCTCAGCACGGATGGCCGTGCACGGTGTACGCCGTGAGCCATCAGGTGGGCGGCAGCAATGTGTGGGATGCCGCGGCGCCGCGGGCCACGCTCCTGGACGCGGCGGCATTGCGCACGCTGGCGGCCGCGGGACACGAGATCGGTTCGCACTCCCGCCATCATCGCCGTATCACCACGCTGACGGATCGTGAGCGGCAGGACGAACTGGCCGGATCGCGCCTGGAACTCGAAGCGCGGCTGGGTAGCGCGGTGACGAGCTTCGCGTTCCCGTACGGCACGCACGACCGTCCGTCGCTACGCGCGCTGAGTGAGGCGGGCTACACGTCCGGGGGCACGCTCAAGCGCTGGGCCAACGCGCGCGGCGGAAATCCGCTGCGCATGGGGCGCATGGGTATCGGTGGCCCCATCCCCACGTGGCAGGTGGCCGCGAAACTGGTGAAGCTGATGGTCACTCCGTCGCGCGCGTAGCCTCTCGCCTCGACGGAGCCTCGACGCGAAAACGTCGGCGCGAGAACGTCGGCGCGAGAACGTCGGCGCGAGAACGTCGGCGCTACCGCGTCGGCAGGATCGCCCGCAGCGCCGACGGCAACACCACCCCATCCAATCGTTCCGTCGGGTTGACGCCGATGAGGCGCGCCAGCGTGGGGGCGATGTCCACGGTGCGCACGAAGTCCGCATGCGTCCCGCGCTGCACGCCGAAGCCCGCGAAGATGAGCGGCACGCGCGAGTCGTAATCGTACGGCGATCCGTGCGACGCGACATTGCCGCCCCACGTGCTGTAGGGGGTGAGCGTGACGATCATCTCGACGTTGATCGTGGGCGGAAACTGGTGCGTCCAGCGTCGCGCGATGGGATCACGTGCGGTGTCGGCGGCGAGATCGCGAAACCGATCGACGCGGGCTACGCCCGGTTGCAGGCGTGTGGTAGCGGCGAAGAAGGCCAGCAGCGAATCGGGATCAAGCGGCTTCTTCTTGAACGCGGCGCGGTCGAGCAAGACCATGTTCTGTTCCATCACGAACGCATTCGTATCGACACCCGCGGTGCGCATCCGCTCGCGCGCCGGTGCGATCAGTGTGGCGAGCGACATGCGCCGCGCACCGGGCGCGATGGTCTGCGCGGCCAACTCCGGAATGCGGCCGATGCCGTGATCGGCGGTGAGCACCACCGTGATGGTCGACGAGTCGCGCATCGCATACAGCGAGTCGAGAAAGCGTCCGATGACGCGATCGACGCGCAGCACCTGATCGTGGCTCTCGCGCGAATCGGGGCCGAAGCGATGGCCGATGACGTCCGTGGCCGAGAGCGAGATGGTGAGCAGATCCGTGCGGGTGGGTGATGCGCCCAGTTGCATCGCCTTTACGCCATCGAGTGCGAAGTCGGCGGTGAGATCATCCATGAACGGCGTCGTGCGCACGAGGTTGGCCGCCTCAAACGCATCGTCCGGCATGGGATGCGGAAACATGAAATTCTTGCCGCTGGATTCGATGCTGACGCTGTCCGGTTCGTGATACGCGCTGTCGGGGAGCAGGAGTGTCCACGGCTTGCCGGCAAATCGCTCCAGCGGCTGTCGATTGCCCCACGCTGACACCCACGCGGGGAGCGTCTTGCGGTAATAGCTGCTGGTGACAAAACGTCCGTCGGGCGAATACCAGTACACGTCGCTGGGCGCGCGTCCGTTGGGGAGAATGGCGGCGCGGTCCTTCATGGACACCGACAGCGTGCGCGTGGACGCGTCGGCGGCGCGCATCCAGTCGGCGAGGGTGGTGCCTTGGAATCGCCGCGGTGACGCGCCCGGGCCGAAGCCGCCGGCGATCAGCGGGGCGTTGTCGTCTTCCACGCCGATGCTGTTCATCATGATGCCGGTGGAGCGCGGGAAGCGCCCCGCCAGCAGGGTGGCGTGGCCGGGCGCCGTCTCGGTGATGGCGTGATCGTGATGGGCGTTCGTGTACCACGCGCCGTCGCGCATCAGCCGCGCGAGGCCGCCGGTCATCTGCGCTCCGAACCGATCCAAGTAGTCGGCGGTGAACTGATCGATGGCGATCAGCACGACCAGCGATGGCTTGGACGGCGCGGCCATGGCCGGCGGACGGGCGCCGATGGCCACGAGGAGGGCAGCGGCAGCAGCGGCGAGGGCGAGCGTACGCGAGTGGCGTCGAATCATGGATCGAAGTTGCGGGACCACGAGAGGCGCTGCAAGGCGTAGCCTCCTTCATGGCCTCCCGCATGGCGGGAATGCCCGAACCACACGATACTTGTCCTACCCGAGACTGGGTCTCGGGTGGCATGCGGGTGGCATGGCGGTTGACTCTTGTGTGGAGCATGTGCGTGACGAATTCATCGCCGCAGGGCGGAGCCGCGAATCGATTGATACTGCGCGCGGTCGTGTACTACCTCGTGTTGGTGGGCGGCACGGCGCTCGCGTGGCGCGCCATTCCGCACAATGCGGCCTTGCTGCCCACGTCGCTGGAAGCGCTGATGGGCGGCACCGAGGAGCTCACGAGCAAAGGACTCCCCATCGCGCGGCTTGATGAAGCCAGTCTCGCGATCAGTGTGGGGGTGGCGATTTTGGCGGCGGTGCTGCTGATGCTGCCCGTCGCGTGGGTCTATCAGCTCACGCGCGCGAAGCGCGGCTATCAGCAGTCCATCGTGCAGCTGCTGGTGGTGCTCCCGGCCATCGTGGCCGGCATCGTGCTGCTGGTGAAGTACAGCGTCGCGCTGGCATTCAGTCTGGCGGGCATTGTAGCCGCGGTGCGCTTCCGCAATACGCTCGATGACAGCAAGGACGCGGTCTACGTTTTTCTCGCGACCGGTATCGGCCTCGCGTCGGCCGTGAACCTGCCGGTGGCGGCGGTGATGTCGATTGGCTTTAACGTGCTCGCGCTGGTGCTCTGGTTCACCGACTTCGGCAGCGCCCCGGTGGAGCTGGACGGGCGAATCGCGGAGAAGCGTCTGAAGCGCGCGAAGCAGCTGGCACGCACGGGCACGTTCGTGGCGCACATCGACAACGAAGTGCTGCAGAACATGTCGCGCGAGCAGCTCGAGGGGGTAGCCGAGCGTGCGTGGAAACGGGCCAGCGCGGTGGAGGGCGACGAGCCGGCTCCGTTGGCCGCAGAGCTGCGGTTGCGTATCACCACCATCGATCAGTCCGCGATGCGCCGCGCCGTCGAAGGGCGCCTGCAGGAATACACCAAGCAGTGGCGTGTGGGGACTATTGAGCAGGTGGAAGGGGTCACCGTGGTGGAGTATCACGTCCAGCTGCGCAAGAAGACCACACCGGATGAGCTACTGCAATTGGTGCGAGCCGCCGGGTCCACATTTGTCACCAACGCGGAGTTGTCCTGATGTCCGCACGACGCATGCTCGTCCCGACCATGGCGCGCACCGCGCTGCTGAGTGTGCTGATGGTGTCGCTGGCAGGCGCGCTCGGCGTGGCGCAGGATGCGCCGCCGAAGACCAAGGCGCCGAAGGCCGCCAAGTCCGATTCAGCGAAAAAGAAGTCGAAGTCGGAGGCTGACTCCACCGGCAAGGTCGAGAAGCTGCCGGACTCGCCGCTGTTTAAGAGCAGCGCGCCGCTTGAGGTCACGCTGACCACCAACCTCAAGTCGTTGCGCCGAGACAAGGGCGACAAGGCGCCGTACCATCCGGCGACGCTGTCGTATGCCGACAAGGACGCGCCCGGGGGCACGCGCCTCGTGCCGCTGCGCGTACGCACGCGCGGCATGTGGCGGCTTAAGAACTGCGTCTTCCCGCCCATCCGCTTCAACTTCGTGAACAAAGAGGCGAAGGGGAGCGTCTTTCACGATCTCGATGAACCGAAGCTCGTGAGCTACTGCAAAAGCCTGTCGATGTACGAGGACTACATCCTGCAGGAGTTCCAGCTGTATCGCATCTACCGACTGCTGACGCCGGTCAGTCATCAGGTGCGTCTGCTGCGCATGACCTACGCGGATAGCGCGACGGGCAAGGTAGACGCCACGAAGTACGCGTTCATCGTGGAGGATCCCGCGCATGTGGCGGCCGCAAACGGCGGCAAGCTCGCGAAGCAGCTGGGGGCGACGGCCGATGACCTGGACGGCGAGCAGGCGACGCTGGCCTACCTGTTCCAGTACCTGATCGGCAACACGGATTTCTCGTTCGGCGGGCTGCACAACTCCGAACTGCTGGCGCTGCCCGACGGCAACAACATGCCCATCGCGTACGATTTCGATTTTGCCGGCGTCATCGATGCCCCGTACGCGACGCCTGATCCGTCGCTGCGGATCAAGCGCGTGCGGGACCGGTTATACCGCGGCTTCTGCGCCCAGAACGCGCTGGTGCCCAAGGTGCTGGAGAAGTTCCAGGCCCAGAAGGCGGCGATATATGCGCTCTATACAGATCCGATTGGGGCGCTGCTGGACCCGAAGACGGTGAAGTCGACGCTGGCGTACTACGACGAGTTTTACGCGAACATCGCCAATCCGAAGGAGCTGCAGAAGCAGGTGCTGGGGGATTGTCGGCCGATGAAGTAAGGCGGGAACGGCGAGTCGCAGGGTCGAGGGACGGAGCAAGGACGCAGGGGGTGAGGGGGACATATCTCTTCTGCACCCTTGCTCCGTTCCTGCACACTGCGACTCGGTGTTTTAAAACCCCGTTACCCGATGGTGCTGGTATCAATCACAAACCGATACCGCACATCCCCCTGGAGCATCCGCTCGTACGCGTCATTCACCTGATCGGCGCGGATCAGCTCGATATCCGCCACAATGCCGTGCTCGGCGCAGAAGTTCAGCATCTCCTGCGTTTCAGCGATCCCGCCAATGAGCGAGCCGGCGAGCGTGCGCCGCTTGGTGATGAACGTGAAGGCGCCGGGCGCGGGGTGCGGTTGGGGCGATCCTCCCAACAGTACCAGCGCACCATCGAGACGTAACAGCGCCATTTCCGCGTCGATGTCGTGTGGCGTGCCGACCGTGTCGATGATCAGGTCGAGCGAGTTGCGCAGCGGCTTCATGGCCGCGCGGTCGGTGGAGATGGCCACTTCGTGGGCGCCCAGCCGGAGGGCGTCGTCGGCTTTGGCGGCGGAGGTGGTGAGGACCACCACGTGGGCGCCCATGGCGCGGGCGATTTTCACGGCCATGTGTCCCAGGCCGCCGATGCCGACGACCGCCACGCGCTTGCCGGGTCCGGCCTTCCAGTGGCGCAGCGGCGAGTACGTGGTGATGCCGGCGCAGAGCAGCGGCGCGGTGGCGGCCGGATCGAGGCCGAGGGGGATGCGCAGCACGAACCGTTCATCCACCACGATGGACTGCGCGTAGCCGCCCTGCGTCTTGCGGCCGGTTTCCTTCTCGGTGCCGTCGTAGGTGCCCGTGAAGCCGTTTTCGCAGTACTGCTCCAGCCCCTGCCCGCAGCTGCTGCAGTGCTGGCAGCTGTCCACCATGCACCCCACGCCCACCAGCTGGCCGGGCGTGAAGCCTGAGACCTCGGCGCCCACGGCGGCGACCCGGCCGACGATTTCGTGGCCGGGGACCTGCGGGAAGGTGACGGGGCCCCACTCGCCGCGCACCGTGTGCAGGTCGGAGTGGCAGATCCCGCAGAAGAGAATGTCGATCTGGACGTCGCGGGCGCCCGGGGCGCGGCGATCGAAGGTCCACGGCGCGAGCGGGCCGGTGGCGTCGTAGGCGGCAATGCCGATGGTCTGAGTCATGCGGTTAAACGTCGCGGGGGGGCAGGGCGTTTCCTAGTCGGGGTCACTTCGCGTTCGTCGTGCCGACCGGCCTGCCTTGCTGGTCGCGCGGCGTCGACCCACTTTCCAGCGTTCGGTTCGCCCAATGGCACCGGCGCCGTAGCTCCTTTTACGCCCTGATCATGCACTCCACTCGATTCAACACCCTCGCGGGCGGATTCGCGCTGGTGCTCGCCTCCACCGCCCTGTCGGCCGTTGCGGGAGCCCAGTCCGTAGACTCCGCGACCATCGCCGGCATGCGCTGGCGAGCGGTCGGTCCGGCCAATTTCATGGGACGCGTGTCCGATGTGGCCGGAATCCCCAGCCCGTCCAAGACGCTCTTCGTCGCGGCGGCGGGCGGCGGCATCTGGAAGACCACGAACAACGGCTTCACCTGGCGGCCGGTGTTCGACGACAAGCGGGTGATCTCGATGGGCATGCTCGCCATCGCGCCCACGGACACGCAGCAGGTGTGGGCCGGCACTGGTGAGCCCAACTCGCGTAACTCCATCGAGCCGGGTGGCGGCATCTACAAGTCCACCGACGGCGGTATCACGTGGACGCTCAAGGGCCTTGAGAAGACCGAGCACATCGGCCGCATTGTCGTGCACCCGACCAACCCGAACGTCGTGTTCGTGGCGGCGCTGGGCGCGGCGTGGCGCAGCAATCCGGAGCGTGGCTTGTATCGCACCACGGACGGCGGCACGACGTGGCAGCAGGTGAAGTTCGTGAGCGACAAGGCGGGCTTCATCGACGTCGCGATCAATCAGAAGGACCCGAACATCATGTTTGCGGCCAGCTGGGAGCGTCTGCGCACCCCGTATTCGCTCAAGAGCGGCGGGCCGGGCTCGGCGCTCTTCAAGAGCACCGATGGCGGCACGACGTGGTCCGAGATCAAGGGCGGTGGATGGCCGGATGGCGTGAAGGGACGCATCGGGCTCGATATCAACCGCAGCAATCCGAACATCGTGTATGCGATGCTCGAGGGCACGGGCACGGATGCGAAGGGCGGCTATGAGCCGGCGCGCACGCCGCGCGACAACGGTCTCTGGCGCTCGTCTGACGGCGGCGCCACGTGGGCGAAGGTGAACAGCAACAACACCCGGCCGTTCTACTACTCGCAGGTGCGCAGCGATCCGAAGAACCCGGAACGCGTGTACTTCTCGAGCACGGAACTGCAGGTCTCCGACGACGGCGGCAAGACGTCGCGCAACGCCGCGCAGAACGTGCACGTGGACGATCACGCGCTCTGGATTGATCCGAACGATACGGAGCGCTTCGTCATCGGCAACGACGGCGGTGTGGCCTTCACGTACGATCGGGGCGGCAACTTCACGCAGATGCAGAATCTGGCGCTCGGGCAGTTCTACGAAGTCGCATTCGACATGGCGGTGCCGTACAACATCTGCTCCGGCGCGCAGGACAACGGCACGTGGTGCGGACCGAGCAAGCGTCGCAGTGGGGCGACGACGCTGGGCTACTGGTATACCATCGCCGGTGGCGACGGCTTCTATGCCGCCATGGATCCGACCGATCCGAACATCGTGTACGGCGAGTCGCAGGGCGGCAACGCCTCGCGTTTGAACCTCAAGACCGGCGAGCGTCTGCAGTTCGGCAAGCCGTCGTGGCAGGGGCGCTACAAGGAGTGGGAGGATTCCATCGCCATCGTGCGCGGTGATCCGCTGGTACCGGCCACGAAGCTGGTGGCGGCCGCCATCACGGGGCTGCGCGCGAAGCAGAAGCAGGACTCGGTCGACCTGTCGCTGCGCTTCAACTGGAACTCGCCGTTCTTCATCTCGTCGCACAATCCGGCCGTGGTCTACTTCGGCGGGAACCGGGTGCTCAAGTCGGTCAAGCGTGGCGAAGAGTTCAACCTGATCTCGCCCGACCTGTCGAAGAAGCTCGAAGCGAAGATTGATACGTCTATCCGCCTGACGGGTGGTATCACGGTGGACGCAACGGGTGCCGAGACCTACGGGACGGTTGTGGCGCTGGAGGAGAGCCCGGTGCGTCCGGGGCTCATCTTCGCGGGCACGGATGACGGCAACGTCTGGAAGTCGGTGAACGACGGCGCGACGTGGGAGAGCCTGACGGCGAAGTTCGCGGCCTACCTGCCGAACAACGGCGAAGCGTTTGTGGCGCGCATTGAAGCCTCGAAGTTCGACACCGCGACGTTCTATGTCGCGTTCGACAATCACCGCTGGGGGGACTTCAAGCCGTATCTGTTCGTGACCACGGACGGTGGCAAGACGTTCAAGTCGCTGGTGAACAACCTGCCGGTGGGCGGGCCCGGCGATTTCGTGCACGTGATCCGTGAGGATCCGCACAACCGCAACCTGCTCTTCGTGGGCACGTCCATTGGTGCGTACGCGTCGATCGATCGCGGTGTGACGTGGACGAAGTTCACGTCGAATCTGCCCAGTGTGCCGGTGTACGACTTGCAGATTCATCCGCGTGATCATGAGCTCATCGCGGCCACACACGGGCGCAGCCTGTGGATCGTGGACATCGCGCCGCTGGAGCAGATGACGGCGACGGTGGCGGCGAAGCCGGTGCATTTGTTTGAGCCGAAGCCGGCCTTCCAGTGGGGCGAGGGGCCCACGCTGGGTTCTTCGGGTAACGGCAACGCGCAGGCGTTCTTCGCCACGCAGAACCCGGCGTATGGGGCGAGCATCTCGTATCGCGTGTCGGGGGCCGGCGGTGGTGCGGCGCGCATCAGTATCGTCGATGCGCTTGGCGATACGCTGCAGACGCTCACCGGACCGGGCTCGGCGGGTTTGCACACGGTCACGTGGGCGTTCGGCGTCACGCCGAAGCCGCAGCCGCGCGCGCCGCTCTCGCCCAGCGAGAAGCGTGATTCGATTCTGCGCACGGTGCGTGGGCCGATGGTGCTCGACTCGCTGGCGAAGGCCAAGTATGACAGCGCCGCCATCGCGCAGGCGAAGGTGCTGCTGGCGCCGATCGGCGGCGGAGCGGGGCCGGGTGGATTCCCCGGCGCTGGCGGTGGCGGTGGTCGTGGCGGCGCGGGCGTCGCCTGCGAGCGTCCGATGACGCAGTGGGAGCCGTTCTGCGCCCGTCCGGCCGAAGCGGCGCCGGGTGGCGGTCGTGGCGCGGGCGGTGGCGGTGGCGGCGGCCGTGGTGGCGCCGGTGGCCCGCCGTCGGCCGAGGTGCTCAAGATCTTCCAGCTCATCGGCATCCCCGCGCCGGGCGCGGGCGGTGGTCGTGGTGGCTTCGGTGGCTTCGGCGGCGCGCGCAACGCGAGCACCGGCGACTACCAGGTCATCCTGACGGTCAATGGGCAGACCATGAAGCAGAAGCTGCACGTGGAGAACGCCGGCGCGGCGGAAAGCAGCTCGCCGTTCGGTCCGGCCTCGGGTGACGAGGAGCAGGACCGGCGGGGCGCGAAGAAGCAGCGCTAAGACCGCATGGCGGCACACGCCGCATGGCGGCACACGCCGCGCTGAACCACTGGCGCGGCGTGCGAAACGGGAGACGCGAGGCAGACGGACCGCCTTGCGTCTCCCGTCTGTTTTCGGGCGTCGTCCGTCTATTTTGCGTGCATGCGCCAATATCACTACCAAGCCACGGACGAGACCCTGACCGCGCTGCGCCTCTTGCGCGGCCCGTGGGCGCGGATGCACGTCATCGACACCGCCGTCACCGTGGTCCTCGCCGACGAACGCGCCGTGATCATTCAGGTGGAAGCGGCCGATGTCGAAGATGCCTTCGAGGCGTTTCGTCTGATGGCGATGATCGATCCGACGCCGATGGTCTACGGCGAAGCGTTTGAGGCGTTCGCCCACCCCGGCAACGACATCGTGCTGTTTACCGGGGCCACGTGGAGTGAACCCAACGCGCAGCTCCGCGATCCGCTGAGCGATCCGCTCATCGCGCAACCCGCGGTGATGCACTTCAGCGGGCACCCGGGGCAGCTGTCCGACACGGCGGAGATTGTCTGCATCACCACCGACGCGGTGGTGGTCGCCACCAGCGAGGGGAAGGGCATGCTCATTCGCACGGGGCTCAAGCCGTACTCGCTGGACGTCGTGCACGATCCGGCGTTGGTGCGCGCGTTTTTGTTGGAGCGCGGGTACCAGAGCGAGGCATAGCGC
>CALQGY020000116.1 GCA_943330235.2 Candidatus Kuenenia stuttgartensis
AGCGCGATGGTGGCGGTGCTGACTGACCGCAGGGTGGGGCGGGTCACGGGGCTTTTACCACGGCGCCGCCTTTCATCACGAACTGCACATGCGCGAGGAGCGCGATGTCCGTGAGCGGGTTGCCTTTGACCGCGACCAGATCGGCGAGCTTGCCGGTGGTGACGCTGCCCAACTCCTTGTCGACGCCGAGCAGCGTGGCGGCATTCATGGTGCCGATGGTGATGGACTCCATGGGAGTCGCCCCGAGGATATCGACCATGTATTTGAACTCTTCGCCGTTGCGCCCGTGAATGTCACTGGTGGCGTCGGTGCCGAGCGCAAATTTGACGCCGCGCTGATACGCTGTGCGCAACCGGATCCGACGTTCGGCGGCGATGGCGGTGGCCTTCGCGACGGAGTTGGGCGGAACGCCTTTACGAGCGCCGTCGGTGACGATCTCTTCGAGAATGATGAGCGTGGGCACGAGATAGGTGCCGTGCGCTTTCATGAGCGCGATGGCTTCATCATCCACCAGACTGCCGTGCTCGATGGACGCGACGCCGGCGAGCACGGCCATCTTGAGGCCATCGCCGGCGTGTGCGTGGGCCATCACCTTGCGACCGAGCCGTGTGGCTTCGGACACGGCGGCCTTGAGTTCGTCGGCGTCGAATTGCGCGGCCCCTACGGCGTCGCCCACCGAGAGGATGCCGCCGGTGGCGACGATCTTGATCTGGTCGGCGCCGTACTTGGCGTTGAGCCGGACCTGCTTCCGGATGGCGTCCACGCCATCGACAATGGCGCCGGTTCCGGGGATGTCGAGAAAGGGGCTCCATCCATTCACGTCGGCGTGACCGCCGGTGCTGCCGAGGGCGGGGCCGGAGGCGTGAATCCGCGGACCGGGAATGAGGCCGCGATTGATCGCGTCGCGCACCACGACGTCCACGTAGTCGGTGGTGCCCGCTTCGCGCACGGTGGTGAATCCGGCGTCGAGCGTTTTCTTGGCGTTGATGGTGGCGTAGATGGCGCCGTGCGCGGGGGTCTCCTTGAGCACCGCCAGATCGCCGCCGTCGTTGTCGATGGACGCGAGGTGGGTGTGCGCGTCCATGAACCCCGGCATGAGCGTGTAGCCGGAGAGATCGATGACCTTGGCGCCGGCGGGAATGCGCAGCTGGGCGGCGGTGCCGACGGCGGTGATGCGCTCGCCCTGCACGAAGACGAGCGGGCTCGCGATCTGCGTGCCGTCCCCGATGATCGCGCGATCGGCGCGGATGACCGTCACGGGTGCGGCCTGCGCGCCGAGCGACGTGATCATCGAGCACGTCATCGCGGCGGCGACGACGACGGTGCGTGCGGCGTGGAGCAGGGCGCGCGCGTGATGCGCTCGGCGAAGCAGTCGTCGCATGGAAACTCCCGGGGAGGACGGTGAGGTGGAGCGGCTAGCGGCCCATGGTACTGACGGCTTTTTCGGTCCCTTCGGCGATCCAGATTTCGATGGCGCTTGCGGCGCGATCGAAGAGGCCTTCGACCAGTTCGCGTTCGTCGCGCGGCATGGTGTGCAGGACGAAGTCCGCCATGTCGCCAATTGTGCGACGTTCGTCGACCGGACGAATGCCGACGCGCAGTCGCGGGTACGTTTGCGTTTTCACGTGGGCTTCAATGCTCTTGAGGCCATTGTGTCCACCCGCGCTGCCGGCGGCGCGGAAGCGGAACTCGCCGGCGGGCACGGCGACTTCGTCCACCACCACGAGCAGATCCTCGGCCACGCGAAATCCTTCGCGCTTGAGGGTGGGGCGCAGGACGCTCCCGCTGAGATTCATGAAGGTCTGCGGCTTGAGCAGCTTCACCTTCTGCGTGCCGACCAGGCCGCTGGTGGACATGCTCTCGCCGTCCTTCTTCCAATTGTCGAAGTGCCAGCGGCGGGCGAGATGATCGACCAACCACCAGCCGACGTTGTGGCGCGTGTCGGCGTACTCGCGACCTGGGTTACCCAGTCCTACGATGACTTTCATACGAGGAAGACGCGCGGGGCGCGGAACACGCCAGCGTGGAGTGACCATGCTGAACGGATCCCGCGCCCCGTACGATACAGGCCGTGAAGAGGCTTACTTGTCGTCGGGCTTCGGCTTGCGAATGAGCACGGGCTGCTCGGCCGCATCCGCCGGCGCGGTTTCGACACCGGCCTTGGAGACCTGCACGATGCACACCGTGTTGGTGGGCTCGTCGAGGACGGTGATGCCGGCGGGGAGCTGCAAGTCGCTGACGTGCAGGGACTTGCCCAGCTTGATGCCGGAGACGTCGACGTCGATGTGGTTGGGGATGCTGGACGCATCGACTTCGATGTGGAGCTGGTGCATGATCTGGTCGAGGATACCGCCCTCGAGCCGCACGCCTTCCGGCACGCCGATGTAGCTGATGGGGCAATGCACGGAGACCATCTCGCCGACGACCAGTTCCTGGAAGTCGATGTGCATGATGTGGCGCTTGAACGGGTGGCGCTGGATTTCGCGGATCAGCGTGCGCGAAACCTTGCCGTCGATGGTCAGCTCGATGACCGTGGCGCTGGTGGCGATGCCACGCAGCAGCTTTTCGGTCTCGCGCGCGTTGGTCTGCAGGGACTGCGGCTCACGGCCGTGTCCGTAGATGACCGACGGAATGTTGCCGCCCTGACGAATTTTGCGCGCGGCGCCCTTGCCGGTTTCGGTGCGGACGGTCGCGGTGAGTGCAACAGTAGCCATGATGTATTCCTGGAGAATGGTGGTTCGGGAGTAACGGGATCTCCGTCGGCCCGGCCGGGAACTGCCTAGCGATGTCTCACGCCGCACGACGTGCGGCGGGGGGCCGCGCTATTCGAACAACACACTCACCGACAGGTCGGAGTGTGTGAATCGGATCGCCTTCGAGAGCAAATCGCCCACCGAGAGAATGCGCAACGACGGGAAGCGCCGCTCGGGGGACAAGTTGATCGTGTCGGTGACCACAACTTCGGTAATGGGCGCGTTGGACAGTCGTTCGACCGCCGGGCCACTGAACAGCGCATGCGTCGCGCAGACGTAGATGTCACGAGCGCCGAGGTTCTTGAGCGCGCGCGCGGCTTCGGACACGGTGCCGGCGGTGTCGATCATGTCGTCGGGGATCAGGCAGTCGCGCCCTTCCACGTCACCGACCACGTTCATGACTTCGGCGACATTGGCCTTGGGGCGACGCTTGTCGATGATGGCGAAGGTCGCGTCGAGCCGCTTGGCGAAGCCGCGGGCCATCTTGGCGGATCCGACGTCGGGGGCGACCACGCACAGATCGTGCAGCTCCTTCTTGCGGAAGTAGCTGGTGAAGACCGGGGCGGCGTAGAGGTGGTCGACCGGCACATCGAAGAATCCTTGCAGCTGATGCGCGTGCAGATCGATGCTGAGCACCCGATCGGCGCCGGCCTTCTCGATGATGTTGGCGACCAACTTGGCCCCGATGGCGACGCGGGGCTGGTCCTTTCGGTCCTGGCGCGCGTAGCCGAAATAGGGCACGACGGCCGTCACGCGCGCGGCCGATGCGCGGCGGGCGGCATCGATGAGGAGCAGCAGCTCCATCATGTTTTCCGCCGGCGGGTTGGTGGACTGGACGACAAAGACGTCGGCACCGCGGATGTTCTCGTCGATGCGGACGAACACTTCGCCGTCGGCGAAGCGCGTGCAGGTGACCTTGCAGAGCTCCGCACCCAGCATCTTGGCCACTTCCTCGGCCAGCGGGCGATTGGAGTTTCCGGCAAGAATCTTGTACCCGCGTGCTTTACCCGGTCCGTCCATCCCAGAGGTCTCGGTGAGTCGAGGTCGTAACGAAGGGGACGGAGTGTCACCGGTACCCGTGCGGGCGCGGCGGCTCCGTCCCTCGAAGGCGCACTGTCACAGCTGTCCCAGCCACGGACAGCCTTTCAAGCTACCAAGCTCCGCTGCTAGACGGCAGTGGCGTTCGGTCCCTCAACGAGCATGCTACTGGATAGGCCCACTTGGAATCGAACCAAGATCACCGGCTTCAAAGGCCGGGGTAATAGCCGTTATACGATAGGCCAGCAGGGCCGATGAACGACCCGCGCGGAAGATAGTCGAGCACGGGAGCGGGCGGGAGACGGGCGCGGGGTGGGGCCCTCGCGTCACCCCGCGGCGGCGGGCCAGAGCCAGGCGGCACCGCGCACGCCGCTTGAATCCCCGTGTTGGTTGGGCACCACGCGCGTGGCGACGCGGTCGGAAAAGACCCACGCGCCGAGGCGCGCTTCGACGGCTTCGGCGAGCCCCGCGGTATTGGACATGCCGCCGCCGAGGACGATGACGAACGGGTCGAGCACGTTGATGACCGTCGCAAGCGCGCGTGCCAGGCGATGCTGGTAGCGGTCCAGCGCGTCGCGGGCCGCGGGATCGTGTGCCGGATCGTGCGCGGAAGCATGCGCGGAAGCGTGCGCGGGAGCATGCGCGGCGGCGACAATGGTCCGCGCGTTCCACGAGCGGCCGGTGTAGGCGAAGTAATCGCGCTCAAAGCCCGGCCCCGAGAGCCACGTCTCGATGCAGCCGCGTTGACCGCAGTAGCAGGGCGGGCCGTCGCGCTCCGCGGGGGTGGGCCACGGCAGCGGATTATGCCCCCATTCGCCGGTGATGAGGTTGGGCCCTTGGAGGCACCCCCCGTTCACCACCAGGCCGCCGCCGACGCCGGTACCGAGAATGACGCCGAAGACGATGGGCGCGCCGGCCGCGGCGCCATCGGTGGCCTCGGACAGCGCGAAGCAGTCGGCGTCGTTGGTGACGCGGACGGCGCGAGCCAGGCGCGCCTCGAGGTCGCCGACGAGCGGCTTGCCGATGAGCCACACCGAATTGGCGTTCTTGACGAGCCCCGTAGCGGGGCTGACGGCGCCGGGGATACCGAGGCCGACGCTGCCGGTGGCGGCGGTCTCGTGTTCGAGGGTACGCACGAGGGCGGTGATCGCGTCAAGCGTGCCGTCGTAGTCGCGCGGCGTGGCGACGCGGTGCCGCGCGAGTTCAACGCCCGCGTCGCTGAGCGCGATGCCTTCGAGTTTGGTGCCGCCGAGGTCAATGCCGATGCGCACGAGGTCTGTGGTGAGAGTGCCGTCGAGGCTGCGAAGCGGCGCCGACGGCTGGACGCGCCTAGTTGGCCCGTGACGTGACCAACGCCTGATAGACCAGCGTGCGATAGCGCGCCGCGACGTCGCTGGCGTTCGGGGTTTGCTGCATCATGAAGACGAGGATGAGCCCTTCTTTGGGATCCACGAGATAGGTGGATCCGTACGCGCCACCCCAGCCGAACGACCCTTCGGAGGCCATGCCGTTGGCGCCGTAGCGATCGGTGGTTTCGAAGCCGAGGCCGAAGCCCATGCCGGCGGACGAATAGGTGGTGCCGATTTGGTTCGTGCGCATGAGGCGCACGGTGTGCGGGGCGAGGAATTGCTGGCCGTTCCACGCGCCGTGGTGTGCGATCATCTGCAGGAAACGCGCGTAGTCGCGCGCGCTGGACACGAGACCGGCGCCGCCGGCGAAGTTGCGCCGCGGTCCGTCGACGTAGTGCCCCTGTCCGCGCGCGCCGTCGGGGGCGCGCACCGAGAGGCCCGCTGAATCGCTGCGGTACACCGCCGCGAGCCGGTCACGATCGGTTGGGGGGACGAAGAAGAACGTGCTGGTCATGCCCAATGGGGCCGTGACGCGGGTCCGCACAAACGCATCCAGTGGCTGCCCGGAGACTTTCTCGACGATGCAGCCGAGGATGTCGGTGTTGTAGCCGTACACGAACGCCTCGCCGGGCTGCGACACGAAGGGCAGCGTGCCCAGGCGTTCCATCGTTTCGCAGACGCCTTCGTCTTTGTCGGCGGTATACCAGCCGAAGCCGGCGGCGGGGCCGAGGCCTTTGGCCTGATAGCGCGCGGCCACGGTGGCTTCAACGCCGTACGAGATGCCGGCCGTGTGGGTGAGCAGGTCGCGCACCGTGATGGCGCGCTTGGCGGGCACGAGCGCCACGCCCGTGTCCACGCGCGTGTCCGTGCGTACGGCGACCGTGGTGCGCTGAAAGGTCGGGATGAAGCGGCTGACGGGGTCGGCGAGGCTGAGTCGCCCCTCCTCCACCAGCATGAGCGCGGCGGTGCTGGTGAGCGCCTTGGTTTGCGACGCGATGCGGAACAGCGCGTTGGTGGTCATGCGGCGGCCGGCTTCCTTGTCGGCCCAGCCAAAGGCCCGCTCATAGACCACGGCATCATCGCGCAGCACGAGCGCGACGGCGCCGGTGATGCGCTGGTCACGCACCGTCTGTTCGAGCAGCGAGTCGATGCGCGCGAGGCGGGCGACGGAGAAGCCCTGTCGCAGCGCGGTCGCAGGCTGGGCCGAGAGTGATGGCGCGCCAACGGCACCGAGCACGAGGCACAGCGCGGCCGCGGCGACCGCGGGCTTGCGGCGCAGGAAGAACAGCACCGTGGCCACGGCCAGCACCGCCATGAGCACGCGCCATTCGGCCCACGTGATGGAGGTGAGTAGCCCGATGATCACGACGCAGGCGAGAATAGGCACCAGGGCCGCGCCGGGGACGCGAAACGGCGTACCGCCACTTTGCACGTTGCGGCGGCGCAGCTCCCACGCCGCGGCGGCGCAGGAGAAGTACACGAGCAGCGCGGCCACATTGGCGATGATGGCGAGCGGGCCGAAGCTGCTGGTGACCGCCAACGCGCAGGTGATGGTGACCTGCACGATGATGGCGATGTAGGGCGTGTTCCACGTGGGGTGGATGCGCGCGATGGGCGCCGGCACGAAGCCGTCGCGCGCAAAGGCGTAGAGCGCGCGCGGCACGGCCAGCGTCATGCCGCTGAGGTAGCCGAAGGTGGAGACCACGACACCCACCAGCAACATGGTACGCCCCCACGGGCCGAACACCTGACCGGCGGCATCGGCGAGCGGTGTGGTGGAGCTGCCCAACGCCGCGCCCAGCACGCCCTGCGCTACGAGCTGCAGCACGACGTAGAGCAGGGTGATGCCGATCATGGCCGTGAAGATGGCGCGCGGCACGGTGCGGGCCGGATCGCGCACTTCGCCACTGGGGACGAGCGCGCTCTCAATGCCGCTGAAGGCGAAGATGAGGAGAATGGACGTGCGCGTGAGGGTGCCCGCCGACGGAACCTCGGCGATGGCGAGGTTCTCGCCCTTGATGAAGAACACGCCCACGGCGACGAGCAGCAGCAACGGCGCGAGCTTGGCCGCCGTCGCGATGGTGTTCAATCGGCTGCCATACCGCACGCCGATGATATTCACACCGCCCGTCAGCGCGAAGGCGGTGATGAGCACGAGCGCGCGCAGCAGCGGTGAGGCGAAGGCGGGGATGAGCGCAGCGACATTGTCGGCAAATACGCCGCTGACGGCGGCCACGGCGGTCGTGCCGAGCAGCCAGAGCATGACGCCGGCCAGAAAGCCGATGTACGGCCCGAAGGCCAGCTCCACATAGGCGTAGGGGCCTCCGGTGAGCGTCACGCGGCTGCCGGCTTCCGCGATGCAGAGGACGATGAGTCCCATGGCCACGGCGCAGACGAGATACGCCAGCGGCGCGGCCGCGCCCAGCGAAGCCGCGACGGCGGCGGGTAACCGGAAGATGCCGCCGCCGATGGTGACGTTGGCGATGGCCGCAGCGAGCGTGATCGGCCCGAGCGCGCGAACGAGCGTGCCCTCGGAGCGGGGGGAGGCGGAGGTCATGTGGGAGATGCCGGAGAACACCGTATCCACGCGATCACGCGCGAGCGCGCGGACGAGGGAGAAACGGTTAGGGAATCAGTCGTCGCTCGAAGTATACCAAGGGCGTGTCGCGGTATGATCGTCGGCCGCATTCGCGATAGCCACACGCCGCATAGAAATTCCCGGCACCGGCCGCTGCATCGTACGCGTCCAGCCAGATCGCGTCGGCACCGTAGGGCCGGGCCAGCGTGTCCACGTAGGCCAGCAAGGCCCGCCCCACGCCCTGACGCTGCGCGGCGGGGTGCACGGCCATGTCCGTGAGGTAGAGTGGGCGCGTGGCGCGCGTGAAGTAGGCGCGATCAATGGCCCACGGCTTCCGCGTGGAGAGCCGGAAGGTGCCCACGGCGACGTCGTCCCGCGTAGCGAGCACGATGTCGGCGTCGCGCAGTCCGGACACCATGCCGCGCTCGGTGGATTCACCGGACCACGGGCCCGTGCCGAAGGTCGCGGTCAACGCACGCGCGGCGGCAACCCGGACCCGCACCACATCGGCGGCATCGCGCTCGCCGGCCATCCGGAAGAGGAGCGGGCTCGTGGGGGGCACGGTCACCTGCTCCTCTTCCGTCGGTACGTTACGGGACGATGGCGGGCTTGGCGCCCTTCACATACGTGTCCATCCACGCCACCCAGCGCGCCCAGAGATCGAGATCGCTGGCATACGTGGCGACGCTGTGGTCTTCGTATGGGTACATGAAGAGCGAGGCGGGCTTGCCGAGTCCCTGCAGCGCGAGGAACATGCGCTTGGAGCTGATGGGGTCGGTGCCGGTGTTCTGATCTTCGATGGCGTGGTACATGAGCAACGCGCCCGAGATCTTGTCCGCGCGCAGGAACGGCGACATGTCGAGATACGTGCTCTGCGCCTGATAGAAATTGCGGCGCTCGCTCTGGAAGCCGAACGGCGTGAGCGTGCGGTTGTACATGCCGTCGCCCGCGATGCCAGCCTTGAAGTACGGCACGAGCGTGAGCGCATTGACGGTGCTGAAGGCGCCGTAGCTATGGCCGCCGATGCCCATCTTGTTGCGGTCCACGAAGCCCATGTCCACCGCGGCGTCGATGACGGCGTCGAGGTTTTCCTTGAGGTCGCGCGTGTAGTTGTCGTTCATGCGCCCCGAGTCGCCGAAGATCGGAATATCGGGTTCGATGAGCGCGTAGCCCTGGCTCACCCACAGCTTCGTGGACGACGCCGGACGTGACGACGGGACGGCCGGGAACTTGTTGATGTTCACCGTATACCGGAACCGGTCGTACTCGGCCTGCGACGTGTACTCGTACGGGTAGAACCAGATGATGCCCGGGAGGCGCGTGCCCGGCTTCCAGTCCTTGGGCACGGTGATGTCCACCCAGAACTTGAGCCCGTCGCGCGGGCGCGTGACCTGGAAGCGCTTGCGCTGCGCGCTGGTGACATCGGGATCGACGTCGATGTTGTTGGTGATCTTCTTGCTGGTGTTCGCGGCCACGTCCTTCAAGTACGCGTCGGTGATGACCGTGGGCGATTCGTGCGTGTAGATGAACTGCGACAGATCATCATCCAGCGCCGTGACGAATTCGTCGTAGCCGTCGGTGGGGCTTTCGAAGACGCGGGCGCGTGTGCCGCTCTCGATATCGAGGCGATCCACCCACGGGCGCGGCGCTTCGGTGTTCCACTTGGCCATGGGCATCTTGGTGCCCGAGACGGCGACCGTCTTACCGTCCTTGCCGACCACGACAAACGTCTGTCCGGCCGAACCGGTCTTGGTGAGGAGGCGCCCCGTCTGCACGGAATCGTTGCCTGCGCCACCGCGACCACCGCCGCCGCCGCCGAATCCGCCGCCGCCGAGGGACATGGTGACCGTGCGGCCGAGGTTGTGGCGCTTGCCGTCCTTGATGGCGATGACCGCGCCGCTATCGGAGACGAACATGATCTTGGCATCGCTGCTGTAGGCGACGGCGCTGAGCTGCGGGCCGCCTTCGTAGAGCACCTTCGTGTCCGACGCGCCGTAGGGCGGGAGCCAGTTCACATACTGCACGCTCGTGGGCTGCGGCCGAGGCGCGGCGGCGCCGCGACCGGCCGGTGCGCCACCACGTCCACCGGCGGCACCGGCGCGACCCGCGCCGTTCTGTCCGCCGGCCGGGGCGGCCGCGAAGACCGACTTGAGGTACACGAGTCCGGGGCCGACCGGGTTCCACTGGATGTTGCGCTTGCCCGTATCGGTGGGCGCGGCGCCGGCGCCGCGGCCGGCGGGGGCGGCATCGCCGTCGTCGGTGGCGCCTTCACGCAGCGGCGTGGTGGCGAGCGTGGTGATGACCTTGCCTGACGCGTCCCACAGTTCCTGTACCGAGCCGAAATTGGCCACGGGCACGAGGTACGAGAACGGTTCGGCCATGACCGTGACGCGGAAGAACTGCCCGTCGGGGGAGGCATCGACGGCGCGGATCATGCGCGGCGTGCCGACCTTGCGGATGGCCTTGGTCTTGAGGTCGATGAGGGCCAGCTGCGACGTGGTGTAGTACTTCACCAGCGCTTTGTCGTGCGGATCCTGCAAGAGGCTGAAGTGCACCGGCTGCGGCTTGGCCTTGGACTCGGTCAGGCGCACCAGCGGTCCGTCTTCGATGTTGCCGTCACCGTGCGTGGGCACGGCGCCGCGCGCGTCGGGGATGAGCGCGACCACGAGGCTTTTGCCGTCCGCCGTGTAGTCGATGCTCTGGACCAGCGTGGCCAGCAGCGGGGCCTTGTTGAGGAGCGTGGCCTTGCCCGTGGCGACGTCGGCGACGTACACCGTGGAGGCGTCGTCGAAGTTGGCGATGAAGGCCACCTGCGTGCCGCTGGGGGACCAGACGGGGGAGCTGATGGTCGCGCCCGCGGGGAGCGTGATGGTCTTGCTCACACCGGTGCGCGGGTTGACGAGCGTCATGCCCGTGCGCGTGCCCGTGGTGACCGCGCGGGCGCGGTTGGCCTTGGTGTCGACCTGCAGGCCGCCCAGCCAGATGTGCGCTTTGCCGTACGCCTTGATGTCGCCGCGATCCGCACCGCTGGCGCGCAGGAACCACGTGTGATCCGGGCTGGCATTCGTGAAGGAGATGTCGACGCGGGGCGTCATGATCATCTTTTCGATATTGGCCGGCGGCTTGACGAAGTGTTCGGTGCGCAGGATTTCCTGCGGGTTGAACGCGGCGCTGCTGGCGTTGCTGCTGGCGCTGCTGTTGGCCTGCGCGAACGCGGGCGACGTGGCGCCGACGAGCGCGGCCAGCGTGAAGGCGGCGGTACGCGCGGCGGTACGCGCGGCGGGAAGTCTGCCGCGTGCGGACGACAATACGGTCATGCCCAACTCCGAATGGGGGCGGGTGCGGAATTCGGCCGACGGTGGCGTCGGCGCGGTCTCGGTGAAAATACGCGCTGGCGGGCTGCGGCGTTCGGGAAATGTCGGGGCGTCTGGTCGACTTGCCGAACGGACGGGCGGGCGTAACGTAGGACCATGCAACGACGCGACTTTCTGGCCGCCGTGGGTGTGACCACCGCCGGCCTTCTGACGACCCGGCTCTCCGCGCAGTCCGGCACGGCGCTCGCCGATGGGCTGCCCGACCCAACCGTCGCGCCGACCGCGCATCCGCCGGTCTCGCCAGGGGTCCCCGGCCGACTCGAGCGCATCGGCCTTGAGCTGTATGCCGTGCGCAACGCGATGAAAGCCAACCCGGAGAGGACGCTGGCCGCCATTCGGGCCATCGGCTACACCGACGTGGAGCTGCTCTGGAGCTTCAAGAACTTCGGGCAGACCACGAAAGAGGTGCGTGATACGCTCAAGCGTGAAGGGCTCAAGGCCCCGTCGGCGCATATGGCACCGGAGACCCTGCTCGCCGACTGGGAGTCCAGCCTCGAGACGGCGAAGACGCTGGGACACCAGTATCTGATCGTCCCCAGCCTGCCGGCCGAGACGGATAAGTCACTGGACGCGTGGAAGCTGTGGGCGAACCGGTTTAACGCGGCGGGCGAGGTGGCCCGCCAAGCGGGGATCTGGCTGGCGTTCCACAATGAGCCCACGCACCAGAAGACGCTGCAGGGGGAGGTGCCGCTCGAGGTGTTCGCGCGCTTGCTCGATCCGAAGCTGGTACGGCTCCAGCTGGACTGCGGCAACATGCTGGTGGGTGGCGGCGACCCGATGGACTTCCTGTCGCGCCATCGCGCGATGTGCTGGAGCTTCCACCTGAAGAACGTGGTGGCCGATCACTCGACCGACACGGAGCTGGCCAAGGGGACCTTCAACCTGACGTCGTTTCTGGCGGCCATTCCGGAGCTGGCGAAGAAGCCGTGCTACGTGGAACAGGAAGGGGCGACGGACGAGATGGCGAGCGCGAAGGCGAACTGGGCGTATTTGAACGGGCTACGGTGGTGATACGAGTCACCGCCGCGGCTACTCCGCGCGCTTCCGGGCCGTGATCACCACGCGATACGCGTTTTCCGCATTGAGATTGACCAGCGCGACAAACACGCGCCCCTGATACACGCCGACGGTGCCCGACTGTGAGACGGCACTCACGTCGTAGCCGACCGGCAGC
>CALQGY020000117.1 GCA_943330235.2 Candidatus Kuenenia stuttgartensis
AGTGCATGGGTTCCGGCCACGCGTACTGCTTGCGCTCCGGTTCCCCATAGCCGAACCAGTTAAAATACCGAACCTTGTACGGGCAGTTGTTGCTGCAGTAGCGGGTCCCGACGCAACGGTTGTACACCTGGACGTTGAGTCCATCCGGCGAGTGGTACGTGGCGTACACGGGGCACACCGGCTCGCACGGCGCGTTGCCGCACTGCTGGCACATCATGGGCACGAAGCGGGTATCGAAGTCCGCCGAGAACTCGTTCTCGGTGTTCTCGTTGCCTTCGTAGTACCGCTCGAGGCGAATCCAGGCCATTTCGCGGCCCTTGATGATATTCGCGCCCGGCCGCTCATCCCACGTGGTGGGGCTGAGCGCACGACCCTGATACGGCGCGCCGACCGTCGGAATGTTGTTCTCGCTGTAGCACGCGGTCACGCACGCCGAACAGCCGGTGCATCGCGCCAGATCGATGGTCATCGCCCAGCGGCGGCTCTCCATCTTCTGCACGTGCTCGGGGTCGTACATCCCTTGGGACTTCGCCTTCGGATTGGCGTACTCGCCCTGCGCATCCGCCGCCACCGGCGACTTGAGGCCGGGGAGGAATTCCTGCGACGGCAGCCCTGGGATCGCATGTTCATGCTCTGCCTCGGCCGCCCCGCTCACCAGTTCGGCGAGCGTCATGGCCTGACCGATGCCGCGGCCATGCTGGCGCGCGGAGCCTTCGGTCGTGACCAGCTGCGACACGTCAGCCGCCACCGTGACCTTCCCCTTGGCGCCCGTCAGGGCGAGCCCGCCGGCCGTGTTCCAGCCGCTGGGCACCAGGTCGAGCGCGTTGACGCCGATGTTCTTCGCGAAGCGGCCGTAGGCCGTGTGGCCCTGGCCCAGCGCGACCGCGACCGTATCCGGACGCACGCCCATGTAGCGGTAAACCGGCGCCGTAATGGAGCCGGCGGCCGTCTCGACGGTCAGGTGTTGTCCTTCCTTCAGCCCCAACTTCTTGAAGGTCTGCGGATGGACTTCCACCCATGACTGCCACGCGAGCTTGGTGACGGGATCGGGGAGTTCCTGCAGCCACGGCTTGTTGGCGCCGCGGCCATCCTGCAACGTCGGCGACGGGAAGACGACGACGAAGTACTCACCCGTGGTGCTCGTCAGCGCCGGAGCGGGAGACGCACTGATGCTCCCGCCCTTCGCGGACGGCGCGACCAACGGCGATCCGGCCACCAGCGGCCGCGTCAACGCCGCGGCGAACGCGCTGCTGCCGCCGGCAAACTTAGAGATGTACCAGGTGCGATAGTCGGCGACGTTGTACTTCGACGCCAGCGCCGCATCCTTCTTGGCGAGTTCGATGAGCACGTCGGCCGTGGCCTTGGTGTCGAACACGGGATCGAGCGTCGCCTGCTGCAGGCTGATCTGCCCCGGCACCGACACCGCATCGCCCCAGCTCTCGAGCCAGTGGTTATCGGGGAGCACGAGGTCGCAGAGCGACGACGTTTCATCGGGCATGCTGGAGAACGACACCTTGAACGGCACCTTGGCGAACGCGGCCGCGAAGCCGGACGACTTGGGTGACGTGTACACCGGGTTGGCGTGGCGCACGAACACGACCGGCACCGAGCCGGCGTCCATGCGATTGGCCGCCGCCGACACGTCGGCGTACGAGGAGATCCCCGCGTAGCCGGCATGTCCGCTGCCCGGCTTGATGGTGACGCCGACGCTGCCGCCCTTCTTGTTGATCTCGGCGGCCATGACGCCGCACTCGACGGCGTCTGCCGTCGTGGTGCCACAGATGGCCAGCACGCCCTTGCCCGCGGCCTTGACGGCGGCGGCGAGCGCTTCAATGGTCGCAGCGGGAACGCCAGAGGCTTCCTCGGCCGCGGCAGCCGTCCCCTGCCCCGTCAGCGCGGCACACAGTGCCATCTCGCTGCCAGGCTTGGCGGCAATCCACTGATCGGCGTTCAGCCCGGTCAGCGAGCGACGAGCGCCCACGTAGACGAGCGTCGGCGCGCCTTCCAGCTTGGCCCGCGCGTCCGCCCAGTCGAGCTGCTGCGCGACCGGATGGCCCCACCCATCGAGGAAGTCGGCGCCAAAGCTGATGACCAGCTTCGCCGCCGAAAAGTCGAGGGCCGGCCACGCCGTGCCATACGCCTTCTGATTCGCGGCGATGGTCGCCGTCGGCGCCATCGGATCGACGCTCAGATGCGCCGGCATGCCGTTGGCCGCGAGCCACTGATCGAGGAAGCCGGGGAACGTGCCCGTTTCATGCTGGTTGATGAAGACCGCGTTGGCCGCGGCGTTCTTGCTCTTCACCTCACCCAGCTTCTGGGCCAGCACCTCGTAGGCCTTCGCCCACGTGGTGGGCTTGAGCGTTCCGCCCTCGCGCAGCATGGGCGAGCGATAGCGATCGGGGTTGTACAACCCCTGCACCGCCGAGAGCCCCGTCGCGCAGATCGCGCCGCGATTGAGCGGATGGTCAGGATTGCCTTCGATCTTGATGGGACGCCCATCGCGTACCTCGGCCATAACGCCGCACGCGGATGCGCATTCCCGACAAGTCGTCGCGTAATACTGCGAGACGCCCGCGACCGTGTGGTCTGGCGACGTCACATACGGGATGAGCTTCCCCACCTTTTCGGAGGAGCAGCCCACCACCGCGGTCGTCGCGCTCGTGGCGCCAAGGATCTTGAGGAAGTCTCGGCGCTTGACGCCGGTCCCCGTTTCAGTGCTCATGCAGTCACTCCGCTCCGGGCGGCTGCACGGACCCAGTGACGCGCACGATGCGCACCACCGGCCCGCGGTCGAGGGTCAGTAATGGCAGACGGCGCAGTCGTAGCGCGCCTTCTTGATGGGCATCGCTTCGATGGCCGGGGTCACGGCGATTCCAGCGGCCTTCGCACCGTCCACCGGCTTGTAGCCGTTCACATGGCAATTGATGCACCAGCCCATGTTGAGCGACTTGGCCTGCTGAACCGGCACGTAGTTGGTGTCGGGTCCCTGCGCGCCCTGCTTCTGGATTTCTCCATGGCACGACTGACAAGTGACACCGGCATTCACGTGCCGCATATGCGGGAAATGCACGTAATCAGGGACCTTGTGCACGCGATTCCAAGGAATCGGCAGTCCTTTGTTGTAATAATCGGCGACCTTCTTGATCTCGGCCGAACCGGCCTTCACGATCAAGTGACAGCCCATGCACGTCTGTCCGGAGGGAATTCCCGGGTCAGGCGCCTTGTTGGCCGCATTGTGGCAATACAGGCAGTTCATGCCTGCCTTCGCCACGTGCGGCGCATGCACGAACTTCACCGGTTGCGCAACGCGCAGCCCCTGCGACGTTGACGCGCCGCTGTAGGCCGACAACAGCGTAGCCGCTGCCGCGAGCGCGAGGAAACCGGGGATCACCGTCCACTTCTTCTTGACCGTCATCGACTTGGGCCGGGAAGGCGAGGGATGGAGCGAGGGACGACCGCACGTCGCGATCGTCCGAAAGATCGAGTACAAACACTACGAACGGCTGGACACACGCCAAGCACGACTCCACTCGCGTGAGCGGCGTCATGCACGGTTTGCGCGACCGCAGACCCCGTTTTACGAACCGTCGTAAGTCGGTGCCCGACCGGTTTTTGCAAGCGCGAAGTATGTTCCGCACCGTATTTGTTCGCAAGGGCAAACCGCCTCCGGTGTGAGCACTTTCCCGACATCGAGGCGCTTGCCATTACCACGCGGTCAGACAGGGGGAGTTCCTGCCGCCTCGGGTCGCGACCGGACGCGTTGCGCGAGCGCGGCGATCGCGCCGCCTTCCGCAAAATCCGCCATGCGCACGGCGTCGGCGGCGGGCAGCAGATCGATCAGGGCCCTCGACTGTTGCGAGAGCCGCAGTGGCCACCACGAGCTCCACGCCAAACGCCCCGCCCCGACGGTGCGCACCAAATGGGCGAAGTGGTCTTCGGGCGGTCCCCAGATCCAGTGAAAGTCGAAGAAGAGCAACGCCTGCTCGTGGGGAGTGAGCCCCCAGAACGTTTCTTCGAGGATCTCGCGTCCCGCCCCGGACACCACGAGGACGGTGCGGCCACCGGCCCCCGCCGGTGACCGCCGCACCATCGCCCGCAGCGTCGCGGCCGATACATCGCCGGCGCTATCGAGCGGATGTCGCTGCCGCAGGTCCTCAAAGCGCGTGGTGACGTGGACCACCAGCCCCGCCTCTCCGCACGCGGCCACCAACTCCGCCAGCGCCGGATGGTGCGCCGTCAGCCCCCACTGCGCCGGATAGACGCGGATGGCCGGGGCGCCCTCGTCGAGGGCCACCGCGAGCTGGCGCTCCCAGTCCGGCCAGTCGGGGCGCACGATGGGCGCGGGGTGCAGCACCGCACGAAAGGGCTTGAGCGCGGCGTACAGGGCGCGGTTGGAGGGGACCGGATCCCGATGGAAGGCGCCCGGCAGATGCCCTACCCACGCTCCGGTGAACTCCTCGCGGTCAAGCACCTTCACGAGAATGTCCGGCTCTGGATGCGGGATCTCGCGAAAGGGATACGCGCCGATCCACGCCGAGACATCGATGCGCGAACGGTCCGGCGCACCGGACGACGGAATCGTGGTCATGTCGCACTCCAAGGGGCCACCACCGCATCGAACACGCCGGGGGGGAAAATGCGCTGGGCGTTGCGCCACCGCATGGCCTCGATGTCGCTCGCACTGGCCCCGACGTGATCGAGCGCGCGGAGCTTCGTGAGCCCGGTGCACAGCGTGAGATCCGCGGCCCACAGCAGCCGCTCGGCACCGACGTATCGCAGCGCCTCGTCCATCATGCCGCGGTCGATCCCACTGCCGGACAGGTCCATGACGACATTCGGGACATCGCGCACTGCCGGAAAGGTATGTGACCAGTCACCACCGCCACCGATGTGGGCTAACAGGAAGGTCACCGAGGGATGGCGCCGAGCGATGCGAACCAGATCGAGCGCATCGGAGGCATCCTGGTTGGGCCAGTCCCGGCGACGATGCTGCCAGACGTGCTGGAGGATCGGCACGCGATAGTGCGCGGCCGCAGCCGCGACATCATCGAGGAGGGCGTCGTCGGCGCGCCGCCCCGCGGCCAGCTTGATCCCGATGGCGCCCTGCTCCATCCCCGCCTCGATCTCCTGGAGGGCGTGCGCCGTGAAGTTGGGATTCACGGCCACGTAGGCGAACACCGCAGGCTCCTGCGCCGCGAAGTCGAGCATCCAGCGGTTGGCCTGCGTCTGATCGGCGGGCGAGGCGAAATACGTGGGCGACGTGAATCCCCACGAACCCAAGACGGACGCGACGTGCGCGCGGACACCGATCCGCGCCCCTGCCGTCAGTCGCGCGTTGTTATAGGTCTTCCAATCCGCACGGTTGGTGTGTGGCGTCTGGAAATGCGCGTGCACGTCGATCAGCGGCGCGGCACCGCCGAGCGCAGGAGGGAGCATGGTCAGAGCTCGCGGAGAAAGGAGCGCAACGACGGAGTCATGCGTCGGTGCGACGAGGTCCGGGCGTGAGCGATTGCATGACCGCGGGCATCGCCTGCGCGATCGCGTCGAACGCGCGTTGATCGTGGGCCACCGCGCCAAACTGATAGGCACCGCGTTTCAGCAGGACGCCGGCGTGCGCCGCGGCGGCCACGAGCGCATCGAGTGCATCGGGCAGCTCCGCGTGCAGTCGCCACATGATGGGCGGCCCCTTCACCTGCACCTCCACCCAGGGGGCATCGGCGAGTGCACTTCCGATGATCTCCTGCAACGTGCCACCGGCCTGTGCCATGCGCTCGGGCACATCCACGCGGTCGTGCCACGCGCAGACCGCGAGGACGGCGGCGAGCCCGGTGGACTCGGCCGCTGCCGTGGAGGAGATCCACGTGGCCGTGGCCTGCTCCATGATGTTCGCGCGACCGACAACGGCCGCCACGGGGTAGCCGTTGGCCATTGCCTTGCCCAGCGTGGTGAGGTCGGGGACGATGTCGAGCAGTTCCTGCACCCCACCCGTGCGGACCCGGAACGCGGTCTTGATCTCATCGAAGATCAGCACCGCGCCCGACCGGTCACAGGCCAGCCGCGCCGCGCGGAGCCACGCGGAAGACGCGATGTCGTGCACCAGCGGTTCGAGGATGATGGCGGCGAGGTGCGCGCCGTGCAGAGCGGCGGCCTCATCGAGCGCGCGGCTGTCGTCGAAAGGGACCCAGGTGACGTCCGCCTGCACGGCGTCGGGGACGCCTGCGGCATCGCTGCACCAATCCAGCCATCCGAAATAGCCACACGCGATAACGTGGGACTTACCCGTGGCCGTCCGCGCCAGTCGAACCGCGGCCGCGGTGGCCTCGGCCCCCGTGCGTAAGAAGCGCATTTCCTCCGCGCAGGGAATGAGGTCAACGAGCCGCTCGGCGACTTCGACCTCCAACCGATGCGGCAGCCCCGTGACGTTGCCCATCGCCGCTGCCGACTGCACGGCCTGGGTGATGGCGGGATCGGCGTACCCGATTCCTACGGCCCCGAGGGCCATGGAGCAGTCGATGAACCGGCGGCCATCGGGCGCCCAGAGCATACACCCCTCGGCGCGCTCATAGTGCGTCGGCATGGCCGCATCGGTCGCTCGCGAGCCGTAGAGCGCGTCCGGCCGCTTGCTTCCCGTGGAAGACCCGCCGGGAATGACGCCCGCCGCGCGCGCGCGCCAGTGGTCGTCCCCCGTGTCGCCGGGCTCAAACGGAAAGGCGAACGTCATGCGGACGGCGCGGTGGACCCGTCGGTGGGTTCCGGGGCGGCCTGACCGAGATTGGCGAGCGCCGCCGCCACCGCCTGACGCGACTCGCGGTCGATGGTGCGCAGCACCTCGATGGCCGCGGTGCGTACCAGCAAGAGTTCCCGCGCATCTGGCGCAGCGCGATAGATGAGCGAGCGGACGGCCCGCATGATGAGCTCGGGATTGCGCGTCTTGAAATACGCGAGTGCGCCAAGCGCGGCCTCCGCATCGGCGAACGTGCGCTCGTAGTCCCCCATGCTGGGCGTGCCCGCATTGTGCTTGGGCGCCCCGATACGCTTGGTGACATCTCCGGCCCGCAGGTGCAGCTCGTACAAGCCCAGCAAGCAGGCCTGCGCGACGTTGAGCGAGAAGTGCTCGGTGGTCGGAATGGTCGCGACGGCGTGCGCGCGATCGAGGGCGTCGTTGGGCAACCCATGGTCTTCGCGGCCGAACATGATGGCCACTTTACCACTGGGCGCGTACTCGAGCAGGTCTTCCGCCGCCGAACGCGGGGTGTGTCGCGCCCAGCGCGCGGCGCGACGCCGTCCGGAGAAGGCCACCACACGCACGCAGTCGGCGAGCGCGTCATCGATGGTATCGAAGTGCCGGATGCCTTCAACGAGATCGCGCGTGTCGTGCGCGATCTGCTCGATGCGATTCGGGTCGTAGTGACAGGGGCGGATCAGACGCAAATCCCACACGCCCATGTTTTTCATCGCGCGAACGACCGCGCCGATGTTGATCGGGTCCTGCGATTCGTACAGAACGACCGTGACGGCGTTCAGAATGGATTCGGACATCCGGACCATGCGAAAGCGGATTCGATGTCGCAATCCCGAACGGATCGCGAGCCGTGCTGAAGATACTCGCCCCGCGTCATCGACGCGTCGTTTGGTCGGGGTGTGCTGGCAACTGCAACAGGACGCCGTGGAGTGCGGTGGCCCGCTGCCCTGCGGGGTATTCGACCACGCCGCCGCCGCTCAACACCAGTTGTCCGCGGCGGCGTTCCCGGTGCGCTGGACGTTCGTTCACCCGCAGCTCGAACGCGAGCCTCCCCGTCACGTCGTCCGGGAGCGTCGAGCGAGTCCAGCGGAGCCGCATTGCCCACCCGTCGGCGCACGGTCGCCACGTGACGCGCGGCATGATCGATCCGCCCACGAGTGGCGTCGACCGACCCGACATTGGCATCGCGCGCGCGTCGCCATCCGGGGCCGGAACGTGTACCGCGCTGGACGACCATTCGCCCGTGCGCGACGCCGGGTCGCGCCACTGCCAGAGCAGACCATCGGCGTTGACGTCGTCCAGCTCGTTGTCGAGCGGGTTATCACGCGCGTGCGGCTGCACCACGATCGTGCCGGTGCGGGCCGTCACGTCGACGATCAACTCGTCGCCGCTGACCGCGAGCTGCACGAACGCGGTGGGCGAGCCCGCCTCCGCCCAGGTGGGCTCCGTGCGCACGTAGTGCGACTCGCCGAGCTCCAGCGGCGTCGCGCCGACAATCAGACTGCCGGGCGCACCCGCGGCGGCGGCCTCGTTGACGCGCGCGACCGCGATGGTCGGTCGGACCGGTGTCGGTTGCTGCGCGCGATGCGACGAACGGTCGGGGGCGGACACCGCCGTCGAGGGATCGATCGTCGCGGGATCGATCATCGCGGGATCGATCATCGCGGGATCGATCGCCGCGAGTTCGATGACCCGCTGCCCCGAGGCGGTCACGCGCGTGACGTGCCACCCGCGCGGCTGAGGGCCGTGCGGCGCCGCGCCGCTGAGCACCGCGCCGCTGAGCGCCGCGTCGCTCAGCACCGCGTCGCGCTGGTGCAGGTCCACCGCACCGTCGATGGTGGTGACGCGCGCACAGGGCATCTGCGCGGGCCACAACTGCACAGAGGCGACGCCACCGTCCGGCTGTAGGGCGGTGGGCCAACTCCAGACGCCAACGATGCGCCCCGCCGTGCCGCTCGCGCGAATCCACCGGCGTTCCACCTGACCGCGCCAGGGTGCCGCGGGGACGTTCGCCGTCACCAAGGTCGCCGGCTCATCGGGGCGCTCCGCGTGCACGGCATACCAGACACGGGCCGATGTCCCAAGGCCGCCGACCTGCGCCGTCGCGCCTGTGACGTCTGCGTAGGTTGGTGCGGCGCGGAGCGCGACGGTCCCGTACAGCGGTCGCTCGCGCACCGCCTCGAGGAATGCCTCCAGTTGGTCGCCGCGCGCCACCGTCGAGGGCGCGATCGCCGCAGTCGTGTCACCCACATCGTCGACGGCGTCCTGCGGTTCTGCATGCCCGGCGATGGGCAACTCGATCACGGTGCACGATTCGGCGTTCCACTCCAGCACATCGACCAGATAGCCGTCGCCCACGATGATCGTCCGTTCGGCGGATACGCCGGGCGCGATGCCGTCCACGCGTTTGGCGATCCAGCCCATGCCGTCGGTATGCCCCTCGCGGTCGCTGAAGGCGATGAGTCGCGCCGGTACCGGACGCTGCGATGTGCGGTCGAACAGCGGCGCCGCGTGGGCCAGTGTGCTGCGATACCAGCGCAGGGTGGGCTCGACGTAGCTCCCGGTGCCGGGATCGTCGAGCCAGCGCGCGCCATCGGTCTGGAGGGTCAGCGCGAGCTGATCGGGATGGCCGTGGCCACCGCCCAGCTCCCCGCCCTCGAGGGCGACATAGGTGCGGCCGGCGTCTCGCCGGATGACGCTCAGCCCCTGTGCCGGCAGGCAGACGCTCGCGAGCGGCATCCCCGTGGTCGGCGCGGGCACGGGATCCGCCATGAGGAGCGCACGCCACGAGAGATCCGCGCGCGTGAGCGCGGTCGCCGGGCTGTTGCGCTCCGCGTCGGCCATGGAGCACGACCGGCCCGTTTCGCGACGCGGACGCGTGCCGTCGTATAACCGCGACAGCACCGCCGCGATGCGCGCGTCATGGCTGTGGGCCCATCCGAGTTCGCACCATTCGGCGGTGCGCCACTGCCGAATGCTGCTGGCGTACTGCGAGTCTCTCCGGGACGGGAAGGTCTCGTCGGGGAGCAAGCCGGCGAACGGGGCCACGAACCCAGCCGTGTAGCGGGCGTTGAGGTCGGGGGCGAGGGGCTCGTCCAAGGCCCGCATGAGCTGGACGCCGTACCACAAACCGCGGTGCGCGAAGAGATGGTAGTTCTCCCCCTCGTACCACGCGCCGTTGTCGTCGAGCCCGTGCCGGATGTGCCAGCGCAACCCACCGTCACGATCCAGCCGCCCGCGCACCTCGCGCTCGCGTCCCAGCAAGCACCAGGCGGACGAGAGGGCGACTTCGTTCCACACCTGTCGGTTCGATCCGCCCTCGTGATATCCCTCAATGAGCGCCGCGCTGGGGGCGAGGACGCGTTCGCGCAGGGCAGACGCATCGGTGGACGACCAGTCGCCCGGTACCGATTCGAGCAGCGCCACCGCATGGCACAGATTGAGCAGCCAGATGGACTCGAGGTACGTGCTGAAGAACGGTCGCGACGGGCCGAGCACGTTGTCGGCGTTGGGCCACTGGTGGTATCGCTCGGTGTACGCGTGGAGGATGCGCGCGGCAAGTGCGCCGTGCCGAGGCTCCCCACGCAGCGCGTACAGGGCCGCCGCATGGACGGCCCGCTCGGCCGTCCAGAGCTGCGCGCCCATGGCCCACCACTCGTCGTGCGTGACGTCGTGATACGGCCGCCCGCAGCGGAGACACCAGTGCGCGTGCGGCTGCCACGGGTCGAATTCGAGCAACGTGCCGTGCTGCGGACAACGGCCGCCAAACCGCGTGAGCCGCGCCTTGCGCTCGGGGATGGGCAGCGCGCCGTGCTCGAGCGGCTCGAGTTCCCGCGCAAGCCCGTCGGCGAGTGCGGCGAAGGGCGTGAGGACTGGATCCGCCCCAGATCGCGCGAGGGACCGGCGCGCCTCAAGATCGACTTTCAGCAACGGCGATGCGGGATGATTCAGGGCCAACGGCTCGCTCATCGCGATGATTCGCGGCGTGTCCATTGCGACACGGTCACGAGTTCGCCGCGCAGGTCCATCGTGACGTGTTCGAGCCGGCGCGACAGTCCCTGAACGCCGCGGGCATGATACAACCACGCGACCGGCGCCTCGGCGCGGAGCATCGAGTCGACACGCGCCCACGCGCGGCTCGCGTCGGCTGGCGTCGACTCGCGTGCCGCGTGCAGTGCGCTATCGAGACCCGGCCGATGGAATCCGGTATAGTCGAGGGCCCCGCCGCGCTGGCTCGACGCGAAGAGCGCGACCAACTGCCCCATCCCGATATCGCCGGGGATGCCGGTGAGCGCGAGATCGAAGCGCTTCTCCGCGGCCCGCACAATGCTGAGAAAGGTGGCCATCTCGGCCACACGCACCCCGAGCGCGATCCCACGCGCAGCGAGATCCGCCTGCACCAGTTGCTCGACCGCCATCTCCCCGCTGCCGACCGTCAGGAGTTCGGCGCGCAGCGGCACGCCGTCACGCGCGCGCATGCCGTCCGGGCCGCGACGCCATCCCGCGGCGTCCAGCAGCGCATCGGCGCGCGCCACGTCCACGTGCGTGTCTTGCGAAGGAGAGATGGGGAGGCCCGGCGGAATCGCGCTCCCTGCCGGCGTCGCGTAGCCGGCCACGGCGGCCTGCACGAGGCGTTGCCGGTCGATGGCGAGGTTGACGGCCTGACGGACGCGCACGTCGTTGAACGGCGCCCGCGTGGTGTTGAAGGCGAGCACGTTGGTGAAGAGCGCGGGGGGCGTGCGCAGGGTAAGCGTCGGATCCGCGAGTACCAGATGCGCCATGATGGGCGAGACACCGGCCACATCGAGTTCGCCGCTCACGAGGCCGGCAAATTTCGTCGCGGCTTCATCAACCACGGCGACGACAATCTGCCGAAGCGCCGGCGGTCCGCCGAGCGCGGCGGGAAACGCGGCGTTGCGCACAAAGCGCCACCGGCGACCGGGGGTGCGATCAAGAAATTGGAATGGGCCATTGCCGACCGGTGCGGTCGCGAAGGCCGCCGCGCGCCACGTCGTGCGCGGCACCGTGTCCAGCAGGTGCCGCGGGACCAGCGGCAACTCCGCCAAGATATTCGGCACGCGTGGCTGTCGCGTTTTGAAGAAGAGCTGCACGGCCGTGTCGGCGACCACGTGCACCGAATCCAGCGCCGCCAGATCGCCGGCCCGCGGGGCCCCGACCGACGGATCCCGCACCGCGTCGAAGGTAAAGCGCACGTCGTCGGCCGTTGTGGGCACGCCGTCGTGCCACGCGAGGCCCCGCAGCAGTGCCAGCGAGAGGACCCGCCCCTCAGCGTCCCAGGACCAGGCGCGGGCGAAGTACGGGACGGGCTGCAGCAGCGAATCCAAGCGCACGAGCGTGACGAAGAGCGCGTGCCGCTGGATCTGCCGAGTGAGCGCGTGCACGGTGACGAGCGGATTCCCCGACTCAAGATCGGATCCGGAGGCCATCACCACCGTGCCCGGCGCGGACGGCGGTGCGCCGCAGGCGACCGCAAGCAGCAGCCACCCGTG
>CALQGY020000118.1 GCA_943330235.2 Candidatus Kuenenia stuttgartensis
ACCAGCCGGCGGCCGGTCGGTCGACGCTGCAGCAACCTGGTGATGCTATCCGTCATGGAGATCAGGGCGTGGTCGAGGGGCACACGAAGGGCGGATCCGGCGGGGCGACCGCGGCGTTCGCCTCGCATCGCTCCATACAGAATACTACGGGCGCGCGATCATGGTGTTCCCGTGGCCGCGGGCGCGCGCCGCTCAGCGGCTACTGCCCGCGTTCGCCGCCGCGTTCGCCGCCGCGTTCGCCGCCGCTCTCGCCGCCGCGTTCTTGCGGGGGGCGCTCTCTGCCCTTGGCGCCCGATCCGGTGCTCGGCGGCGTCACGGGGCGGTCTTTGGTGCGTGGCTCGGCGCGACGCGGCTCTGCTTGGCGCGGGGAGGTTTGGGGCGGCGAGGCTTGCGGGGGCTGCTGTGGGGACTGTCGAGGTGATCCCTCGCCGCGCGGTGGGCGCGGGGATTCCTGCGGGACTACGACGTCGCGCGGGCGGCCGACTGGCTCGTTGCGGCGTTGCTCGGGTGGTTGGACCTCGGGCCGCGGATTACGCGGACTGGTGCGCGGATTGTCCTGTGGGGTGGGCGAGGGATTGGTGCGGGGCGCGGGGGTGCGATCGGAGCCGCGATCGGAGCCGGCTCTTGGCGTGTCGTTGCCGGTGGATGGGTTGCGGGGCTGTGCGGTGCGGTCGCCGCCACGTTCACCGGGGCGTGCGCCGTCGCGATTGCCGTCGCGATTGCCGTCGCGGTTGCCGTCGTCGCGACCGGCGCCATCGCGGTAGCCGCGGTCGCGTTGGTCGCCGTTGCGGGTGTCTCCGTTGCGGGTGTCCCCGTTCCGGCTGGGGATCCCCACGACGTGGTGATTGTCGAAGTACGTCTCGCGGTGATAGCCGCCGATGCGATCGACGTTGCGGTAGTCCACCGGCCGGCGGAGCACGTCACGGTTCACGTAGACGGTGCGATAGCGCGGACTCACGTAGACGTTGGTGATCTGCACGAAGGGCCGCGACCGCGCGCGCCAGCCGCCGCCGTACTCGAGAAACGCGTCGCCCCAGCCGTTGTAATACACGGCGTACGAGCGCCAATCCATGTCGTAGCTCAACCAGCCGCCAATCGGAAAGCCCACGCCAAACGACCAGTAGCGACTGCCAAAGCCGACGTTAAAAATGGGGCGCTCGTAGACGGCAATGGGATCGTACACCGGTACATAGATCACGCGCGGATGCCGCGGCACGATGACATAGGTGTCGCCTTCATTCACGATCTGCTGCTGATCCGTGGTGCGCAGATTGCCGTTCTCGGCGGCCAGGGCGCGCATGCGCTGAATCGCGACCATGACGTCGCCGGACTGATTCGCATAGGCGCGGCCGAGGGTCGCGGTCCAATCGATCTGGTCGGCCATGGTGTTCAACGCCGACGCGTAGTGGGCGACGGCGCGCACGCTGACGTCCCACGGTTGCTCATCGATGCCCGTAGTGCCGTTGGCCCGCACGTACTGCGCAGCATCCAGCACCTGATCGGGGAAGGTGGACGCGACCAGCACCTGCGCCAGCAGCGCGTCGGGATACAGCGCGATCCGGCCGACCAGATTGTCGAGTTGGTTGGGCGAATAGTGCTCGACGTCGCGCAGCTCTTCGGTGGGCGGCACGCGGACTTGTGCGGCGAGGCCGGTTGGGCCGACGACAAACGCAAGCGTAAGCGACAGGGCGGTGGCGAGGGCGAACGAACGACGCTTCATGGTGCCGCTCCGGACGAAGGCTGACAGTAACTGCACACCAGACACACCCGCATATCGCGTACCGGAGGTTAACCGCTTATCGAGCAAAGCATTAGCGATTATCGGTCTTCGGCCGCTGTCTCAAAATCCGGACAGGTTCCGTCCCACGCGTGGACACTACCGCGGGCGGCCCGTCGCTCCCTGTGGCTTCGCGCGGCCCGTGGTGGAGTGCGTGCGGCAGGGCTAGCGTTCGTGACATGAACTCATCGTTGCTGGTCGCCGCACTCCTGACGCTCGCCGTCGCGCCAACGCGCAGTGCGCCAACGCCCGTTGCGCCATCGCCCGCTGTCTCCCGCACCGAGCTGCGTGTGCCGGCGTACACCGCGTATCTCCTGCCTGACGCGGACGCGGCGCGCGTGTCGGCGACCCGCCCGCTGCTGCCGTTTGGGAAGGCGGGGGCCAGCCTGGCGTGGTTTGGGCAGTTCGTGACCACGGGCCCGCTCGACGTCGCGGTGACGGTGCAGTTGCCAGCGGGGGACCAGCGCACGTTGCGGCTCACGATGGGGCGTGCGCACCGCGATGTGGCGGTGACGGGGACGGGGGCGGAGTCGCGCGTGGCCTTTGGCGCGTTTACCGTGGCTGACACCGGCTATCAGCGCCTCGAACTCGCGGTGGCCGGTGGGGGCGCGGCGCCCGCGCTCGCGGTCAACGCGTTGGTGCTGGATGGCGTCGCGAGCACGCAGGCGCACTTCAATCTTGAGGCGCGACGCAATGCGGCCAGCGTGCATCTGCGCTATCCCGTGGACAGCACGCTCACCGTCACCGGCTTCTACACCGAGGTGACGGCGGTCGATGATCCGGTGACGACGTACTACATGGCCACTGGCTTTGCGCGCGGTTACTTCGGCATGCAGGTCAATTCGCCCACCGAGCGACGCATCATCTTCTCCGTGTGGGATGCCGCCAGTGGCACGACGGCGAAAGATCGGAGCACGGTGGCGGAGGAAAATTTCACGAAGCTCGTCTCGAAGGGGGACGGCGTCGTAGCCGACGTGTTCGGCAATGAAGGCACGGGCGGGCATTCGCATCTGGTCTACCCGTGGAAGACGGGGTCCACGCAAAAGTTTTTCGTGACGGCCGCCCTCGATGGTGATGCGACTGTGTACTCGGGGTACTGGTATCACCCCGACCATCACGCGTGGCAGCTGATCGCCTCCTTCCGCGCTGCGAAGGACGGTCAGGGGCTCCGTCGGTTGTACTCGTTCAGCGAAAATTTCGGCGGCAACAACGGACATCTGCGTCGGAAGGCGCTGTACGGATCGCAGTGGATTCGTCTGGCGGACGGTACCTGGCGCGAGCTCACCACCGCCACCTTCTCGCACGACGTCACGGGCAAGGCCGATCGACTCGATCGGTTTATGGGCGTCGAGAACGGTGGCTTCTTTCTGAGTCATGGCGGCTTTGTGCCGGGCTTCACCACCAGCGGGACCGCGTTCACGCGCGCGGCGCGTGGTGTGCCGCCGCAGATCACGCTCCCCGAGCGGTAACGCCTTTCCCCCTATTCCCACGACGGAGGTTGTATGCAGATCAAGTTCGTGAGCCTCATGGTGCACGACCAGGAGCAGGCGCTGTCGTTCTACACGACCGCGTTGGGATTCGTGAAGTGCGCCGATCTGCCGATGGGCGAGTACCGGTGGCTCACGGTCACGTCGCCTGATGGCATGGCGGGTGTGGAGCTGGTGCTGGAACCGATGGCGTTTCCGCCGGCGCGAGACTACCAGCGCGCGTTGTTCGATGCGGGCGTACCGGCCACGGCCTTCATCACGACGGATATCGCGGCCGAGTGCGCGCGGTTGAAGGCGCATGGTGTACAGTTCCGCGGCGACCCGGTGTCGATGGGGCCCATCACGGCGGTGCTGTTTGAGGATACCTGCGGGAATTTGATCAACCTCGTGCAACCGAGCTGACGGCGCACCGGCGCGACGGCGCATCGCGCATCGCGCATCGGACGCCCAGCGCGTACCGTACGATCCATCGCTTCGCGTATCCTTCCTCCGAATTCCTCCGAGTTCGTCATGACATCATCAACGCCTCGTGGGTTGGCGCGCGTGCGCTTCGCGTCCGCCGTTGCCGTGAGCGTGGTCTGCACCACCGTCTTGCACGCACAAGCTCCCGCGCCGGCTATGTCGCTCCTGCCGGGCCCCAAGCCCGCCGACGCGCCGACGCTCCGCACGCTGATCGGCGAATACGAACGCGAGGGCCGCGTGGTGTTCGTGATCGAAGACAGCGCGTCGTTGGTGTTAGTCGACACCACGAAAGCTTCCGCATCACGGCGGCGGATCACGCCGGCCGCATTGAGCGCGCTGCACCTCACGAAGCGGAGCGTCGGGCCGGCCGAAGGCGTGACGCAACTCAAGGTCACACCGGTGCGCAGCATCGCCGACATCCGGCGCGAGGCACTGGCCGCGTCACCGCCCGCCGAGAAACCGGCCGCGCGCGCGACCGATCTTGTCGAACTCACCGCGCTCGATCCGAGCATCAAGCTCGAGATCCGCTACGCGACCACGAACAACTTTGCCGGGACCAAATTCTACGACGAAGCGCGCGCCTTCATGCAGCGACCCGCCGCCGCCGCCGTCGTACGCGCCCATCGCGCGCTGCGTCCACTTGGCTACGGATTGCTCATTCACGATGCATATCGGCCCTGGTACGTGACGCGCATGTTCTGGGACGCCATGCCCAACGACAAGCGCTGGCTCGTCGCGAACCCCGCTGACGGGTCGAAGCACAATCGTGGGGCCGCGGTCGATCTCACGCTCTACGACCTCAAGACCGGTCGCCCGATCGAAATGCCGAGCACGTACGACGAGAGCACCGGCCGCGCGCACGCCGACTACCCCGGCGGCAGTGCCGTCCAGCGCTGGCATCGCGCGCTGCTGCGCAACGCCATGGTCGGCGAGGGTTTCATGGTGAACCCACTCGAGTGGTGGCACTTCGACTTCAGCAGCTGGCGCGACTACGCCATCGGCAACATCACGTTCGATAAGATCGGTCGCTAGCGCGCGACTACATCTTGCATCGCAGCGCGCATCGCGGTGCGAAGCGCAGTGCGCATGCCGTAAAAAAGCGCGCCTCGTCGTCCGATGTCCCGGATCGACGAGGCGCGCGGTTGTTACCGCCGCCGCGCGCTGTTGCTCACGTCGGCATGGCCGCTACTACGCCACGCGGTTCGCGTTCCGCTTCCGACGGCCCGCAAACACGCCAAGCAGACCGAGCGCACCGGCGAGCAGGGAAACCGTGGCTGGCTCCGGTACCACGCTGGTGGCAAGCGCCACGTCGTCGAACTCAAACGCCGCTTGATTGGAGACAAACCGCAGTTTGCGGAAGCTGGCCGCTTGGCTCGTGCCGAAGGCAAGGTTCACGCGCCGATTCGTGGTCTGTCCCGACTGATCGCCGTTGGCCGGCGGAAAGCTGCTGCCCTGAATGGTGGCCAGCACGTTGTTGCTGCCGTCGAGCACCTCGAGCCTCTGGTAGGAGTCGATGGAGCCCCAGTACAGGCTCAGCGACGACACCGTACTCACGGCGTTGGTGCTGAGCCAGGTCGAAAAGTCGATGACGACCGTTGAGCTGGGATACGGTGACGTGGTGGTGTAGAACGCGCCGCCCGAGAAGCTCCGGGCGGGCTGCGCCCAGTTTCCGCTGGATGATGTCGTCTTGCACGCGCCGCCCGTGATCACGATCCCCGTCGGGGTGGTGCATCCGGTGAAGTTGAGCAGGTTCGTCTGGCCGGCCAACGGGCCCGGATCGGGTGCCCCGTTGGAGCTCGTGACCGTGATCTGCGCCGCCGCCGAGGAGGAAACGGCAGCAAGCAGCGCAACACTCGCGAAAAGTGACCGCATGTGGAGACTCAGCAGAAAAAGAGACCGTCATGTTGGGGAGGAGACACACCCAGATGCTGCCAGACACAGCAATTCGCATGCCGACTGCTGAGCTTCGAGCGTTCCACCGAGTAGCGAGAGAGCTGTTTGTGCCCAAATACGGTGGCTGTCGCACCGTCGTCGGTAGCCACGCCCATCCGAAATTTGATGCGTATTTGCGATAAAGTGTTGCAGTAGTCCAACACCCGCGCGGTCGGCTGAATCCCCGACAGCGGTGTCCGTGATCTGCTCTCCTCTGCTCGGTCGCGGTGGCTCATCCTGCCGAATGCCCGTCGAGTCGTGGTACGCGCTTGAGCACACCGAGGTCGAGCGCCTGTTGGAGACCGGTCCGACCGGACTGGCCACCGACGTCGCGACGCGCCGTTTGCAGCGGGTGGGACCCAATGTGTTGCAGGAGGCGCGCGAGGCGCCGTGGTGGGCGCTGGCGCTGCATCAGGTACGCGATCCACTGGTCTACATCCTCTTGGCCGCCGCCGGCGTCACGCTGACGCTGCGCGACTACGCCGATACCGGCGTGATTCTGGCCGTGGTGCTGATCAACGGCACGATCGGGATGGTGCAGGAATGGCGCGCACGTGAGGCGATGCGGGCGCTGGCCACACTCTCCGCGCCGCGCGCGCAGGTGGTGCGCGACGCCACGACGCGGGACATCGCCAGCCGAGAGCTCGTGCCGGGTGATGTGGTGGTGCTGACCTCCGGATCGTTAGTGCCGGCGGATCTGCGCTTGGTGCGCGTGCATGATCTGGCCGTGGACGAGTCGGTGCTGACCGGTGAATCCGATGCGGTGCGCAAGCACGCGGCGGTCCTACCGCTGAGCGCGTCCGTGCCCGCCGATCAGGTGAACATGGCGTTTGCTGGCACCACCGTCGTGCACGGACGCGGGCGTGGTGTCGTGGTACGCACCGCCGCCGCGACGGAGTTGGGACGCATCGCCGACGCGATGCGCGCCGTCGGACGCACGGCAACGCCCATGGAGATCGCCTTCGCGGTGTTGAGCCGGCGCGTGGGGCTCACGATTGTCGCGCTGGCGACGCTGGTGCTCGTCATCGGGCTCGTGCGTGGCATGTCGCCCGCGGAGATTTTCTTAACGGCCGTCGCGGTGGCCGTGTCGGCCATTCCCGAAGGGTTGCCGGTGGTGCTCACGATCACGTTGGCCGTAGGCGTGCGGCGCATGGCGCATCGTGGCGCGATTATCCGCTCCCTCCCCGCCGTGGAGACGTTGGGCAGTACCACGGTGATTGTGTCTGACAAAACCGGCACGCTCACGCGCAACGAGATGACGGTGCGCGCGCTGTGGACGGACGGCGTGCGCACCAGCACCGACGACTGGGCGCCCGTTGCAGACATGCCGTCGGCGATGCCGTCAGCGATGCCGTCGGCCGTCTCCGCGCTGCTGGCGCGGAGCGTGCTGGCCAGCGAAGGCGATGCCGAGGCCTTTGAGGCGGGGCACCGCACGGGCGACCCGATTGAGCTGGCCCTCTTCGCCGCGGCGGCGCACACGGGGCGTAGCGCCGGCGCGTTGCACCGGGCGCATCCGCAGCAGGATCTGCTGCCGTTCGAATCAGAACGCCGGTTCATGGTGTCGCTACGCACGCACAACAACGCACCCATGGAATATCTCAAGGGTGCGCCGGAGGTCGTGCTCGCACGCTGCGATACGCAGCGCGCCGCGGCGGGCCACAGGGGTCGTGGTGACGTCACGCCGGCGACCGACGACGTGGTGTTGGACGCCGGTGCGCGGGCCACGGTCCTGGCCGCGGCCAGCGCCTTCGCGGCCGATGGGCTGCGCGTGCTGGCCATTGCCTCGCGGCCTGTGACACGCACCGCGATTGCCGCCGAGCCGCTCGAGCACGGATTCATTCTGGACGGCCTCGTGGGGCTGGACGATCCGGTGCGGCCGGAAGCCATCACGGCGGTGGCCGATGCGCGCTTGGCTGGGATGCGCGTGCTGATGCTGACCGGCGATCATGTGGGCACTGCTCGCACCGTGGGCGCGCAGCTCGGTCTCGGGGAGGGCGCCCGTACGGGGCACGAGCTGGAGCGACTCTCTGACGAAGAGCTGGACCTCGCGCTCCGCGACATCAACATCTACGCGCGGGTGACGCCCGAAGACAAACTGCGCATCGTGCAGCGACTCAAGGCCGCCGGCGAAGTGGTGGCGGTGACCGGCGACGGCGTGAACGACGCCCCCGCGCTCCGCGCCGCGCACGTCGGTATCGCGATGGGACGGACCGGATCGGACATCGCCCGCGAAGCGGCCGACATGGTGCTGGCCGATGATAACTTCGCCACGATCACGGCGGCCGCCGAAGAAGGACGGCTGGTGTTCGCGAATATCCGCAAGGTGACGTACTTCCTGCTCTCCACCGCGGCCGGCGAGATCCTCGCGGTGCTGGCGTCGGTGCTGATGGGATGGCCGCTGCCCTTTGCCGCGGCGCAAATTCTGTGGATCAACCTCGTGACGGACAGTCTGCAGGTCATGGCGCTGTCGTTCGAACCCGCCGAGCCTTCGCTGCGGCACCAGCCACCGCGCGCGCTGCATGAGGGCGTGCTCACGTGGCGGCATGGTGTTCGTCTGGCCGGCGTGGGGGTGCTGCTCGTCTGCGCCACCCTCGGCATGTTCCATTGGACGCTCGACACCACCGGCGATCTCGCGCTCGCGCGCACGGTCGCGGTCACGCAGATGGTGGTTATGCAGTTCTATCACGTGATCAATTGTCGCTCCCTCGATCGGTCGGTGTTTCGGACCCCGCCGTTCAGTAATCGCTTGCTCTTTGTCAGCCTCCTCGCTGTGAGCGGTGCGCACGTGGCGGCGTTGTACGTGCCCGTGATGCAGCGGGTGTTGGGGCTGGTGCCGCTGCGCGCCGAAGACTGGTGGCGGATTCTGGTGGTCGGACTGGTGATCGTGCTGGGCGCGGAGCTGGACAAGGCCGCCAATCGACGCGCGGGGCGACGGCTGGGCTAGCGTGGAGTCGCTTCGAGGCGGTCGCATGGTGGCGCGATGATGGAGGCACGCCCTCACGTATTCGGCCGCGAGTCCCTAGCTTACCGGGATGAGAATCGTTGGAGGGAAGTTCGCCGGCCGGAACCTGACGTCACCGAATGATTTTCGGGTGCGTCCCACGGCGGAACCGGTGCGGGTCGGGCTCATCAAGATGCTGGGCGATGAGCTCAAGAGTGCGCGGATCCTCGATCTGTTCGCCGGAACGGGCGCGCTCGGGCTCGAAGCGCTGTCGCGCGGCGCGCGCTATGTCGATTTCGTCGAGTTCGGTCCGGCGAGCCTGCACGCGCTCAAGGCCAACATCGCCGCCTTGCGCGTGCGCGAGAAGACCAAGGTCTTCAAGAAGGACGCGCTGCCGTGGGCGGCGGCGCTGGAGGCAGACCGGTATGACATCGCCTTCGCCGATCCACCGTACGGATCGAAGATGCTGGACCGTCTCATTGAGACGTGGCAGGTGACGAAGTACTCGCGCGTCCTGGCGGTGGAGCACGCCACGGACCACATCCTGCCGGTGGGCTATGACAAGCGCATCTTCGAGGATACCGCGGTGACGTTGTATCGACATGCCCCGCCCCCCGAGACGAAGCCCGTGGTGGATCCTCGGATGGTGCCGTTCACGCCGAACGGTCCGGCACCGCTCGGCTAAGCGGCGGTGCCGCCGGATGGGAGCCGTCCGGCGGGCTCAGTAGGGGGTTGCTGCCGCGGCCGCGGCCGCCGGTGAGGCAAACCCGCCGCTCTGGTCGTTGAACATGGCCGTCAGTAGTCGCCCATGTAGCGTATAGACCTTGGCGACCCGTCGGCACGAGACCAGGTCCGCCACCACATCGAATGACGCGCCGACCACGCGAATGACGTGGGGGACCGACACTTCGGTGCCGCTGTAGACGCTGATGCCGTCCATCGACAGATCGCGCATCCGCACGTCGACCACCTCAGCCGGCCAGTGGAGATAGAGCAACGCCCAATCGGACTTGTTGACGCGCGGCACCGAGCGCCGTTCGAACCCCTTCGGGCCAACGGTCATGTGGAGCGCCGGGGCGAGCGGCGCATGGCACCGGGTGCATCGCGACGACGGCTGCACGCTGGCTGGCAACACCAGATGGCAGAGCGAGCAGTGCGAGGTCATCGCGACCCGTGCCGCCGATTCGTCGGGTGGGATGCGTCCGGGGCCCGCGGCTGAGCCTTTGCCCGCCACGCGACCTGATCGCGCCGCGCGCATGGCGTCGTATTCGCCGCGCTGGACGGGATCGCACAAGACGTGATAGGCCTCGTTGAGCAACGCCGCGTCTTCGTTGTCGCCGCCGTGATCCGGATGATGACCGGAGATCAAGGCGCGATACGCTGCCTTGATGACCTCGTGCGGCGCATCCGACTGCACGTGGAGCAGGCGGTAGTAGTTACGGCGATTGACGGGCATGTTGACCACGAATGACGCGAGCCGGCGTCACGAGCGAAGAGGGGCGGGGAACCGGCAGCGGAACGCCGGCATGCAGGTATGTATTCGCACGTCTACACGTGCGTGTGCCACCATGAGACGCCGCTCGTCCCACCTTGGAAACATCTCGAACCCAGCGGCGAGGCTAGCGTCTCCCGACGAGTCGTCCGAGGGCTTTGTTGGCGTCGGCGCCGCCCGGGGCCTGATCCTGCAGCGGCTCGACGTACGTGCCATCGTCGATCTTGGCAACGCGGCGGAGCGTGAGCAGTTGCGCGTGCAACGTGAAGACCTTCCCCACCCGACGGACCGACACCAGTTGCGCGACGATGTCGAACGCCGAGCCAAGCACCCGCACCCGGCTTTGGACCGGCAGCGGCGCGCCGGAATAGACGCTGATGCCGTCCAGCGACACGTCCCGCATGCGCACGTCCATGATGTGCTCTTCGGATGGCCAGTGCGCGTAGAGCTTGACCCAGTCGGACTTCATAATGCGCGGCAGCGCACGGCGCTCGTTCACGCGCGACTTGGTGAGCCCGTAGGTGGCCGGCGTCAGCGGCGCGCCGCAGCGGCTGCAGAGCGTGTCGGCTTGCACCGACTCCGGTGCCGGCTGCTGACACACCGAGCACGCTTTGGGCGCCGCCCCGGTACCGGCGGTCGCGTCCCCCGCTGGCGCGGCCGACTCGGCGCCCGCGGGGTGGTTCATCGCGGACGCACGGGCGGCGCGACTCTCCCGCTCGTCATCGTAGGCCTTCCGGCGCTCTGCGTCGGCCAGCACATCGAGCGCTTCGTTCAACGTGGCCGGATCGCTCGTGCCCTTATTGAGGTGGCACGTGGCCATGAGCGCACGGTGCGACGCGGTGATGACCTCCAGCGGCGCGTCCGGCTGGACGTGCAGGATGCGATAATAATTGCGGCGGGACGTGGACATGGCGGCGGCACAATGTGACAACAGTTGACAACTGGCCCGGCATTTGCGCGGGACCTGACGGATCGTAGCATCGACGCGTCTGGTCCCACGGTCGCAACATGCTGCATGTCGTGATGCGTATATGCTTAGAGCGGCTTTCCGCTTCCGTCGTCGACGCTTTCCGCGCGCAGCAGCGAGCGGAGTCGTGCATGCAGGCAAAAGATGCTGCCGACCGAACGCAGCGTCACGACGTCCGCGACGACGTCGAACGTAGGACCGACGACACGAATGGCGTGCCCCACCTGCAGTTCCAGACCGCTGTAGAGACTGAGACCGTTCACCGAGAGATCGCGCATCCGCGCATCGATCACCACGGTGTCTTTGGGCCAGTTCACAAACAGCTTGACCCAGTCCGCCTTCTCGAAGCGCGGCATCGTGCGCCGATCCACCGCTTTGGTGCGGGGGGGAACGGGGATGTCCGGCGGCAACTGTGTGCCGCACCGGGTGCAGCACGAATTGGCGTCCTGAAGCTCCGGCGGCGTGTCATCGCCGCACGTCGGGCAGTACTTCGTGGACACCTCGGGCAAGGCCGCGGGCGCGCGCTGACTCTCGGCCCAGGACGGCTCGCTTGACGTTGGGGCGCTTGGTGTTGGCGCGCTGGGCGTTGGCGCGCTGGCCGCCGGGGCGGGCGCGGCTACCGGCGCACTCGCGGCAGCCGCGTCGGCGGCCGCGTCGGCGGCCGCCTCGCTGGCGAGTTCGGCGTCGTAGGTGCGGCGCGAGGCCGTGTCCGACAGCACATCGAACGCTTCGTGCAACAGGGCTACGTCGCTCGGGTCACTCTGCGGATTCGCCTGCTCTTGCTTCATGAGCGCGCGATAGGACGCGACGACACTCTCGAGTGTCGCGTCCTGTTCAACCTGCAGCAGATCGTAGTAGTTGAAACGTTGCGTTGACATTATTCCGAGGAGCTGACGACGAAATCCCC
>CALQGY020000119.1 GCA_943330235.2 Candidatus Kuenenia stuttgartensis
CACGGGGGATTATGAATCCCGTGGTTTCCGTTCGATCCGGTGCGTTTCCGTGCAATGCGGTTGGGGTGACCAGCCGAAACAGCGCCGACGTGTCGCCACGCTGGTGAACGTTGGTGAACGCTGGCATACGTTGGCAAACGCTGCGGCTAGAGCGAACTGCCTAGCGCGGAAACGCGCGGGATGAGACGGATTGGGGTATAGGGATCACGGGGGATTATGAATCCCGTGGTTTCCGTTCGATCCGGTGCGTTTCCGTGCAATGCGGTTGGGGTTGGCAGGGATCTTCCCCAGCGCTCGGCGTCGACCGTCAGCGCTTCTGACAGCGCCCCATGACCGCGAGCGCGTCAGCGACGGGCCGTTCGCCGGTGGCGTCGGACGGCTTGTTGACGACGCGTAGCGTCCCGGTCGCGGCGTCGCGCACGACCATGGCCGTGGAGCCGCCGCCATCGAGATTGACGGCCTCGCTGGCGCCGAGGTCGCGCATGAGCGCGGCCGTCTCCCGCGTGGTGGTGCCCGCGCTGTAGCCGGCACGTCGCCCGTCGATGACCACCAGCAGGAGGCGGCGACCGTTGGCAGCGAATCCGGCGGCAGTGCGCGGATTCACACCGCGGAAGGCGGCGTCGCCCGCCTTGTCGATGGTTGCCACGATACTGCTGTCGCTCACCAGCAGCGGGTTGCCGCCCACCGCCTCGCGCGGCATGATGGGCCCAAGCGCGACATCCACACGGACCGTGTCGTGTTCAATCAGCGAGGCGCGTGCGCTGCCCACCAGCATGAGCGTGTCGCCGCGCGCGAGTCCATTGTGCGAGGCCGGCAGCGCCGCGATGACGTAGCGCGAGGCGCCGAGGGGCACGAGTTGCATCGCACCAGGGCGCGTGAGCGTGTCCAGCGGTTGTCCCCAGGCGGCATCCGTGATGCCGATGCCGTTGGCCGTGGGGCGATTCCACGACACCACCGGAATGCGGACGCGCGACGTGGCAATACTGCCCGAGACCGTGAGCGTCCCGATGAACGGTGCGCCCTTGGCATCGAAGGCCAGCACGGGACGTTTCACCGGGCCGGCGAAGACGCGGCCGGCCTGCACCAACGCCCCCACCGGCACGCCCGGCGGCGCGAACGAGAAGAAGTCAGCATTGACCGCCGCGATGGGGCGGTCGGCCGCCGAGAGCCCGCGCAGCAGATCACTCGTCGTGGCTCGGCCAACCGCCGTGGCGGCGCCCTTCACGGCGCGCACGGACACACACGCCGCGAGGTCGATATCGAGGACGTCGGCGCGGAGGGGCGTCGCGATGCGCACCAGATGGTGCAGCTGCACGCCCGGCGCCAACGTCTCGGTGGTGACCGTATCGGCCACCGCGCGATTGACCGACCACGAGACCGTCTGGGTTGCCATCCGGGATACCGTCGTGGCCCGCGACCGTGCACTCGCACATCCCGCCACAGCGAGCAGTGCGAGCGCGACCAGCGGGACGCGCGCCATATGCACGACGCGCACTACACGCGCGCGGTGTCGCGCCGGAAGAGCGTCATCGCTCCGACGCCGAAGACTACTGTCCAGATGATGACCGCGCCGATTGCCCATGCCGTAATCTCCCCGGTGAGCGGCGCTCTCGCCACCTGCCCGACACCGAACATGGGCGTAAAGCGCGCGATGCTCTGCAACGTTTGCGGCAACGCCTGCAGCGGCACCAGGATGCCGCCGAACATGGCCATGACCGCGAGCATGGGGCCGACAAACTGCATCACGTTTTCCGACGGCAGCAGGAAGCCCATGAACAAGCCGAACGCCGCGAACACCAGCGAGGCCGCCCACGACGACAGCGCGCAGAGCACCCACTGCGCCGGCGTCAGATGGACCCCGTTGAACGCGCCGAACGTGTACGTGGAGCAGAGCGAGATGGCCGCGACCGCCATCGAGACAACCACCTTCATCGCGATGTACGCGCTCGGCGACAGCGGCGTCAAACGCAGCTGACGGCTCCACCCCAGGTTCCGGTCGAGGGAGACCGCCGCCCCACCCGATGTGGTCGCGACCATGGCGCCGTACGCCGCCATGTTGAGCATGACAATGGCCAGCGTGCCCGGCCCGCCACGCGGCCCGCGCCCGGCCAGTCCGAAGAGGTAGAAGAACAGGTTGGGGAAGATGAGCGTGAACATCAGCGTGCGACGATTGCGCAGCACGCGCCGCAGATCGAGCGCGATCGCGGTGATGTTGAATCCGCCAAGCGGCGGGACACGACGCACATCGTCCCGCAAGTCGGGCGCGACGGCGACCGCCGGTGCGATGGTCATTGAGCGACTCCGGTGGCGTGAGGGGCAGCATCTGAGGGTTGCGCCGACGTGAGCGCGACGAACGCGGCTTCGAGATTCTGCGCGACGACTTCCAGGTCACGCGCGGCGGTGTGCGTCAGCAGATAGCGGGCGACGGCATCCGAGTCGGTGCACTGCAGCAACACCGAATCGCCGCGCACCTCGGCCGCCAGCACGCCCGGGAGCGCCCGCAAGACCTCGATGGGGGCGTCGGGCAACGTGGCGCGCACCGAACGGCCCGAGGCCAGCGCCTTGATCTCGGCGGTGGTGCCGTCGGCGACGATGCGACCCTGCCGGATGAGCACAATGCGATCGGCGTGCGCGTCGGCTTCGTCGAGATAATGCGTGGCGAACAGAATGGTGCGGCCGCGCGCAGCATCGCGCCGAATAGCGCCCCAGAAATCGCGACGTCCCTCAACATCCATACCCGTGGTGGGCTCATCGAGCACCAACAGGCGCGGATCAGAGAGCAACGCCATGGCAAAGCGCAGACGCTGCTGCTCACCGCCCGAGCACTTCCCCACGCGGCGATCGGCGATATGGGTGATGCCGGCCCGTTCGAGCACTTCGGCCAGCGGCCGCGCATTGGCATACAGCGATGCGGTGTACGCCACCGTTTCGGCCACCGTGAATTCCTTGAGTAGACCGCCGCTCTGCATCACCGCCGATACCTCGCCGCGGGCCACGGCGTCGGCGGGCGACTTGCCGTAGACGCGCACGACGCCCTGATCCGGGCGCGCGAGCCCGAGCAGCATATCGATGGTGGTGGTCTTCCCGGCCCCGTTGGGGCCGAGGAACGCGACGATTTCACCGGGTTCGACTTGGAGGGACAGCTGGTCGACAGCGGTGACCCGTCCGTAGGATTTGGTCAGGTTTTGCAGATCAACGGCGAGCACGGCACTCCGGACGGAAAGGGATGACGAATGTACGGCAATCGCGGGCGTTTCCGCATGCTGCTCGGGACGCTCGTCGAACCGCTCGTCCGTGTACGCACAGGATCCGGTGAGCGTTTCGCTTAGACTTGTAGCGCACACCGAGCGCACACCGAGCGCTCACCGCGACGGCTCCCGTCCCGCAGCCCTCGCCCGTTCCCTCTCTTGCCGCGCCGCTTCATGCCCAGCATTGAATCCGGAGACGTCACCCCGCCACGCGCCGCCGGCACGACGTTCGTGCAGCGCCTGTTCGCGCGCCTCAAGGGCTGGGCCGACGCCGGGTGGTCGGGGAGCGTGGTCTTTGCGTGGGGGCTGTTGCAGGGCTGCGTCTTCCCCGGACTGGCCGACGTGTTCTTTCTCCCGCTGGCGCTGGCTCGGCCACAGCGGGCCTACGTGCTGGCGCTCATCGCGACCGCGGGCACCCTCGTGGGCAGCCTCCTCCTCTACGTCATCGGGGCCTCGGCCGTCTCACTGGTGCAGGGGCCCGTCGCGGCGTGGGCCGGCATCACGCCGTCGCAACTGGATGCGTACCGCACGACGCTTGGGCAGTATGGCGGCTGGGCCATCTTCGCGAGCACCATGAGCCCGCTCTCCACGAAGCTCACGAGCATCGCCTCGGGAATTGCCGGCGTGCCCTGGCCCGCCTTCGTGGGGGCCCTATTGGCCGGACGTCTGGTGCGCACGATGGGCCTCGCGTGGCTGGTGCGTAACGGTGGCGCCGCGGCCGTGGAACGATGGATCGGTCGGCGGCCCACCGGTTCGGCCTGACACGCCGGGGTGGCGTGTCGCTGGTGCGGCGGCGATACTCGGGGTTGCTGACTGTTCATCCCACCGCCCGCCCCGCGCCACTGAGACGCTTATGAATATTTCCTGGATCGACTGGGTCATCGCCGCGGCGTCCATTTTGGTGTGCTTCGTGCCGGCGTTGTTCCTGGCCAAGCGCTCGGGACAGAGCACGCAGGAGTTCTTCGGCTCGGGGCGCTCGGTGCCGTGGTGGCTGGCAGGGCTCTCCATGGTGGCCACCACCTTTTCGTCGGATACGCCCAACTGGGTCACCGAGCAGGTGCGCCGCTATGGCGTGGCCGGCAACTGGCAGTGGTGGGCGTTCGTGCTCACCGGCATCGCCACGGTGTTCTTCTTCGCGCGCATGTGGCGCCGCTCGGGCGTGCTGACGGATCTCGAGTTCTACGAACTGCGCTACTCGGGCAAGTCAGCCTCCGTGGTGCGCGGGTTTCGCGCCGTGTATCTGGGGCTGTTCTTCAACTGCTTCATCATGGGCATGGTGACGCTCGCGGCATGCAAGATCGCCAACATCCTGTTCGGGTTACCGTCGTGGCAGACCATCGTGATCTGCGGCGTGCTCAATGTGGTGTTCGCCGCGCACTCGGGGCTCTGGGGCGTACTGGTCATCGACATGATCCAGTTCTTCATCAAGATGACGGCGGTGTTTGCGGCCGCGTGGTTCTCGCTGGTAGAAGTGGGACGCCGGCTGGCTGGTGATGCCAACGGATGGGTGGGGCTCAAGCTGCTGGTGGCGAAGCTTTCCACGCTGCAGGTGGTGCAGAGCACGGCCGCGAATGCGCAGCCGGTGATGTCGACCAAGGACGGCGCGGGACAGCCGATTCTCGACATGCTGCCGAATTTCAGCATGTCGCAGTTGGCGCTCATGATTTTCATTCTGCCCATCGCCATCAGCTGGTGGGCCAACTGGTATCCGGGCGCCGAGCCGGGCGGCGGGTCGTATATCGCGCAGCGTATGCTGGCGTCGAAGTCGGAGAAGGATTCGCTGGGCGGCACGCTGTTCTTCAATCTCGCGCACTATGTGCTGCGTCCGTGGCCGTGGATCATCACGGCGCTGTGCTCGATTATCGTGTACCCCGACCTCGCGTCCATCCAGTCGGCGTTCCCGAATGCGGATGTGACGCTCATCGGTCACGACTCGGCGTTTCCGGCCATGCTCAAGTTCCTGCCGGTCGGCTTTGTGGGGCTCATGATCGGTGGTCTGCTGGCAGCGAATTCGTCCACCATTCTGACGCACCTCAATTGGGGCTCGTCGTATCTGGTGCATGATTTCTATCGGCGCTTCATCAAGAAGGACGCGTCGGAAGCGCACTACGTGAACGCGGGGCGTATCAGCACCGTGGTGCTGTACATCGTCGCGGCGCTGCTCAGTCTCACGATGAGCTCCGCGCAGCAGGCGTTCCAGGTGTTGCTGTCGATTGGCGCCGGCACGGGGTTGCTGTACATCGCGCGTTGGTTCTGGTGGCGCGTGTCGGCGTGGTGTGAAATCGTGGCCATGGTGATGTCGCTCATCACGTCGCTGTTGGTGCCCAAGCTGATGCCGGGCGCGGACTTTGCGACGACCACGATTGTGCAGGTGGGCATCACGACGGTGGCGTGGCTGATCACGGCATTCGTGGGACCGGTGACGGATCGCGCGACACTGATTGCGTTCGTGAAAAAGGTGAAGCCGGCCGGCCCGGGGTGGACGGCGCAGCGTGCGGAGGCCGGCATCAGCGACGCCGAGATCGCGGAAGAGAACCGCGTGGGTGCGGCGTTCGTGGGGTGGATCTCGGGGTGCGTGGTGATCTGGTCGTCGCTGTTTGCGATCGGGAATTTCCTGTACTCGTCGGGTGATCCGTCGCGCTTGCCGACGGCGTGGGCGCTGACGGGCGTGCTGGCGGTGAGCGGGTATGTGTTGCTCAAGGTCACGCAGCAGCTGTGGATGGACAGCTCGGCGTCGCAGGCACGGGCGGACGCGCGCGGCGGGGCTTAGCCGCGGACTGCGCTGAGCGTGATTCGGGGGATGCGGGCGCGGACTGGATTGCGCGGTCGACTCGCACCCTCGCGCGTCCAAACGATCGTGAAATTCGTGGTGGGCGAGAAACTCCGACGCCCGCACGGGGCAATCCGCTAGCCGATCAGCGTTCGGCACGGAGCGATCCGCGGCGAATAGGCATGATCGGTGAGCCCTTTGCGTGCCTTCGTGAACCACCCCCGTGCGCGAAGGCCGGTAGAGGGCGACATTTGGGGATTCCCGAGTCACGCACGTCTCCCCTGCTCCGCCTCTGCCATGCGTAATCGCCCCGTGCTGCACGATTCGCTGTCATTCCCACGCCTGCGTCGCGCCGCGACGACGGCCCTGCTGCTGTCCGCCGCGCTGGTGGCCGCGTGCGCGCGGAGTCAGTCGGCCGCGACGGCCACGACGTCGCCCACCGCGGTGGTCACGCCGGTGGTGCGCGGTACGGATGCGCCGAATGGCATGGTAGTGTCGGCCAGCTCCATTGCCAGCGAGGCGGGCGCGAAGGTGCTGGCCAATGGCGGTAACGCGGTAGACGCGGCCATCGCGACGGGCTTTGCGCTTGCGGTGACGTACCCCACGGCCGGCAACATCGGCGGTGGCGGGTTCATGGTCATCCGCTTCCCCGACGGACGCGCGACCACGATCGATTTCCGCGAGAAGGCGCCGGCCGCGGCCACGCCGGAGATGTTCACCGAGGCCAACGGCGCGTACTCGGCCACCAAGCATCATCGCAGCCATCTGTCGGTGGGCGTGCCGGGCACCGTCGCGGGCTTCGCGCTGGCGCACAAGAAATACGGCGCCGCCTCGTGGAAAGCGTTGGTGGATCCTGCGGCCACGCTGGCCGGTGACGGCTTTGATGTGCCGACGGGGCTGGCCGGTTCGTTGTCCAGTGCGGTCGCGCGCCTCAAGACCTATCCGGCCACGGTGGCGGCGTATTCCAAGAACGGCACCCCGTACGCCGCCGGCGAGCACATGAAGCTCCCCGACCTGGCGCGCACACTCACGCGCATTCGCGACGGCGGGCGTGACGGGTTCTATCGCGGTGAAACGTCTGATCTGATTGTGGCCGAGATGCAGCGCGGCGGTGGCATCATCACGGCGAAGGATTTGGTGGACTATCAGGCGCAGGAGCGCGCCGCGGTGAAGGGCACGTTCAACGGCTATGACGTCATCTCCATGCCGCCGCCGAGTTCGGGTGGCGTGGCCATGATTGAGATGCTGAACATTCTCGAGGGCTTTGATCTCAAGGCCGTGGGTCACAACACGCCGCGCTATCTGCATCTGCTCACCGAGAGCATGCGGCGCGCGTTTCTTGATCGCGCGCGCTATCTGGGCGACCCCGATTTCGTGAAGGTGCCCATCGAGAAATTGATGAGCAAGCCGTATGCGGCCGAACTGCGGAAGACCATTCTGGTAGACAAGGCGTCGCCGTCGTTGCCCGCGCAGGTGGCCGATGATCACGAGAGCCTCGAGACGACGCACTTCTCGGTGGTGGATCGGAACGGCATGGCCGTGTCGGTCACGTACACGCTGGAAGCGGGCTACGGATTGGGCGCCGTGGTGTCGGGCGCCGGATTTCTGCTCAACAACCAGATGGGCGATTTCAACGGCAAGCCCGGACTCACCGACAGCACGGGGCTGATCGGCACGCCGGCCAACGTGGCGCGTCCGGGCAAGCGCATGCTCTCCAGCATGACGCCGTCCATTCTCGCCAAGGACGGCAAGCTGGTGGCGGTGATCGGCAGCCCCGGCGGGCGCACGATTATCAACACCGTGCTGCAAGTGGCGCTCAACATCATGGCGTTTGATATGCCGCTGCAGGAGGCGGTGAACGCGCCGCGCATGCATCACCAGTGGCTGCCCAACACCGTCACCATCGAGCGGAACGGCGTACCGGAGTCCACGGTGGCCGCGCTCAAGGCGATGGGGCATACGGTGTCGTTTGGTGCGACGCAGGGTACCGCGCACTCCATCATGATTGACGGCCGGACCGGCCATCGCGTGGGCGCGCCGGATCCGCGCGATCGCGATGCCGGCGCGGCGGGCCACTGAGCGACGAGACTTCGCGTCCGTTTGCGTTTCGCACGGACGCGCACGACGGGTCTGCACGACTGGGGTGGTTTTCGACGCCGCACGGCGTGGTGGCCACCCCGGAGTTCATGCCGGTAGGCACGCACGCGGCCATTCGCGGTATTGCCATGCGCGAGATCGATGCCGTTGGCGCGCGCATGGTGCTGAGCAACGCCTACCACCTGTATCTGCGCCCGGGCGACGTGATGGTGCGCGCCCTCGGCGGCTTGCACGCCTTCGCGCGCTGGCCCGGCCCCATGCTGACCGACTCGGGGGGCTTTCAGGTGTTCTCGCTGGCCGCCTTCCGCACGGTGAGCGAGCGGGGTGTGGAGTTCAAAAGCACCATCGATGGCTCGCGGCATCAGTACACCCCCGAGCGCGTGATGCAGATTGAACGCAATCTGGGCGCCGATGTCATCATGCAGCTGGATGAGCTCATTGCCGGCGGCTCCGAGTATGCGGCGTCTCGGCAGGCGATGGAGCGTAGCCTGCGATGGCTTGCGCGCTGCCGCGTGGAGTTTGAGCGACTCGGCCGCGAAGGCCGCGCGTCGTTACCAGCCATGGTGGTCGCGCCCGGTGCGCCTCCCATGCGCACCGACGACGACGTGGAGCGCGTCGCGCCGGAGCAGGCGTTGTTTCCGATTGTGCAGGGCGGCGTGCATGACGACCTACGGCGGTCGTCCGTGCGCGGCATTCTCGACAGCGGCGCGTGGCACGGCGTGGCGGTGGGCGGCCTGTCGGTGGGCGAAGCGAAGGTGGACATGTATCGCACCATCGAGATTTGCGAGCCCGAACTGCCGCGCGATAAACCGCGCTACTTAATGGGCGTGGGCTTCCCGGACGATCTGATTGAAGCCGTGCGACGCGGCATGGACCTCTTCGATTGCGTCGCCCCCACGCGCATGGGCCGGCACGGCACGGTGTTCACGCGCGATGGCACTATCCAGATCGGCAAGAGCAGCCACCGCACCGATCGCCGGCCCATCGACGATGACTGCCTCTGTCCGGCGTGCACCGATTACGACAAAGCGTATCTGCGCCATTTGTTCGCCGCGCAGGAGCCCATGGGGCCGCGTCTGCTCGCGCTGCACAATCTGGCGTTTCTGCTGCGCGTCATGCGCGACGTGCGCGCCACGTTGGCGGCTGGAACGTTTAGCAGTTGGAGCACGGAGTGGCTGGCGCGGTATCGCGCGCGCGGACGTTGACCGACGCGCGCTGACGGCGCGACGCGAATGCTGTCGCGAATGCATGTCGCGAATGCACGTTGCGCGTGCACGTCGCGCGTGCACGTTGCGCGTGCACGTCGCGACGGCGATGCCTACTGCGCGTCGCCGCGCGTCATCCAGGCCGGCAGGGGATCCTGAGTTTTGGCGAGCAGTGTCTTCGCGTTGATCGCCACCGCGGCGTCCGGGTGCCGCGTGAACTGGTGGAGCAGCGTCCCCACATCACCGTGGCGGTAGTGCGACGTCAGCTCGAGCGCGCACACCAACGTCACCTGATCGCCGGCCGACTGGGCGATCTGCTCGAACATTTGAAACGCCGCCCGATACCGCACCTTGTCGGCAAGCGCGTTGACGGGCGCCGGCAGCGGTGTGTTGAGCGCGGTCGCGCCGCGCCCGCCGACGAAATCCGCATTGCGCGCCGCAATGCAGCCGTCCATCGCCTGCGTGACGCGCGCCTCAAGCGTTTCCCCGCACGCGGCCAAGAACAGGCTGCCGGCCAGCAGGGCCGCAACGGATGTCGAGCGACCAGCGGAGGCACGAAAGCGATGTGGCATGAGACGGCAAGCCGGTAGAGGAGGCGAAGGCATTCGCAGGACGCTTTCATCTACGCGATTTCGGCCGCGTCCGTCAAGCAGGGTCCCGAGACGAATTACCTTTCGCGCTGTGGCATTCATCGGCCAGCGCTCCGCGTGGCCGGACTCAATCGGCCCCCATCGCCCTGCGACCGTGACGCCCCCTCCCTATTCCAACCCCAGCGGGATCGATATCACCGGGCGCGGCGTGGCGCGGTGGGCGTTCGAGCGAGCGCGTCGCCGACTGCCGCGCCCGCCGCAGGAGCCGGTCCGTGGCATCGCACCGGACGTGGCCTACCTGCACGCCAATCGGTCGGAGCCGACCATCACGTGGATCGGCCACGCGTCGCTGCTGGTGCAGATGGGCGGGTTGAATATCCTCGTGGATCCGGTGTTCAGCCGCCGCGTGTCACCCGTGCGGTTCGCGGGCCCCAAGCGGCATCAGCCCCCTGGGCTGTCAGTGGCGCAGCTGCCGCACATCGATGTGGTGGCCATCTCGCACAACCACTTCGACCATCTCGATCACGGCTCGGTGCACGCCGTCGCGCAGCAAGCGGGGGGCGCGCCGACGTTCCTGGTACCGAAGGGGGTCGATCGCTGGTTCGCCCGCCATGTGCCGGGGGCCGTGATGGGCGGTGCCCGTCCCACGGTGCATGGCTTTGAGTGGCACGAGGACTTCCGTCTGCCCACCGCCAGCGGCGACGTGGCCTTCCACTTTCTTCCCGTGCAGCACTGGAGCAGCCGCTCGGCGCTCCGGCGCAACGACACGCCGTGGGGCAGCTGGGCCATGCTGCACCCGTCGTGCCGATTCTGGTATTCAGGCGATCTCGGCTACTCGGAGGATCCGAAACGGATTGGCGAGCAGTTCGGTCCGTTCGATTTTGCCGCCATCGGCATTGGCGCATACGCCCCGCGCTGGTTCATGCACCCGCAGCACGTGGATCCGGCCGAAGCCGTGCAAGTGATGCTGGATGTGGGGGCCGCCGCCGCGGTGGGCGTCCACTGGGGGACGTTCCCGCTCTCTGACGAATCGCTGGATCAGCCGCCGAAGGACTTGGCCGCGGCGGTGGCGGCACGCGGGCTCGCGCCGGAGCGGTTTACGGTGATGCGGCATGGCGAGACGCGGCGCATGCGGGAACGAAGGGGCGGGTGAACTGCAACTACGTGAACAGGGTGAAAATGTGAAACGTGATCGGTGAAAGGTGTCGCGTCTCCTGATCACCGAAAACGTTTCACTGATCACGTTTCACATTTTCACCCTGTTCACGAGATCGGTGAAAGGTGTCGCGTCTCCTGATCACCGAAAACGTTTCACCGATCACGTTTCACATTTTCACCCTGTTCACGTGATCGGTGAAAGGTGTCGCGTCTCCTGATCACCGAAAACGTTTCACTGATCACGTTTCACATTTTCACCCTGTTCACGTGATCGGTGAAAGGTGTC